>CAZLXD010000030.1:0-20819 GCA_964563185.1 uncultured Chitinophaga sp.
CTCCGAGAAAAAATTACAGGGATAATTATTGTGCAGATACGTGCGAGCTCAGGTTTCGGAGTTTGTTTTTATGGCCCGGAACTGGGTCGGGGGCTCCCTGTTAAAAGTAGAGATGCTGAAACGAGTTCAGCAAGACACTCTCCTCTTAAACTTTTCAGTGAAGGACGGAGCCGTACACAAATAAAAAACCCGGGCTGAGAACCCGGGAATTTTATGGACACACTAACAAAGGAGAGAGAGTTTCTCCCGTAAAGGCGGGAAATATCTTAATCTACATTATCATGCAGGAAAGAGTTGTTCTTTTTAATCTCGGGGCGGTCGAGGTCATCGTTGCCCACGGTATATCTTGAAAAATCGGTAGCAGTGGAATAGTTCTGGTTATTGTTTAAATCCACCCCTTTTCTTTTGTAAGCAGGCTCGTTTTCCAGTTCGTCTACCTTCAGTTTTTGACCTACGCGGTAGCTTAAACTGGCTAAGCGCATTTTGCGGTCTTCGGCCTTGTGGCTCATTTCTTCCTGCGGAGCAGTTTCCGTTTCAAAACTCTTTACGGTATATACCTTAAAGTCTTCCTCGGGATTTTGAAAAACCGGAGTGGTTTCTTCAAAGGTTTCTTCCGTAAAAGTTTCGGTAGTGTTTTCTTCTGCAATAGTCTGTTCTTCGCGGCTTACTGAAAACTCAATCACATTCTCTGTTTCAGTAGTTTCAGTTAACTCGGCAAACAGGTTAAACTCCTCTTGCTCCATTAACTCTAATGTAGCAGCCGGCTTAACCACTTCTTCATTCTGCTTTACCGGCTCGGTAATAGTTATGGCAGGAACATCGGCAGTAACTTCGGTGGTGGTAGTTGTTTTTTCTTCCTCTGCCTTCTCATTCAGCTCATACACTTTCACTACCTTTTGCTCTGTGTAAACATTCTTTTTGCCTACTTCAAAACCGGTAGCAATAATGGTTACCGAAAGTTTGTCGCCATGCAAAGGATCATCGCAGGTACCAAGTATAATATCGGTGCTGCCGGCAGCTTCCTGCACGTATTCCATTACAGCACCAATTTCATCCATAGTAACCTGTTGCTCACCGGTAGTAATGTTTACCAGTACTTTCTTGGCTCCGCGAATGTCGTTGTCGTTTAACAGCGGAGAGTTGATAGCACCCCGGGCGGCCAGTATAGCACGCTCTTCGCCTTCGGCAGTAGCGCAACCCATTATGGCCGAGCCTCCGTTCTTCATTACGGTCTGCACATCGGCAAAGTCCACGTTTATTTCACCGGGAACGGTAATAATTTCAGAGATAGCTTTTGCGGCAGTGGTTAAAATGTTGTTGGCATGTCCGAAAGCTTCAGAGCGTTTCAGGTTGCCAAACATTTCGCGTATTTTATCATTGTTAATGATAAGCAGGGTATCTACCTGTTCGCGCAGTCTTTCAATTCCCTCCATAGCCGAATTGTAACGCGACTTGCCTTCGAACCAGAAAGGCGTGGTAACAATACCTACGGTGAGTATTCCCATTTCGCGGGCAATGCGGGCAACAACGGGTGCTGCACCGGTTCCGGTTCCGCCACCCATACCGGCTGTTACAAAAACCATTTTGGTGTTCTTGTTCAGCAGTTCCTTTATTACTTCCAGCGATTCCTCGGCTGCCTTTTCTCCCACTTCGGGGCGGGCACCGGCACCTAAACCTTGTGTAAGGGCAGGGCCTAATTGTATTTTATTGGGAATGCGGCTCATGTCCAATGCCTGCGCATCGGTATTCAGCACTACGAAGTTCACCCCTACAATGCCATGGTCGAACATGTGGTTAACTGCGTTGCTGCCGCCACCACCTACTCCGAATACTTTAATAATCGAAGACTGTTCTTTTGGTAAGTCGAATTGAAAAAATGGTTCCATAAAATTTTGGTTTTGGTTAGTGTATTGTGTGTACGTTTAGTTAAAGTCTCCGTTTACAGCCCCGTCATCGAACCAGTTTTTAAAGCGCAGAATCATATTCTCAATCGGATTCTTCTGCTTTCGTTTTTGATTTTCGTCCATTATCTCTTCTACATGGCGTGTTTCTGTTTCAAAAGTTTCGGTTATCTGCACAGTTTCCTTCTCGGCAGTATAAGTAGTTTCTATCACTACGGTTTCGGTAGTTTCTACTTCAAACAACTCAGGAAAGAATTCTCTGCGTTGTGTTTCCTTCATATCATCAAACTCTTTGTAGCCTTCCAGCACTAAACCAATACCGGTTGAATACATGGGGTGCTTCAGTTCGTCTTTATTATCCTTTGCTACATACGAGGTAGGGAAACCAATACGAGCCGATAAACCTGTAGTGAATTCCACCAACTGTTTCAGGTGTTTTAACTGCGAACCACCACCGGTAATTACTATGCCGGCATTCAGCGAGTTAGCATAGCCCGAACTTTTGATTTCGAAATACACGGCATGGAAAATTTCTTCCATGCGGGCACTGATAATATGTGCCAGTGTGCGCATAGAAATTTCTTTTCTGTCGCGCCCGGCAATACCGGGTATAGAAATAATTTCGTATTCGTATGTTTCGTCAGGAAGGGCACTGCCAAAGCTGGTCTTCAACTTCTCCGCCTGTGGACGAAGCAACTTGCAACCCTCCATAATATCATCGGTAATAATGTTGCCGGCAAAAGGAATAACAGCTGTGTGGCGAATAATTTTGTTTTTGAAGATAGCTACATCGGTGGTTCCACCGCCAATATCCACTAACACTACACCGGCTTCCAGTTCATCGTTATGCAACACCGCGGCTGATGAAGCTAAAGGCTCTAAGAACAATCCGGCCATTTTTAAACCTGCGCGCTCTACACATTTTTTAATGTTTTGCGCGGCTGTTACTTTGCCCGTAATAATATGGAAGTTGGCTTCCAGGCGGCTTCCGCACATACCCACGGGGTCAATAATGTTGTGCGTGTTATCTACCGAAAACTCCTGCGGCAATACGGTAATAATTCTTTCGCCCGGCTCTAAGGCTATGCGGTGCATGTTCTGCACCATGGTTCTTAAATCTTCGCGGGTAATTTCTTCTTCGGGATTTTGGAGTGTATAAATATCGCGGCTTTGTTTGCTGCTGATGTGCTGGCCCGCAATACCTACAAACACACTCTTTATATCGTATCCGCTCTGTTTTTTGGCTTCTTCTACCGCCTGTATAATAGCTTCGGTGGTTTGCTTTATGTTGGTTACCTCGCCACGATGTACACCGTACGAAGGCACTTTACCGGTTCCCAGAATTTTCAACTTTCCGAAACGGTCGCGCTGCGCTACAATAACTGCAATCTTAGTAGTTCCAATATCAAGACCTACTATCACCGGATTTTCCTTTGAGTTGCCGAGCGCCATAGAATTTGTTTATAGTGTGTTCGTTGTATCTCTCTTTTCGCAAACCACCTGATTTTCGTATTTCAGGTTGATTGTTTTGTATTTATTCCAGCCCACTTTTCTCAACCCTTCTTTGTAGAAGGTTTTCAACCGTTCGAATTTTTGTTCCACCTGTTCATCGGGTTTACCAAAGCGGATGGTGTGCATATTGGAAACAGGAACAATGTCCACTTCTCCATTGTCGTTCACATATACCTGATCTACCAAAGCATTCAGGAATTCATCTTTCCGAACAAACTGAATTAAGTTGTAAAGAGCAGCTTGCAGTGTGCTGTCGCGTTTTGTGTCCTTATGCGTTTCAACCTTACCTAACGCAACTGCTACGTGCGGTGTAAATGTAGAATTGAGTGGTATGCGTTCGTTCTTTTCGCTGATATAGTAGCTAACACCATCGCTGTTGATTACACGCAGAATTGGACGCTTTTGTATAATCTCCACTACAACGCCTTGTTGCTGGGTTACATATACCTCGGCATTTTGCACAAAAGGATTCTTTTCTGTTTCCTGTTCCAGTGTATGAAAGTCCACTCCGGAAACAGTGCGGCCCATTAAATTTCCACCTGCCAGGTAGTTAAGTTTATCTTTTATTTCCTGCTCGGTAAGAAATGCCAGGCCTGATTCGTAATCGATTTTTACGGTGAGCGATTTGCACTGCAAACTGTTTTGCTTTTGCACTGCGGAAGTAAGCACTACCACAAACAGCGCCACAAAGCCCAGCACCGAAAGTATGGTGAGAACCTTTTTAAGTATGCGCAAGAATTTTTTCATAAGGGATAGATTCCTGTTAGTGCTGCATCAAATGTGAGAAGACCTGACGAGTGTTGAACGCGCAGTTACTTACAGAAATTGTGGAATTGCCGGAAAGTGAGTAATGGAGCGGACAGAAAACTACTGAGAGCTTAGGATGTCTTTTATCACATCCAGATACTTATCAATATCACCGGCACCAATGGTTACCAGCACATCTGTATTGTTTAACTGTTGAATAGTTGAAATCAACTCTGTTTTAGGAATAGAGAACTTACCTGCACAGGTAAGCTTATCGAAAATAAGTTGAGAGGTAACACCCTCGATAGGAAGTTCGCGGGCGGGGTAAATATCTAACAGCACTACTTCATCGGCTATGCTCAATGCTTTGGCGAAACCTTCTGCTAAATCGCGGGTGCGGGTAAACAAGTGTGGCTGAAATACGGCTGTGATTTTCCGCTTAGGATAAATTTCGCGAACCGATTCTAAGAACACGCGAATCTCTTCGGGGTGGTGGGCGTAGTCGTCAATGAAAGTTACCTTTTCGTTTTCAAAAACTTTTTCGAACCTGCGCTTAATACCTTTGAAAGAAGCAAGTGCAGCTTTTATATTTCCCTCCGTAATTTTTAGCTCGAGCGCCACTGTGATAGCGGCAATAGCATTTTCAATATTGTGGTAACCGCCAATGTTTAATCGAAAGCCTTTCAACTCCTTGCCGTAGTAATTTAAGTTGAAAAGGTAGCCGCCATCTACCACCCAATACTTGCTGCAATACACATCGGCCTCTTTATCATTCAAAGAATAGAAGGCTTTGTCTAACACGGGCAAGTTGTCGTTAATACTCTGATGGGTTTTAATAACCAGAAAACCTTCTTCCGAAATTTTATTCGTGAATTCGATAAAAGCTTCGTCAATGGCTTCCTTGGTGCCGTAAATATCTAAATGGTCAGTATCTACCGCTGTTACCACCGCCATATCAGAAGCCAGGCGATGGAAAGAACGGTCGAACTCATCGGCTTCAATGACCACTACATCGCTTTTGCCTTCAATGTAATTGGAGTTGTAGTTAACGGCTATACCGCCCAAAAATGCCGAACAACCAAAACCCGATTGAGTAAGAATATGGGCTATCATGGAACTGACCGTGGTTTTTCCGTGCGAGCCGGCAACCGCTATGGTAAAACGATCGGCTGAGATAATCCCCAACACCTCGCTGCGCTTTTTGAGGTTGTAGTTGTTATCGCGGTAAAAGTTCAAGCCCTTGTGATCTTTAGGAATGGCCGGGGTGTAAACCACCATGTCCACTTCCTTCGGGTATAAACTCAAATCATCGTCAAAAACCACATCAATGCCTTCTATCTTTAACTCATCGGTTAGTGCAGTAGGTGTTTTATCGTAGCCGCTTACATGGGCACCAATACTTTTGAAGTAACGCGCTAGGGCACTCATGCCAATTCCACCAATTCCGAGAAAGTAAATACGCTTTATGTTATTCAGGCTCATTGCTTCGCTACTTTTAAAATTTCATCTACGATACGATCGGCTGCATTCGTAATAGCCATCGCTTTAATGTTTGCACTTAGCTTTTTACAAGCCGCTTCATCGTTCAGCAAATCAAATGCAGCCCCTATCAAATTTACTTTGGCTTCGCTATCCTTAATCATTATAGCAGCTTCTCTGTTCACCAAAGCCATAGCGTTGTGGGTTTGGTGGTCTTCGGTAACATTGGGGGAAGGAACGAGGATAACCGGCTTGCCCACTATTTGTAGTTCAGAAATAGTACCGCCTGCACGTGAAATAATGATATCGGAGCAGGCATAAGCCAAATCCATTTTATCTAAAAACATAGTGGCATGAAGATTAGGAATACCTGCTGCCGCGTTGTTACAATCTTCGAAATACATTTTGCCCGTTTGCCACAAAATCTGCACATCACTTTCTTTTATCCTTTCCAAAGCTGCTTCTACACTTTGGTTAATTGTTTTAGCGCCTAAACTCCCTCCCGTAATCAGTATTGTTTTTCTACCCGCATCTAAGCCATAGTATTTTATCCCTTCTTCTCGCGTGCCTTTCATTTGCACAATTTCTTCGCGGATAGGGTTTCCGGTTACTACAATTTTGTCTTTAGGAAACACTTTCTCCATTCCTTCGTACACCGTACAAATAACAGAGGCTCCTTTAGCCAACAGTTTATTGGTAACTCCGGCAAAAGAATTTTGCTCTTGAATAACGGTGGGCACACCTAAAAGATTAGCAGCCATTAATGTTGGCCCACTGGCATAACCGCCTACACCCACTGCTACATGCGGTTTAAAATCACGAACAATTTTAAAAGCATTAAACAGGCTGGAAATAATTTTAAAAGGGAGCGAACCATTTTTGAGAACGGAACCACGCTGAAAGCCTGCTATGTTCAAGCCCTTAATTTCATACCCTGCTTGTGGAACTTTTTCCATTTCCATTCTACCATTGGCTCCTACAAACAAAATTTTGGCATCAGGGAAACGCTTGCGAATAGTATTGGCAATGGCTATGGCCGGAAAGATGTGGCCGCCTGTTCCGCCACCCGAAATGATTACACGTAACTCGCTCATTCCTCTTCTGTTTCTTTTTCGTCCTCTACATTTCGCGAAACGGAGAGTATAATTCCGAAGGCAATAGAAGTAAAAATTACGGAACTACCGCCCATACTTACCAGTGGCAGAGTAACTCCAGTAACAGGCACAAGGTTAACGGTTACCGCCATGTTAATCATAGCTTGTGTAACCAACGCAATGCCTAAACCAACAGCCAACAATGCCCCAAATGCTTTGGGTGCTTTAATAACAATGCGTATACAGCGATACAAAAAGAACAGATACAAAAACACGATGAACGCTCCGCCCAACAAACCGTATTCTTCAATAATAATGGCGTAAATAAAATCGGAGTAAGGGTGCGGAAGGAAATTCTTTTGGTCGCTACCACCGGGATTCATTTTGAATAACCCGCCTTTGGCAATAGCAATTTTTGCCTGCTGCACCTGATAGTCTTCATCGCCCACTTCGCCTTCACCTTTCATGTTCTGAGCAAAGTTTTCAATGCGGTGTTTCCATGTAAGTGTTCTGCCCTTCAGCATATCTTCGGGCAATAAAAACAGCAGCAAAAAGAAAAGCCCGAAAACCAATACGCTAATACCAAACACCATAAAAATGTGCTTGAGCGCGATGCGGCCAATGAACATGACAAATACTGAAGTGAAGAACAGAATAGTGGCAGTAGAAAGATTTTCAGGAGCAATCAGTAAACACGTAACAACAATCGGTAATAGAATCGGTAGAAAGGCTTCTTTAAAATCTGTGATTTGGTCTTGCTTTAAGGAAAGCTGACGGGCCAAATACATAATAAGCGCCAGTTTTGCTAAGTCGGAAGTTTGAAAAGTTAGTCCGACAAACGGAAGCGTAATCCACCGGTTAGCATCGTTCAACTGTGTCCCAAAAAACATGGTATAGATGAGCATGGGAATGGAAAGAATCCAAATTAGCTGTGCTATGCGCGAATAATAACGATAGTCCACCATGTGGGTGGCAAACATCAACAGCAAACCACCCACCGCCATTACAATTTGCTTTACTAAATACTTCTCGCTGCCCACTTGCATTTTATAGGCAAGTGTTCCGGTGGCACTATAAACTGCCAGCATAGAAAACAAAAACAGAAAGATGATGACCATCCAAATCATCCGGTCGCCCCGCAGGTAGTTCCATCCGCTTTCTATATTGCCAGTCATGGTTCAGTTCTATTTTCCTATTGATTCAAAAGCCAATGCCAACTCTTCCTTATCATCAAAGTGCGTTTTCACCCCTTTTACTTCCTGATACTTTTCGTGGCCTTTTCCGGCTAAAAGAATAATGTCGTTTTTCCCTGCCAGTGTAACAGCCGTGCGAATGGCTTCCCGCCTATCGGCAATGGTCAATACTTTTCGCTTGTCGGTTACCGGCACACCTTCATTCATCTGCCGCAAAATTTCATTCGGGTCTTCGCTGCGCGGATTATCAGAGGTAAGTATTACCTGCCCGGAATAGCGGCAAGCAATCTCTGCCATTACAGGGCGCTTAGCGGCATCGCGGTCGCCACCGCAACCAAAAATCGTAATTACATTTTCGTTGCCGTTGCGAACCGATTGAATGGTTTGCAGAACGTTCTTCAACGCATCAGGCGTATGCGCATAATCTACTATGCCCGTAATTTTTTCATTGGCAGAAACTACCTGATCGAAGCGGCCTTCGGGCGGAGTGAGCGATGAAAGAATAGTGAGGCTGGTTTGTTTTTCAACGCCCAGCAAACAGGCAGCGGCATACACTGCCGTTAGGTTGTAAGCATTAAACTCGCCAATCAATCGCGTATGTAATTCAACTCCGTCTACATCTAATTGCAGACCGGTTATGTTGTTCTCAATAATTTTTGTTTTGAAATCGGCCGGAGCCTTCAGCGCGTAGGAATACTTTTTTGCTTTTGTATTCTGCAACATCACATTCCCGTTGCGGTCGTCAATATTTGTGAGCGCGAAACTTTGTGCGGTAAGGCCATCAAAGAATTTCTTCTTTGCTTTTATGTAGTTGTCGAAAGTTTTGTGGTAGTCGAGATGGTCGTGCGTAATATTGGTAAAGATGGCTCCCACAAACTTCAACCCCTCAATTCTGTTTTGGTCCACTGCATGGGAGCTGACTTCCATGAAACAGTATTGGCAACCGGCATCTACCATTTGCTTTATCAAACGGTTCAGGTTAATAGCATCGGGAGTTGTATGCGTAGAAGGAATAACCTCTTCGTTAATCTGATTTTGCACCGTAGAAAGCAAACCCACATTGTATCCGAGTTGGCGAAACATGCGGAATAACAACGTAGCTACCGATGTCTTTCCATTTGTTCCCGTCACCCCTACTACTTTCATTTTAGCTGACGGGTTGCCATAGAAATTACCGGCCAAAACACCCAAGGCTTTTGAAGAATTATCTACCACTACATAAGTAACATTGGCAGATAACGTTTGCGGCAACACCTCGCATACAATTGCTACCGCGCCCTGTTCAATGCATTTATTAATAAACGCATGCCCATTGCTGGCAGTTCCTTTTATGGCGATAAAACAATCGCCTTTAATAACCTTGCGTGAGTCTATTTGAAGTTGAGCCACCTCCACTGCCGTAGAACCAATAATGTTTGTGGTGGTTACGGATTGAAGTGTATCGGCAAGGGATTTCATAAAGCAACAGGTATTTGCTTATCGAATCTTTAATGTAACTACGGTTAGAATCGCTAAGAGTATTCCTGCAATCCAAAAACGGGAAACAATTTTACTCTCGTGCCAGCCCGTCTTTTGGTAGTGATGATGTAAAGGCGACATTAGGAAAACTCTTCTGCCTTCCCCAAACTTTCTTTTGGTATATTTAAAGTAACTTACTTGAATCATCACGCTCAGATTCTCCACCAAAAAGATTCCGCACATAACCGGAATGAGTAACTCTTTACGAACAATAATAGCCAGCGTGGCAATAATTCCGCCCAAGGCAAGAGAACCGGTATCGCCCATAAACACCTGAGCTGGGTAAGCATTATACCAAAGAAAACCAATGCAAGCACCTACAAATGCGGCAATAAAAATTACTAATTCGCCCGCGTTGGGGATATACATTATATCCAGATAATCGGCAAAAATGATGTTACCGGAAACATAGGCGAACACCAACAAGGTGCCACCAATAATGGCGCTTGTTCCAGTGGCAAGCCCGTCAATTCCATCGGTAAGGTTGGCGCCATTACTTACTGCAGTAATAATGAAGATAACCACCGGTATAAAAATGAGCCAGGCATACTTGCAATACTCTTCACCAAAAACACAAATGATAATGCTGTAATCTATTTCGTGCCCTTTAAAAAACGGAATTGTAGTGGTCGGCTTCTTTTCGGTAAGCATGTAATGCACCTCGCCATTATCATCGGTTACCTTCGAAATTAAATTGCTGCTGTATTTGTAAACTTCGCCCTGAGGAATTTCTTTTTTAGTAATTACACCTTGGTTAAAGTAAAGCACAATTCCTACTATCAGCCCTAACCCTACCTGACCAATAACTTTAGATATACTCGCTAATCCGCGTTTATCTTTCTTAAACACTTTGATGTAGTCATCAGCAAAACCAATTAAACCGAGCCACACGGTAGTGATAAGCATGAGTAGCACATAAACATTATCGAGGCGGGCAAATAAAAGTGTGGGAATTAAAATAGCTCCGAGTATTAAAATGCCTCCCATGGTTGGGGTTCCCTTTTTCGTATTTTCACCCTCCAATCCTAACTCCCGAATGGTTTCGCCAATCTGCATTTTGCGCAACAGGGCAATTACATTCTTTCCGTAAATCATAGAAATGATGAGCGACAACAGCACTGCCATGGCCGCACGGAAAGAAATAAAGTTGAACAAACCCGCACCGGGAAAGTCGAACTGTTGATCAAGGAAGCGAAAAAGATAATAAAGCATCTTTTTAGATTTTAGAACCAAGAACCAAGAACGATGCACTTAAAGACAAGAAAACTGATTTTAGAAAACTTGACTTGCGATTCAACTGAGTTTGGAATCCTTTCAGCATTTTCTGTATTTCAGAAACTTTGATTAGAAATTCATCATGCTGAACCTGAGAAATAAATCCAAGGTCAAGAGAAAGGAAAATGATGTTTTCAACTTCCAAGGCAGAACCAAATGAATTATCTAAAAAGTGACTGAAGTCCTTATCAGTCGTCCTGCCTGAACCTTCCGCTATATTCAATGAGATTGAAACAACTGTTCTTCGAAACTGTGAGGTTAAACCAAAACTTTCTTCCTTGGGAAACCCTGCGGTTAAGACATAAACCTCCTTCACCAGCGCTCTGGATTTCTTCCACACTTCAAGATTTTTGTAATTGTGCCTGCTCATTTGTCTTGGCTCTTACTTCTCAATTCTTGTTTCTATAATTGAACCACTGCATCTTTAAACTTCTTACCTCTGTCCTCGTAGTTTTCGAACAAATCGAATGACGCACAAGCCGGAGAAAGCAGGATAGCATCGCCACTGTTGCCAAGGTTATAAGCCATACGAACGGCATCGTTCATGTTGGTCACATTCACCATTATATCTACACACTTGCCAAACGCAGAATGCAGTTTAGTGTTATCTAAACCAAGGCAAATCATGCCGCGAACTTTGCTTTTTACCAGCGGTTGAAGAACGCTGTAATCGTTTCCTTTGTCGATACCACCGGCAATCCATATAACCGGCTTGGTCATACTTTCTAGCGCATACCAGGTACTATTTACATTGGTAGCCTTGCTATCGTTAATAAACTCCATGCCACGCACTTTGGTAACCGTTTCCAAACGGTGCTCTAACGATTTAAAGTCGGCAAGGCTTTCTTTAATCTGGTCTTTACGAAGACCGTAAATGTTAGCTACTATCCCAGCTGCTAACGAATTGTAGACGTTATGACGTCCTTTGAGTCCGAGTTCTTGAATACTCATGGTGAATTGGTTTTGGTTTATGTTAATAATGAGGTTGTCGTCTTTTACAAATCCGCCTTCGGCTATTTCCTTATCGTAGCTGAAAGCAATTTTGCGTGCCTTGGTTAGATAGCTTTCTATGTTCGCTATCGTTATTTCATCATCGGCACAATAGATGAAATAGTCGCTCTCGGTCTGATACTTAGCAATGTTGAACTTTGAAGTCACATAATTCTGCAACTCGTAGTTGTAGCGATCTAAGTGGTCGGGCGTAATGTTGGTTAATACCGAGATGTGTGGACGGAAAGTTTGAATGTCGTCCAACTGAAAACTGGAAATTTCCAACACATAGTAGTCGAAGTTTTCAGTAGCCACTTGCCAGGCAAAACTCTTTCCTATGTTTCCGCCTAAACCCACATTCATTCCACCTGCCTTCATTAAGTGATAGGTAAGTGCGGTGGTAGTGGTTTTGCCGTTTGCTCCGGTAATGCCAATGATTTGCGCATCGGTATACCAGGACGCAAACTCCATTTCACTTACAATCTTTGTTCCCTGAGTGCGCAACTTCTTTACCATTTCTGCCTTATCAGGTATTCCCGGGCTTTTCATTACTACATTAGCATTCAGAATTTTCTCTTCAGTGTGTTGTCCACTTTCGTATTCCACTTCATACTCATCCAACACCTTCGCGTACTTTGCAGCAATCTTTCCTTTATCTGAAACAAATACATCATAGCCTTGCTTTATGCCCAGCACAGCAGTACCTACACCGCTTTCGCCCGCTCCCAGTATGACTAATCTTTGTTTCATTCTATTTCTAACTCAGTTCAATTATTACCGGCATTCCCTTAGTTAATCGCTCTCCCGGTGTTGCCGATTGCTTTCTCACACTTCCTGTTCCGTTAACGGTTACTTTCATGCCCATGCTTTCCATTAAATACAAGGCATCTTTCAAACTCATTCCGCGCACATCGGGCACTAAACCGGCTTTCACTTCCTTCTCTTCCAATATTATTTTTTTGCCTTGGGTAGTAGTGTTCGCCCATTCAGTTCCGGGCTCATCCACCTTAATACCCAAAAAAGCGTAGATGGATTTCATATCTACACTTTGTGCATTTTGTATAGCTGGCACTTTGTTAGCTACGGTTACATCGCGGTTCACCGATTTGTGCATGTTCAAATTCAGCGAGTAAACTTTATCGGCCACTTCTTTAAAAATTGTCCCTGCTACCACATTGCCGTAATAACCGTTGGTGCCCGGTGAGTTAATCACTACTATCATAGAATACTGCGGGTCGTTGGCAGGGAAATAGCCACAGAAACTTGCCTGATAAATCTTCTTTCCACCGTTCTTGTAGCCTTGCTTGCCCTGTGCAATTACCGCAGTTCCGGTTTTTCCGGCCACACGCAGATAATCGGTTTTGAGATTGGTAGCCGTTCCATTTTCTACCACACCTAAGAGCATTTCGCGAAGTTGTTTCACAGTTGCTTCACTTAACGTTTGCTCATTCAACACAGTTGTGCCGAAAGAATCTACCGTGGCGTTATACTCTTTAATTTTCTCAATAATGCATGGCTTTACCATTGCTCCGTTGTTGGCAATAGCGTTGTAAAACATAAGCGAGTGTAATGGCGTAACCTGCACCTCGTAGCCATGCGCAATGTATGCGGTAGAAACTCCGCTCCATTTTTTAGGCTGCGCTAACACGGGAGTGACCGCGCCCGGAATTTCTATATCTACTTTCTTAGTGAAACCGAAATCTTCTAAGTGCTTGTAGAACTTTGCAGGGGAAGAAGAGTAGTTATCGTATGCCAGTTTCGCCACTGCCACATTCGATGAAACTTCAATACAACGTTTCACAGTCAATATGGGAGTTTCAGGTGCCTCGTGGTCCTTAATCGTAAGGTTATAGAACTTAGCAGAGCCACCCCCCAAATCGACCTTTGTGCTGTTGTTGATTCGGCCATCCTCCATTAAAGCGGCTACCGTAGCCAACTTAAATGTGGAGCCGGGTTCGGTAGCTTCGCCTACAGCATAGTTGAATTTCTCCCCGTAAGCAGAATCGCCTATCAGACCAAGGTTGGCAATGGCTTTTATCTTTCCGGTTTTTACTTCCATCAACACCACACAACCATGTTCTGCCTGGTGGTGGCGCAGCGCACGGTGAAGTGCATCTTCTGCAACATCCTGCAACTCTACATTAATGGTGGTGAAAATATCTTTGCCGGGCTGTGGAGTAATCTGCTCTTTGGAATCTAAAGGAATAGTAGCACCGCCTGCAATTTTCTGAACCATTACCTGTCCCTGCACACCTTTCAATTGCTCATCAAAGTTCCCCTCCAGACCAACTTTTCTTCCTGCCTGATTAGTGAATCCGATAGTGCGCTGTGCCAACATTCCGAAAGGCATCATGCGCTTGTCATTCTGCACGGCTATCATTCCGCTTTTGTATTGCCCTTCGCGGAATAGTGGCCATTCCTTCATTTCGTTCAACTGATTATAGCTAATGCTGCGCTTTAATAAATAGTAGCGGCTTTTCTTTTTTCGTTCGCGCACCAATTCATTTTTGTACTGCTTCTTGGTTTTATCCTGAAACATGGCAGCAAGCAGAAGTGCTACCGAGTCCACATTGTTTCTGAAAATTTCGTTGTGGCTAAATGTGGTTTTAAAATCTATGCGGATGTCGAAAGTAGGAAGCGTGGTAGCCAACAACCTGCCATCTTCAGAATAAATGTTCCCTCGCTCTGCTAAAATCTTCTTTGGATAGATAGTAAGGCTATCGGCCAAACCACGGTAGTAAGCCCCTTGTGTTGTTTGGATATAAAATGCGCGACCTACAATGGCCATCCCTAATACACAGATGAACAAAAACCCAAGGTACGCCCGTAAGAGAATTTCCTTCTTCTTATTTGCCATAGTGCTTCCCTGCTCCGCTCTTTTCGGAACAGGAATTTTGTTGCTACATCCGGTGGCGGCTCATCCGTCCCGCCAGTAGCGGGATTGTTATCAGGTGATGAGCGTTCACTGTATGCAGCATTTTCAGTTTTTCTTTATTTCAATTTTGTAAGGAGGAATCCGCAGTTCCTTCAACCCTTGTGTCCCAACCAATTTTGCCACTTCGCTCTGTTTGCTTTTTTGCATGAGCGCGGCTGCGGTAGTCATGTATTTCCAACGCAGTTGTTTCACTTCTTTTTCGGTGTTTGCAATTCTGCGTGCATAATTTTCGGCCATGTGGTTATTGGCAATGTGCAGCATAGCCAGCCCCACCAAAAACAACAGAAACGGAAGATTGAACAACACCTGCTTCAACCCTTTTTCTCCGGCTGAATCAAGCGCACCGAGCATACTGCCGAGCGAAGCCTTCTTTTGCTTCTTCTCCGCCTTTTCAGCTTGTTCGTTTATGTTTTGTTCTTCCATTTTTACTTCTATATCTTTTCTGCTACTCTCAGTTTTGCACTGCGCGAGCGGCTATTTTCTTTTTGTTCTTTTTTACTCGCCTCTATCGGCTTCTTGGTTATTACTTTAAACTTTCGTTCTATGTTGCCGAACATATCTTTCACCGGTTCATCATCGAAAGTGCCGTGCTTCATAAAGTTTTTCACCAGTTTGTCTTCCAGCGAGTGAAAGGTGATAACCGCCAATCTTCCTCCGCTCTTCAGCACTTCAAAGCTCTGTTGCAGTAAGTCTTTCAGCGCACCCAACTCATCGTTTACTTCAATGCGGATAGCCTGAAACACCTTCGCTAAATACTTATGCTTATCGCCTATCCGGTTGGTTTCGCATACATTCAGCAAGTCGGCAATGGTTTCAAAACGCTTTTGCATTCTTGCTTCCAATATGGCATTTGCCAGTGTTTTTGCATTGCGCACTTCGCCATATTCGCCCAACACCCTTTGTAACTGCTCCGCGCTGTATTCGTTCAGTACATCGGTAGCCGTTTTTTCAGCAAAGCGATTCATGCGCATATCTAACGGACCATCGAAGCGGTAACTGAAACCGCGTTCTGCGGTATCGAACTGCCAACTGGAAACCCCAAGGTCAGCCAGTAAGCCATCTACCGGAATGGCAGCATGCAACCGCAAAAACCTTTTCAAATCGCGGAAATTGGCTTGCACCAATTCAAACCGCTCATCCTCCGGCACATTGCTAACTACATCTTCATCCTGATCGAATCCGAGCAATTTTCCGTCAGCGTTTAACTGTTTCAGAATTTCGCGCGAGTGGCCGCCTCCGCCAAATGTGGCATCGACATAAATGCCACCGGGTTGAATGTTGAGCGCATTGACACTCTCATGTAAAAGAACGCTGGTGTGGTAAGAAGAGCCGGATGGCTGTTGCCCGTTGTCCGATTCCCTTTCCATCTATTTTTTATTCTTCTCCTCACTCAGGTGGTCGAGGTAAGCAGCAGCTTCATCGGCCAGTGACTGAATGTTAGAGATATTACCTTGTGTATACTGTTCGTATTTCTGCGCATCCCACACTTGTATGCGGTCGAACTTTCCTTTCAACACAATATCGCGGCTGTTGCCGAGATACTTCTTCAGTGTTGTGCTAATCAAAAAACGGTCGGCACTATCAAACTCCACTTCGGTTAAACCGGTGGTGATGGAATTAATGAACTTCTGATGGTTGGTATTGAAAGGATTGAGTTTGCGGAGCAACGCTTCCTGCTGGCTCCATGTTTCGAGCGGATAAATCACCAAGCAGTCTTCAATATCCTTAGCGAGCATAAACTTTCCCTTGGCACCATCACCAAACTGCTTACGCAAAGCGGCAGGCATTTTAGTCCGCCCTTTGTCGTCCATGGTGCATTCATATTGGCCTAAGAAGTTCACTCGTTCGCGTTGTTTACGATTACAAAAGAAAAATTATTCCCACAAAAAACCACTATATACCACTAAAATAGGCATTTATATTTTTCAACAAATTAAAAATAGAGCAAAAGCCTTTACAGTTATATGTTTTAGCAGTGGTAAAAAGTGGTATAAGTGACATTATTAACGATGAATGTGGACAATAGGTTACGTTTTCCACAGGGTTTAAAGGCTTACAAGCAGCTGAATAACAGGTCAGAACTGAATTTTGGATAAATAAGGTAGAGCGACTGAAGATGCACAAGCTATGCTTGAGGTAATATTAGTATCCAAGCACAACGAGAAGCTTCAGACTCATTTACTGAAAGACAGATAATGGTTATGTTGATTAGCTTCATGCCATGAAGAACCATTTTGAGTTTGTAATTGTAGGGGCCGGGTTTGCAGGTATTGGTATGGCTATTAAGCTAAAGGAAGCAGGATTTCACGATTTTCGCATATTGGAACGCGATGGCCATTTAGGAGGCACCTGGTATGCCAATCACTATCCGGGGGCTGCCTGCGATGTGCAAAGCCACCTGTATTCTTATTCCTTTGAGCAGAACCCTAACTGGAGCCGCACCTTTGGCCCGCAGCAGGAGATACTGCAATACATGGAGCACTGCGCACATAAGTATGGAGTTAACCCGCATTTTGAATTCAATACCAATGTAAGCGGGGCCGTTTTTAATGAGCAAACCGGTGAGTGGACGGTGCAAACATCGAAAGACGATTATATATGCCGCTATTTTATCTCCTGCTCGGGCGGGTTAAGCCAGCCGGCAATGCCTGATATAAAAGGGAAAGAAACTTTTACAGGCGACACCTTCCATTCTGCCAAGTGGAACCATGAGGTGAACCTGAAAGGAAAAACTGTTGCAGTAATAGGCACAGGTGCCAGCGCTATACAAATAGTGCCCACCATTGCACCTGAGGTAAGGCAACTATACTTGTACCAGCGCACTCCTCCGTGGATATTGCCCAAGCCCGACCGACCTATGCGCGAATGGGAAAAGAAACTGTTTAAAGCCGTTCCCGCATTTATGCACTTATACCGCGGCCTGCTGTACTGGCGCAATGAATTATTTGCTACAGGTTTTGTTAAGAACCCGGCCATTATGAATCTGGCGCGCAAAATGGCGCTCAGGCACATTGAAAATTCAATTGCCGATAAAGAGTTGCGCGCTAAGGTTACGCCTAACTACACCGTGGGCTGTAAGCGGGTGTTGCTATGCAACGATTATTACAAAGCACTGAGCCGAAACAATGTGGAAGTAGTTACTGAGGGCATTGAGCAGATTACCCCTGCCGGAGTGCAATCGCAGGCAGGAAAGCTGCGCGAAGCCGATGTGTTGATTTACGCCACCGGTTTTTATGCAGCCGATGGGGTAGTGGTGTACGACATGAAAGGGAAAAACGGCATTGACTTAAACCAAGCCTGGAAGGACGGAGCAGAAGCCTACCTGGGCACCAGCGTTAGCGGCTTTCCGAATATGTTTTTAATAGTGGGGCCCAACACCGGCCTTGGGCATAGCTCTATGCTAATAATGATTGAAGCGCAGGTGCATTACATAATGGAAGCCATTAAAGCAGCAAAAGCCACTAAGGCAAAGTATATTGATGTAAAACCCGAAGTGCAAAGCAGCTACAACCATACTTTGCAGGAAAAACTGAGCCACACGGTATGGCAAACGGGCGGCTGCCACAGTTGGTATTTGAACAAGAACGGCAAAAACGTAACCCTGTGGCCGGGCTATACCTTTACGTTTGCCAAAGCCACCCAACACTTTGAGGAAGAAAAATATGAAATGGCATTGTAGGTTAGTATGTTGCGGGTATGCCATGGCGGTTAAGCCCTTTGCTTTACGCTAAAGACTATTGAGAAGTTAATGGTGCGCGGCCCTGCCACAGCCGAAGCAATATACTATGCCATAGAAAAATGTAACGGTGTGCCGGATGTTTATACCTTTGCCCACGGTGCCAAACCTTACTTGTTTACCACCGAAAGAGGGTAGATAAGTAGCGCGGGCAACAGCGAAAGTTGTTGCCCTTTTTTGTTTCAATGAGTAGCGTTTACTGTGTGGGAACTTCATGGAAGTTTTCGAACTAGCAGGCCGTTGACGGTCGCCTGACCGGCAGCTTGCGGTTGGATGGTTGGTTGGGCGACACAACCACGGCTATCCCTCAAAGCGATGAGCCCACCCAGGGGTCGAATCTATTTACCTGCTTTAATAAAAATGCTTTGGCTTACCATTTTTACTACCGGAACCTGCTCCAGCACATTACCAACAGCTATGGAAGGCTGTATCATAAAATCGGGCACACCGGGCAGCAGAAAGTCTTTGTAGTCCACTTCTATATTCTTAAAGCCGGCTTCTTTCAGCAGGTGGGTAATGTAGTTTTTCGAAAAAGCCATTTCATCGGGTTCCAGGTTGGCCCAGTTGCGGGCTACATTAAATATAACAGCACAGTAGGGGTTGTAAATGTTAGGTTCCAGAAAAACAATTTTTCCGTTTTCGTTCAGCAGTTCGTGCAGTGTTTTAAGTGCTGCCGGAAGGTGGTAGTATAAGTGATGAAGAATACCATTGCCGATAATGTAGTCGAACTTACGCCCGCGCACCTGCTGGGGGTTATTAAAGTTTAGCACTTCGTATTGCAGGTTGGGCAGCGTATATTTTTTCCGTGCATCGTCAATAAATGGCACACACAAATCGGTTCCTAATACCTGCTTGCCGGTTTGTTCGGCCAGCCAAAAGCTTACTTCACCGGTGCCACAGCCAATTTCCAGCACACTTTCGTTGGCAGCTGGGCGCATGGCTTCGGCCATCCATTGGGCTCGCCTGCGCATGCGTACCTCGGTGCTTTTTACCAGTTCGAAACCCTGGTTAAATCCGCGGTCGTCTTTTATGCTAGCCATTTATAGATAAATTAGCCCGCAAATATCCACTTGTTTTTTAAATGAGAAATAACACTACTACCGTAAAGAAGAATGTAAGCGAGTTTAACAGCGATGTGCTGGCTAACGAAGGTTACCGCTATACCAGCAATGCACCTTATTCGAGTGTTGTTTCCAACAAACGCATAACCGATGAAACCGAAATGCTGCTGAAAAAGATTGGCGGTGTAAAAACGGTGATTGATATAGGTTGTGGCGATGGTACTTATACCGCTGAATTAAAACAACGCCTGCCCGGGGTGGAGTTTACGGGCTTCGATCCGGCTTTGGAGGCTATAGCACTGGCACAAAAGAAATATCCCGACTGTTCATACATTGTGGGGAATGTGCTGGATGCTTCCACTTTTCCGGCTAAAAAATACGATGTGGCGGTTATACGCGGGGTTATACATCACCTGCCCACACAATCGGAGGCGGTAAAAAATGCCGCTTTGCTGAGCAACCGCATCATCATTATTGAGCCTAATGGCAATAATCCTGTTTTAAAGTGGATCGAAAAGAACAGCGAATACCACATACAGCACGAGGAGCAGTCATTCTCTTCTTCATTTCTTCAAAAAATTTGCACCGAAAACGGCTTAACGGTGAAGCACCTTTCTTTTATAGGTTTTGTGCCTTTCTTTTTCCCGGAGTTTCCCGCCAGGGTTATTTACTTCTTTCAGCCTTTATTAGAGAAGATTCCTTTTTTAGGAAGGTTTTTTGGTGCACAAACAGTAATACTGGGCGAGAAGGAGTGGTAGGCGGGAAAGGGGAGAGGTGAAAGGCAAGGAGCAAAAGGCAAATGTGAAAGGTGAAAGGGAGAAGCGGCAGTAGGCAGTAGCAGTTGGCAGGTGGGGAAAGGCAAAGAGCAAAGGGTAAACGTGAAACCGAAAGGTTAAACGGGAAAAGCAGTAGTAGGCAGGCGGGGAAGGCCAAAGGGCAAACGGGAAATGGCGATTTAGGAACGGTTTATGGGCAGCTGGGAATGGATTATGGAAAAACCGGGAAGGTTTTTTGAGGACGCGGAAGGGTTCGTAGAACTCTAAAAATGGTTTTTAGAACTCTGCAAATCGTTCGTAGAACCCTGAAAATGGTCTTTAGAACACTGCAAATCGTTCATAGACCTCTAAAAATGATTTTCAGAACTCTGCAAATCGTTCGTAGAACCCTGAAAATGGTCTTTAGAACACTACAAATCGTTCATAGACCTCTAAAAACGGTTTTCAGAACTCTGCAAATCGTTAGTAATTGGCAAAAAACAAGGATTGAAAATCCTTTACAGGGGTTCCGAATTGCAAATTCGTAACAGCAACAGGTATAAAGATTTACTTCCGCTGCTTCATGGCCTCATACAACACCACACCCGCGCTTACCGATACAT
>CAZLXD010000031.1:0-3694 GCA_964563185.1 uncultured Chitinophaga sp.
TTGCTGATGACTTCGCTGTTGCAAAGTTGCAACCGCTCTACTGCCTCAATGGCTTTTATGCGGGTACGGAACTCAAAGCTGTTGGAAGTGTATCTCACCAATTCTTCCGATAAGCCGGTAGCCGAAGGGTTTTGGCGCAGCGAAAGTTCCAGATAAGTAATGCGCACATTGTTGTGCAGGCCTTTTATGTCTTTTACTTTTTCCAGGTAGGAGTTTACTTTTTCCGGATAACGCTTGCAAAGCCTGCGCAGGGCAGTTTCAATGGTAAAGTAGGAGGTGTCGCTTAACAGTCCTTCCACATCAGGAACAATGCTATCGGGGTAGTCGGCCAGTTTTTCCACTACCGCCCTGCGCACCTGAAGATCGGAGTTATGCAGGGCATTTTTTAAAAGTTGCACCGTACTTGGGTTGCGGTCGTAAGCTAACTGCGCAATTACTTCGGTGAGTATGGAGTGGAAATCGCCTTTATAAAAAATCCGGTGTAGCAGGTCGCGCTTGGAATCAATATCAAAAGATTGAAGTGCTATCAGCGCATCGTAGCGGTCCAACAAATGTTTGGCGTTTAAAACCTGCGCTTTCAGTTCCTCTAATGTTTTATTGAAGGTAACCGTCTTTAACACGTTCGATGCCGGGTCGAACAACACATAACTTATTTGCTTGCCTTCGGGTGCATTTACATATACGGTGTCAAACTCCCTGCTCAGCCATTCCCGCTTGGCGGATGAACTGCCATCGGTAAAATACACTTCGAACACTATGGGCATTTTAAAGTAGGAGGTAAGCTCGTCTGTCTTTTGCGTTTGCTGCACATGAAAGGCTACCCGGTCGGTTTGCCTTTCGTAACTCACCCGGTAGTTGGGAATGCCTGCGCGGTACACCCACTGGTCGAAAAACCAATCGAGGTTAACGCCTGCTGTTTCCATAAAGGCAAACATAAAGTCGTGGTTGGTAACGTTGGCGTAGGCATGTTTCTTTAAATAGTTAGTAATGCACTTGCGGTAAACCGAGTCGCCCACAACATACCGCAGCATGTCAATAACAAAACTGCCCTTGGGGTAATGGCGGGCACTGCCCCCTTTAGTATGCCCTACGGGATAGCGGTCGGCTGCATCGGCCCGTATAGCGCTGTTGGCTTCATCGCGCTTATTCCATTGGTAGTGGTCTTCGCCATAAACCTGACGGGTAAACTGCTTGGCATAGTAAGTAGCAAAACTTTCGTGCAGCCAGTGGTGCTGCCCGCTGTATTCGGTAATGTAGTCGCCAAACCACTGGTGGGTAAGTTCGTGGGCATTGGTGGCCACATAATTCCGTTCCAGCAAACCACGGGCATCCTGCTGGTAAAAATCTCCGAAAACAGTAGCGGTAGTATTTTCCATAGCTCCGTACATAAAGTCCTGCACGGGCACATTGCAGTAGGTTTCCCACGGATACTTTACCTGCAATTCGGTGCTCAGCCAGTCCATCATTTCGGCACTGTAGCGGTAGGTAGGCTCTACTACCTGCGGGCGGTCGCTGTAGTAATACTGGCGCGATACCATACCGTTTTTGCTTCGGTAATCTTTGTAAGCAAACTTGTCAACGGCAATCATTATCAAATAAGGCACCATGGGCTTGCTCATGGCATAGTGCCAGGTGGTGGTGGCATCTTTATTCAGTGTTTTGCTTTTTAATACTCCGTTGGAAATAACGGTATAAGCCGAATCGAAAGTGATGCGTGTTTCAGTAACCATTTTATCGTTCACATCATCGTAGCAGGGTATCCAGTGGCGGTTGTCAATGCCCTGCCCCTGTGTCCAAATCTGTTTGCGGGTAAAGTTGAAATCGTTGGTGGTGTTCTTCTCATTTACATTCCAGCCTACAAAGTAAATCCCCTTGCGTGGCGTAGCTTCGTAAGTAATATCCAGTTTGTATTGTTTGTTCCAATCTAAAGCCGGCAGAAATTGAATAATCAGCCCGTCAGCATTAGTGCGAAAGGGTGTTTCCTTTCCGTTCAGCAACACTTTTTTAATGTTAATGCCGGGAGCATTCAGAAAAAGCGTATCGGTAATGTATTGAATGGGGCGGAAGTCGTATTTCACGTTGCCAAACACTTTGCCTTCGGCAGTATTAAACTTCACATCCAGCAACATTTTGGTAAAGTCAACATTATGTTCGCGTATGCGGCCATCGTGGTCGCGCAGGTAGCATATAGAGGTGTCCTGTGCAGCAATACTATAGGATAGAAGAAGGGCAAATGAAGCAAGGATGTTTCTCATAAACAGATAAGTGTATACCTGCAAAGAAAGAAAATAGGGGAATAGATTGAAGGGAGTGTGTTAACGCAGTGTAGCAGTGTTATTATGCGCCTGTTACCATTTGGAAATATGCTCTTCGGCCCAGCCTATTGCCTCTGGTATGGTATGGGTAACTCCGTTAACCGTAATAGTGCCGCTGTATTTACCAAAACACTGGTGCACTCCCGACTTAAGAATAAGCAGATTGGTGTTGGAGTGGCGGTCGAAAAAAGGAGTGAATATTAAGTCCGTTTCCACCGCCCCCTGTTTGCCCGCTATATGCCAGGGTTGCATAAAATTGCGGTGGTTGTATTGCCACTTAAGCGGGCCGGTTATTTTGTAAAGGCGGCCATCTATACACACCGAGTTTTCGGTTATGCCGGTTCCATCGGTCCATTTATCGCCACTGTTAAATCCAATGGTATGCCCGTTGGCACGGGTGGAAAAAGCCCCCCAGTTCCAACTTATAGAATAAGGCCATACGCCACGGCCAAAATCCTGACAGGCAAAGGCATCATCGCTGTTAAACAGAAATTCCCGGCCATCTACTTTAAAGTAACCCTGTGCCGGCAGGCAGTGCTGCTTGGAGGTATACTGAAACCTGGTTTCGCTCCAGGGCACTACCACATTCAGGGTTTCGTGGTTAGGGGGAACGGTAATGGTTATTTCCGATTCTAACTTCTTGCCCTGTATGTTTTTCCAGTAAGTGGAAAGTTGTATCTGATTTCCGCTGTATGTAAACTTTACACCGGCTTTATCGCTTTCATATTCGGCTGTGTCATTCATCCTTTCTCCCATTTTTACCCCTTTGGCAAAGGGAATGGTCAGGGTATCTTCTCCGTATTCACCGGTTTCAAAATTCATGTAGTAAACAAATACCAGCCCAATGTAATCCACATCGGAAACGGTAACCGAAAACAGATACTTGCTGCTTGTAACACACCAATAGTTCCATTTTTTCTTCCGCAGCAAGTGCCCCTTTAAATTACTGCTGTAAACGGGAAAGCGGCTCCAGCCGGCTGCTGCGGGGTTTAAGTTGCCATTAGCATCGCATAGTAGTGTTGGCCCGGTTATTTCGGTGTACTCATAGTTTTTCATGGGCAGAAATGTTGTATTGTAATGGCGGAAAGTAGCAGAGATATTATTTAATGGCAGCCGAAATTAACCACAAATTACTTCTTCATAGGGCTCTCTATGCGGTAGGTTGGGGGCACTGCGGCAGCCGCTACAGGAGCTATGCAAAGCAGGCATTGGTTTATTTGCACCGCCACGTTTGCCACAAATCTGTTTTGTATAAAGGTTTTGCCCCGTAGGGGCAAAACCTAAAGACCAACCAATGCCCGGCCATTGCCCTTTAAAGGCGTTTAACTGCAAAAACTGTCAGTGGCGGTATAAACGTTTAGGGTGGCCCTGCAAAAACT
>CAZLXD010000031.1:3704-20754 GCA_964563185.1 uncultured Chitinophaga sp.
AAGCGGAACGTGTTCCCAAAGGGGTGACAAAACTGTCAGCGGTGGTGTAAACGTTTAGGGTGGCACTGTAAAAACTTACAACCGAATAGAAATTATTTCAAATAATGATATAAAAAGTATTGAATATTAGCGATATAAGAAAATAATACTTACCCCAAAGAACAGCAGCTAGCACACTACCTTAACCCATAAACACATTCGCAAATAATAAACACAACAAACCCCGCGGTAGCCAAAAGCGCATTACGGGAGTAGGCAGAAGGAACTAAGGGTAAAGATCTTTTCGATGAGCAATTTTAACAACACTTACAGTAAGCACCTTATGCAATAATCGTCCGCTTTCCCACAACAAACCTTAGCGAAAACACTTCCCCTACCGGCTTTTGAATGGGTAATTATCTGTATTGTTATGTTGGTTATTGAATTTGGCTCTACTCTCCGTTAATAACCGCTTTGGCTCTTGCTATCATTTGCTCAAAAGTCATACTATCTGTTGAATCTACTATAAAAGTTTTGCCACCCGCTTTGCTGTGTTCGCGGTTGTAGTTTAGTAACTCGCTTTTAGCTGTAGTAGGGCCAAACAGGTAAACAAAGTCGTATTTCTCCATGGCTTTTGCCAGTTCCTTATAGTATTTAAGCAGCATGTTCTTTTCTTTTTGGTGTTTTTTAAACTCCTGATTGGTGGATAGGGTTTTGCCCGGTTTAGTGCCGGAGCCGGTTTCGCCTTTATAGCGCACCTGTGTTTCCTGCCCGGAGGCAATGGTTTCCACTACTACTTTTTCTTTTTTTACTTTAATGAAGTAAGCCTGTTGGTGGTCTAACCACACAGCAATTTTCTTTACTTCTTTTACCTTCTTCTTCATAAGCATAACAATTGAATGTCAAATATCGCTTAGTAACGCACAATGAGCAAATGATAATGGTTAGTTGGGTTAATAGGCATCCTCACACATTACTCTCAATGTATGGTACGCCTTCCGGCACTTTTCCGATAAAATTTCTACTACATCTACATTGCCACTTTCCGCTCCCCATTTAACGGTAATGGTATTGGTACCTTGTCCTGAAACAATGCGGGAGCCTTTGGGCACTTTCCATAAAAACGAGGCGCCTTCCTTAGCAGGAACAGTAAACGTAAGTCCTTCCTCAAATCTTTTCACATTCCGCTCGCCTGTTATTTGAGGCTGCGCAATCAATCCGAAATCAACAGCAACCCAGTAGGTAGAGTAATAGTTCTTATCAACTGAAAACAACCTCATTCTACCTCCCTGGTTTTCGCATTTCCCCGGGTTAACAGGCAGCGCATGCCCTAAGCCCTTAATTCTGTAATAGGTTACTAAGGCTTTTCCTGTGCTATCGCAGTGTATGCGCTTTTCAATACTCCGGTTATTAGCAAAGTGCTGAATTATCTCCGTAGGTTGGTAGTTTATGTGGTGAATGTTGGTCCACTGTTTTACCAATTCAGTCGCATTCCTTCGGTTTACCACTACATCTGCTTTTCCATGGTAGATAATGATGCTTGGGTAACTTCCGGTGTAAGCAGGGTTCTGTTCACGAATATAGTTGCCCCAAGTGTCAGGTTTTTTTACTCGCCATCCGTACAGGGCCATCATGCCTGTCCATATATTGGTAGCGGCCTTGTAAGGCCCGCCTGCAAAAATGGCTCCGGCATTAAATGTTTCAGGGTAGTCGGCCATTAATGCCACACTCATAGCCGCACCGGCTGATAGCCCGGTTACAAATATTTTTGTACTGTCGGTAACATAAAGCCGCTTAGCCTGCTGTATCATTTGGTATATAGAATATACCTCACCCTGTCCTTTCTCTATATCTTTTCCATTGTACCAGCAAAAGCATTTTTGAGGATTGTTCCATATCCTTTGCTGCGGATACAACAGCCTAAAGCCATATTTATCTGCCAACTGGTTCCACCCGGTTTGTTTAGCAACGTTAGAAGCATTTTGCAGGCAGCCATGCAATACAACTACTAAAGGCGCAGTGCTGTCAATAGGCAAACCGGCTGGCGAATACATATACATGCGCAAATTGCCGGGGTTATTGCCAAATTCATGAATGCGGCTGAGCGATTGTGAGTATAACTTAACCGTAATGCTAAGAGCTATTAATAACTGCCATGCAATTTTTCTTAGGTAGGGAAAGGGCCTGACGGTAATGGTATTTATCATTTTGTGGCGCACAATGTAGGCGATAAAAATTATGTTGTTAGCTGCATTAATTTTGTTTTGCACAGGCTATTGAAACATATTCTCCATTTGTTTCGTAGTCCTTTTAAAGGGGAAATACAATGTAAAAGCCTGAAATGAGGGGAGAATATTTGCACACGGTACCGCACCGCACGGCTTGTTTCATTTTTTTGTTAACAGCTAATTTCTATTTTCATTTTGGAACGTATTAGAGCTTTAATGATATCAGAGTCGCTGAAATCCTTTTTTGACAGCTACACAGAGGCTGTATTGGTAACTGATGCTGCCGATAAGGTAATTCATCTTAATGTCTCCTTTCGTAAACTAACCGGATTTCAGAATGCCGATATTCATTCTTTTCAGGTGGCGGATCTTTCGAAAGTGAAGGTGAACTTTGTAAGCGAGAATGAAAAAAAGAATGCCAAATGGGAATGTGCATTCAGGAAAGCTGACGGTACTGAAGTTTGGTTAAAGATTTCACTGTCTCCGGTTGCTTTGGGTGAGGGCCAACACGGAAAGGTGTTTACGTTAGTAAGCAACCCGGCACAGGAGCAATTGAAGGAAACACTCAAATTGAGCGAAAGCCGCTTTACCACTCTGGCCGATGAAACCCCGGTAATGATTTGGATGACGGACCACAGTAATCTTACCTATTATTTTAATAAATCCTGGTTGGACTTTAGAGGCAGAACACTTGAAGAAGAGATAGGTACAGGTTGGTTTCAGGGCGTTCACCCTGACGACACACAGGCTTTCAACGATATCGGCCATCTGCTTAAGAATAACATAAACTATTCTGTAGAATATCGTTTGAAAAGGCACGATGGGCAGTATCGCTATATTCTGGAAATAGGCACCCCCCGCTTTTTGCACGATGGATCTTTTGGCGGATACATGGGCAGTTGTTTGGATATTACCGATATGAAAATGGCCCAGGTAGAATTGGCTAGCCAAACTAAAGAATTACAGCGCTCTAATGAAGAGTTGGAACAGTTTGCGTATGTAGCTTCGCACGACTTACAGGAACCACTGCGAATGATAAGCAGTTATGTGCAACTTATCAGTAAACGTATTGAAAGCGGCAAAACCGAAGGCTTAGGAGAGTACATGGCATTTGCTATAGATGGAGTGAACCGCATTCAGGCACTTATAAGCGATTTGTTACAATATTCCCGTGTAAACAGAAAAGGAAACCCGTTCGCACCGGTGGATATGAATGAGGTGATGAAAATAGTTACGGCTCACTTAATGAATCGAATAAGCGAAACAGGAGCGACAGTTACCTATTCGGATATGCCAAACCTTATGGGCGATTCTTTTCAACTGATTAGGTTGATTCAGAATTTAGTGGAAAACGCTATAAAGTTTAAAGTTCCAGATAAAGCACCACACGTACATGTTTCGGCTGAAGATAGCGGGGACTACTGGAAGTTTTCTGTTAAGGATAACGGAATAGGAATTGATGATAAGTTTTACAGTCGTATATTTGTCATATTTCAGCGCCTGCATGCCCGCGAGGAGTATGAAGGAACAGGAATTGGCCTGGCAGTTTGTAAAAAGATTGTGGAGAGGCACGGAGGTGATATTTGGGTGGAATCTGAACAAGGCAAAGGCAGCACATTCTTTTTTACAGTAAAAAAATAAACGAACAAGCACATGAATTTTTCAAGAAACGGGAAGGAGAAACCGCGTATTCTTTTGGTAGAGGATAACCCTGGCGATATCAGGCTAACGCAGGAGGCACTTAAAGAAAGCCAAATGGATATCCACTTAGATGTGGTAACCGATGGCGAACAGGCTATTGATTTTTTGTCGAAGCGGGGAAAGTTTTCTGATGCTATCCGCCCGCACCTGATTCTGCTCGACCTAAACCTGCCTAAGAAAAACGGCATTGAAGTATTGAAGGAAATCAAGGTAGATGAGTCGCTGAAAAAAATTCCGGTAATAGTACTTACTACTTCCGATGCAGATCATGACATTAATAAAGCATACTCGCTCCACGCAAATTGCTACATACTAAAGCCGGTAGATTTTGACGACTTTGCAAAAGTGATTAGATTAGTGGAGTCATTTTGGTTCAATATAGCCAAGTTAACTACCGATTAACCCCCTGACATGCAAAGCGAACTGAAATTACTTTTATTGGAAGACAACCCGGGCGATGCATTTCTGCTTAAATTTTATTTGAGCGAGTCTGCAAGCCCTGTGTTTAATGTAAGCCATGCCGAAACATTGAAAGGGGCGCTTGACATGCTTGCGGAAAATAAGTTCGATATCATCATCAGCGATATGAACCTGCCGGATAGTTTTGGTGTAGATACTATCAAAACTATTCTCGCCAAATTTCCCGGCAACATGTTGATTGTTCTTACCGGCTTAACCGATGAAGATGTAGGTCTCGAAACAGTACGTTACGGTGCGCAGGATTTCTTGGTAAAGGGGAAGTTCGATGGGAAAGTACTTATCTCGTCAATTATGTTCGCATTTGAGCGGTTTAAGCTCAATAACCAGATTGTTACAGAGAACAACCGTTTGGATATTATACAGCAGTTATTGGGGGTGGCTTATTTTGAAATAAACACCGCTACCAACATTATGTATCTCTCTAACTTTGCATTGCTTTTCAGTTCGGCCATTATAACCACCAACGAAACTACCGTAGAAGACCGAATGTCAAATTTTGAGGATACTGAAGAAATTCTCGCGTTGGTTAATAAGTCAAAAACAGAAGTAGTAAGCGGAGAAACCTATGTAACCCGTAAGGTAGATGGCCGAAAGTTTAAAGTGATTTATCAGTCAGCCGAGAACAAGTTCTTCGGTGTTTTTAAAGATGCATAGCAACCGGTCAACCCCATTGGTATTGCCCCCTGTGTTGCTTCCGTTGTATTATCTCCCTTCAATTTCCTGGTTAGTAGAATACAGTAAAGCCCCAAGTGTCCTGCTGGAGCATTGCGAGAGTTTTGTAAAGTCCACAGAACGGAACCGGTGTGCAATTGCAGGTGCAGCAGGCAAGCAGTTACTTACAATTCCTATTCATGGCGGGCGCGACCATCATCAGCTCTATCGTAACACTCGCATTTCGTACACTGACAACTGGCAAAAAAAACACTGGCACAGCATAAAAACCGCTTACGCAGGCACTCCATACTTTGAGTATTATGCTCCGCAATTGGAACCTTTGTACAACCAAAGGCAGGTTTTTATTTTTCAGCTTAATCTACAGTTGCTCCATACTATTCTGAGGTTGCTGAAGTTGGAGGTAAAACATTCCCTCACAGTTGATTTTATACGGGAACCTGATACCCTCCCTGATTATCGTTACAGGAAAACAGCTGAAAGCAAAGAGATTCCCAGATACTATCAGATATTTGAGGAACGAAATGGTTTTATTCCCGACCTTAGTGTTGTTGATTTGCTTTTCCATTTAGGCCCTGAAGCCAAATCATACATCTATAAATTGAATAGTTCATGCTGATTGGAAAGTACAACGTATTGCAGGTAAAGCGAAGAACTGACAACGGAGTTTATCTGGCTGATGAAGCAGGGGAGGAGGTGTTACTTCCCAATAAGTTCGTGAATGAAAAAATGAAAGAGGGGACCTTGGGTAAGGTATTTGTGTATACCGATTCCGAGGACAGAAATGTAGCTACCACACAAACTCCAAAAGCGGTTACGGATCAGGCTGTTTATTTGAAAGTAAAGCAGGTTACTTCTATTGGAGCGTTTCTTGACTGGGGGCTGGATAAGGATTTGCTGTTGCCCTACTCTGAACAAATCGGAACAGTGGTAGAGGGGCAGGATGTGTTGGTATTTGTTTACCTCGACAAGGCGACTAAACGCATTGTTGCTTCTGCAAACCTTAATAAGTTTATTAAGAACCGCGAGGTAAAATTCTTTCCGAACACAGAAGTGGATTTGTTGGTTTGCGATGAAACCGATGCAGGTATACGCGTAATAGTCAATCAAAAGCACTGGGGCATTTTGTATAAGAATGAAGTTTTCGGCAAAGTGGAAAAGGGAATGCGCGTAACCGGCTTTGTAAAGAAAGTAAGAGAGGATTTTAAGATTGACGTAGCCATGCAAAAGCAGGGATTAGTTGCTGCGCAGGACTTTACTCAACTCATTTTGCAAAAGCTGGCAGAGAATAATGGGCATCTTAATTTGACTGATGATTCCTCTCCCGAAGAAGTTTACAAGATACTTGGTATCAGCAAAAAGAATTTTAAGAAGGCAGTAGGAATGCTCTACAAGCGAAAAAAAATCCTGCTTGGAAAGGACAGGATTTCTATTGCAAAGTAGGAGGCTTCCCATTCCCTGAAAAGCCTCCCTCACTTTGTTACTGCATAGCTATGTAATCGGTGAGCTGGTTAACGCTGCTGCTAAAAGAGAAGTTGTTGTTTACAAGATAGTAGTTCTGTCGGTCAATCGTTTTGGGGTAAGCTATTTTAGCTACTTCCAGTTTCGAACTTTCAAACCAAAACAAATCCATTAACTCGCGCACCTGACCGGTAGTAAAGTGGTTGTATGCCAGAGCCTGTTTTAGTATGGTTAACCTTGTGCTTTCAAACCCTGCATTATTTATACTCTGCTTTAATTGTGCAAAATCAGCCTGATTCATTGGTATTGGCCCATAGTTTACAACAGGGGCATTAGGTGTTCCGCAGGTGCCGGGGCCAACCATCGGAGGCTTTGGATAAAAACAAGGATCATTGTGTTCGTTTTCCCATTGGTTGTTGATGGCCACAATACGGTCAAACTTAACTTTGTTGTATTCGGGCATAACAGTTACAAACGATTCTGTATTCGGGCCCAGCACAATACTTCCTCTGAAGGCCATTCCTGAGTTGTAGTGCCCGCGGTTTTTGCCAACTCTGTATATTTCTACAAAGTGTTTGCCGGGTTGCAGGTTGTTGAGTTGAGCCATTTTTGTTACATGGCCGGTTTCCTGTCCGTCAATAAACAACCTGAAGGGGGCGTTGTCATTCAGGCGGATATTCAGTATAGATACTCCTCCGTGTGCATTTGCAATTTGAATCATCATTGAAAAAACTGCGATTGTCAATAAGCGTTTCATAATTGCCTCCTTGTGCTTTTAGTTATTAATTACAGTTAGGATATAACGGGCGGGAAAAAGTTTAGTGGAACTGCGGCATGTTTTATCTCAAATGCCATAGAACCCTTGCCTGTATTGGTTTCTACGGGTTGCAAAAAAATGTAAATGCAGAATCTTGAGCAGGGTTTCTTGCGCCCGGAGGCAGAAAATATCATCTTTGTCCTGTGGCTCAGTTTTTAAAAGAAGGCGAACATTACTATACGGATGTAACCACCGGCGTGCTGGTGTTTACTGAAAAATACCACCTAATGCGAGGTTATTGCTGTAAAAACGGTTGCAGGCATTGCCCTTATACTGCGGAGGGGAAAAACAGGGGAAAAATTCAGGAGAAAGAATCTGAAGACCAACCGGGAAAGTAACCGGGAAAACCACAAAGGCCTTGCAACCCGCCCGTATGCAAGGCCACAATTACCGAATCTTTTGGGAAGTAATCTTTGGTAATTAAGTCATACAGCCCGTACATCATCTTTCCTGTGTAAACCGGCTCTAAAGCAATTTGATGCTTAGCCCTGAAGCTTTTGATAAACGCAACCAGTTCAGGCTTTACTTTGGCATAACCACCGAACGTGTAATGGAAATTAAGCTGAAAGTTGCTATACTCCTCCGCACTGTATTGCTTTACCAGTTCGTTTACTTTTTCACTAAGCGTATCATCTCCTTTTAAGGAAGAAAATCCAATTGCTTGTTTCTTTCCTTTTAATGCGGCTACTATCCCGGCAAGTGTTCCTCCTGTTCCAACCGCAGTTGCTATAAAATCAAAAGGTATGTCTATCTCCTCCACAATTTCTGCCGCGCCTTTCAGGGCAAACATATTAGTACCCCCTTCCGGTATGTAATAGAAGTCGCCCAGCTGTGCCTTCCATGTTTCCAAACTATTGGGAGTATCTTTTGTCCGGTATAGTTCCCTGCTTATGTAATGCAACTCCATTCCCTGTTTACCGGCAAACTTTAAAGTGGGGCTTTTGTTTTCGGGCTCTTCTCCGCGTATAATCCCGATACTCCGGAAATGAAACATGCGTGCAGCAGCCGCAGTGGCATAAATGTGATTGGAATAAGGTCCCCCGAAAGTTAGCAGGGTATTGTGTCCGTTTAATTGCGCCTGCCGGAGGTTGTGCTTTAGTTTACGCCACTTATTGCCCTGTACCTGTGGGTGAATCAAATCATCCCGCTTTATATATACTGTTACTCCCTTTTCGACAAACAAGGGCTCACGGATTAATTGTAGCGGAGAAGGTGTAAGGGGTGTTTGCATCTAAAAACAAAACCCCGCGCATGCGGGGTTTTCTCTGTTATTAGGTTGATTATAATTATTCTGCAACAGCTTCAGCCTGGCGCTTTTCCTGAATACGGGAAGCTTTTCCTTTACGCTTGCGCTGGTAGAACAGTTTCGCTCTGCGAACACGCCCTACTTTGTTTACCACAATCTCATCCACAAAAGGAGAGAAAAGCGGAAATACTCTCTCTACGCCTACACCGTTAGAAATTTTACGAACGGTAAAACTCTTGGTAGCACCGCTTCCACGAAGTTGAATAACATCGCCACGGAACTCCTGAATACGCTCCTTGTTTCCTTCTGTAATTTTATAAGATACAGTGATGTTGTCACCGGGGCCAAACTCAGGGTGCTGTTTGCTTTCGGTATATAGTGCGTCTTCTACTGCTTTCAACTTTGGATTCATGATTGATACTTTTATCGTTATTTTCTAAAAAGGCATGCAAAGGTAAAAAGTTTTACAGAAAAAGAAAGCCCGCATTTATAGTGAAACGGCTGTGCTGTTTTAATGCCTGTTCTGTGCAGCGGCAACCGGTTATTCCTCGCCCAGCAAGTCGGGCCTGCGTTGTTTTGTTCGCTCTAAAGCCTGCTCATGGCGCCATTCCTTAATTTTTGCCTCATGGCCTGAAAGCAGCACCTCCGGCACTTTCAATCCCCTGAAGTCTTCAGGGCGGGTGTACACCGGTGGAGCAAGCAGGTTATCCTGAAAGGAATCGGACAGGGCCGAAGTTTCGTCATTAAGAACCCCGGGCAGCAAGCGGCCAATAGTATCCACAAATACAGCTGCCCCCAGTTCCCCGCCACTCAGCACATAATCGCCTATGGATATTTCTTTGGTTACATACAATTGACGGATGCGCTCATCTATGCCTTTATAATGCCCGCAAAGGAGAATGAGGTTTTTCTTCAGCGACAGGCCGTTCATCATCTTCTGGTTCATGGTTTGCCCGTCAGGAGTCATGTATATCACCTCGTCATATTCCCGTTCGCGCTCCAGTTTGTCAATACAGTTGGCAATAGGTTCGCATAGCATTACCATACCGGCACCACCCCCGTACTGGTAATCGTCCACCGTTCCGTACCGGTTAATGGCAAAGTCGCGCAAGCTGATAAGGTTTACTTCCAGCAGGCCCTTTTCGCGTGCCCGTTTAATGATGGAATGATTGAAAGGGCTTTCCAGCAACTCGGGCAAAACGGTAATAATATCTATTCGCATGGGTTATATCTCTAATAATCCTTCCGGCAAATTCATCCGTAATTCTTTCTTACGCTTGTTAATCTCCACTATCAAATCGTCTACTAACGGAATGGTGTATTCTTTTCCATTACCGGCTACAACGGCCAGTACCTGGCCAGGAGTTTCCAGTAGTTCAGTTATCTCTCCGATAGTTCCGCTGGCATCATCTACGAGTTTGTAGCCAATAAGGTATTCAATGCTATCGGCATCTTTTTCAAAAAAGGCTTTTACTTCCTTCTCCTTTAGATACAAGGTATTGCCGCTGTGTTTTTTAGCCGCTTCGGGGGTTTCAATTCCCTCCAGTTTTAGCAAACCGCTATCCCAGCCCTGTAACTCCACCGAGGTAACAAAAAATGGCACCAGCCTTCCCTTTTCTTCCATCAAAAAGTAGGCGGGCAGTTTTTTCAGGCTCTTTAGCGTGCGGGTTAACTGAAAACGAAAAGCCCCACTTATTCCGTGGGGCCTTCCCAGTTTTCCAACCGGTATGTATTCTTCGCTTTGCATCAAGCAAATTGATTACTAATTCTCGGCAGGTGCTTCTACAGTGGTATCGGCAGCGGCCGCATCTTCGGTAGGGGCAGCAACTTCGGCAGCGTTAGCGGCTTCAGCAGCAGCCAGTGCAGCCTGGCGCTTCGCTTCGCGGTCGGCAGCTTTTTGTTGTTCCTGTTCCAACAACTTGGCAACGCGGTCCGCCTTGTCCTTGTGGTGTTTTTTCTGGTGGTCGAGCACTTTGTTTTTGTGCTCATCCAGCCACTGCTGATATCTGCTTTCTACCTGCTCAGTAGTAAGCGCTCCTTTGCGCAGGCCGCGCAGCAGGTGCTTTTTGTAAAGTATTCCCTTGTATTTAAGGATAGCCTTTACGGTGTCGGTGTATTCGGCACCTTTCTCAATCCAATCTACTGCTTTGTCTACATCGATGTGGATGGTAGCAGGCATGGTAAGCGGGTTGTAATCGCCTATTCTTTCAATGAATTTACCATCGCGTGGTGAGCGGCTGTCGGCTGCTACAATGTGGTAGAAAGGGCGTTTGCCTCTACCGTGTCTCTGGAGTCTGATTTTTACTGCCATGTCTAAAACTCAATTTTAGGTTTGGGTTAAATAATATTCCTTTTTCGTAAAAGGAGCGCAAATATGGGGTTTCTGCGGCAAATGTGCAATAGGGGCGGGTAAATTGCTGTAAGCTAAAGTGATAAGCTTCCCTAGAAAAGCGAAAGCCATTTCAATATTTGCATTTTTATCTTCCTGCCTGTCATCTTACAATGATATCGGCCAGTTCGCTTGCAGTGCCCATTTTTTCGCGGCAGGCTGCAGTAATTTTACCCACTGGCGGCACTCGATACAGCGGTTAGTGTGGGCGATGGTGTAAGGAAGGTCGTATTACCCTTCATTCTGGTAGCTATCAGGTTGGACGCTTTATTAATTAACCGGGGAACCGACTAACCGCTAAAACCCATTTTGAGTTTAGCCGTTGCCGGCAGTGCAAAAGGCTTAGTCCCATTACCGCGGTAGAGGGGGTAATGGTGGCTTTAATTTCCGAAATACGGTTAGCTGGGAAACCACCCGCCATGGCACGTTCGGGGATAATTTCTTCGTTGGTGGCAAAATAGACACAGATTATTTTATCAGTGCATCCATTAAACATTGAGGCCAGGGCGCCACCAGGCAAATTGCACCATAATTCAGCTCTAAAGGTTCTCTTTATTAGCCTGTTGCTTGGCCCAGGCAATAATGTCCATGCCATTCAGCAACAAATCCAGGTAGGTTTTTATAATAATGAAGAGGATAAGCACCGGCCAGCCGCTTCCTGTTAAATGAAAAACCATACTGCCCAGTATAACCACAAATTGCTGCACAAAAATGCGCGGGTAGGGCTCAAACATCTGCTCCATCATGGTCTTTTTAGTATAGGCCCCCGTAAGTATAAAGTCGTTTACAAAAGCAAAGCCGCAGTTAACCACATAGGCCGCCAGCGCTATGTTGGTGCTTTTATCGGTGGCAAAGTCAATAATATAGTTTACCGCTCCTAGGGACCCGTGGCCACCGCTGCCGCTTAAAGGAAAAAACAGAGTAAGCTGCACAAACACAAAAAAGAAATAGTGGAATAGAAAGAAGGGAATAATAGCCAGCCCGTTTATACCGCTTTCATCGGGGGCGGGCGGCAGGCCATAATGGTAAACAGCGGTTAGCCTGAATACATTAAAAATGCCCACCACTATAGTTTCCAGCGCGTAGCATACAAACACACTTTCGGGCTTCCAATGCAGAAAGATAACGCCCATTATAGGAGTAAGGTTCCAAAGTATAATGGGTATAGAGCCTTTGTTTAACTTAGGAAAAGGGATTTGGTGCCCACTGGTAGTTTCTGTTGCTGCCATACTTTTCAATAATACAAAATTGGTTGGTACTATCCGGCTTGCACTTCTACACTCCAGGCTTCGGGCTTACCGGTAAACCATTGCTTTACCAATGCCCAGGTAGTGTTAAATAACTCCGACTGGCGGTAAACTTCCAGGTGTTCTTTCGTATCCCATTTGCTGTAGGTAAAAAATATGTTGGGCGAATCCACATCGCGGAGCAGTTCCACCCCGTTGCAGCCTTCAAACGAAGCAATCAGGTGTTTGCGTTCGTTAAAGGCATTTATAAAGGCATCCGCCTTATCGGGCGCAAAAGCCATTTTTACAATTCGTACCAGCGCCATAGTAGTTTAGGCTAACGGAACCGATGACTTTACATCCTTGGATAAACGGTCGTATTCCGCCTGCCTTGTTTCCTCGTCCTTTATCTTGCGGAGCGCAAAAGGAGTTTCGTAATCCAAATCTTCAATCTTGCCCAACTTGTCAAAGCGCAAGGTCGGGTCGTTTAGAAAGTTCAATTTCTTTTTAACCGCATCGGTCAGCAAAAAACCAATGGTTACCGAATTGGCGTTGTTGTTCAACTCCGGCATGGGGCGCAGCATAGAAATAGTCAGATACTGGTCGCCCTCTTCATTTTTGCTAATCACTGCATTAATAGAAGTGCCCTTAGTATTATCCCCACGGTTCCTATCCAAATACTTCATCAGGCATTTGGTTATCCACCTGCGGTAGTTTTGTTCCCCAATAATGTATTGAATATCCACCTGGTTGCGGCTCAGGTGCAGTTCCTTCGAAATTTCCTTTAAGTGTTTCGAAGGCTCCTTGCTGCTGTAGCGTATAAAGTAAAGTTCTTCAAACCCGAAGTACTTAGGCAGCAGGTTCGAAATACGCTGAAACAGCATTTCGGGCGATGCGTTGTATTTCTCCAGCAGGTTAATCAAAAACTCCGGCTCCCAGCTGGTTTTGGCAAAAAACTCTTCAATATCCTTTATCAGCAGGTCCTTACCAATGTGCAGGGCCTGTGCAAAGTAAGAACCCTTAAAGTTGTTCAGCACGTGGTCGAACGACTCTACCTTTAACCACGAGGTAGTCATAGGGCGCTTGTCAATCTTCATGTAAGCAAAGCCCAGCTCGCGGCCAAACAGGAATATCTTCTGGCGCTCCGTCAGCTTTCGGTTATACAGAAGCGAGGGTTGCTCGCCCTTTACAAACACCGAACGGAAGTGGCGCAGCTTGGGGTATTCAATAAAGTCGGTTTCCTCAATGCGGTAGTTGAATTTATCCTTCAGCAGTTTGGCATAATCGGAAGAGGAGAGGAGGGCGGCATTCTCAATACCGGTTTCCTTTTTAAAATTATCAACGGCAGCTTCAATGTCTTCAAAGTAGTTGTCGTTCATTTCCTGATAGGAGCGGAGGCAACTGAAATAAAAGTGCTCCTCCTGCAGGTTGTAGTTGCGGGCAATTTCAAACACCGAGTTAATAAGGGCGCTCAGGCGCGAAGGTGCACTGGCCATCATGCTCATTAAAAGCCCCTTGTCCACCCCAAAGGTTTCAAAAAGAAAATCGTTGATTATTTTAAGGTTGAGCACCTGCACCACAGGCGTCATGTTCTTGTTTATTTTCAGCGATACCAGCGAATCGTAAGTGGTTTCCAGCGCCTTGGCCAGTTCGTTTATCTTATCGGGCTTGGGGTATTTCTTCCCGTTTTCTATTTCGTTCAGGTACGAAACCGATACGCCCGATTTGCCGGAGAGTTCCTGTAGGGAAAGCTTCTTGTCGCTTCTTAATTTTTTTAGCTTTAGCCCGAAAATAATCCGGATGTTTTCTTCTGTGGTCGTTTCCATAATTGGGGTAATCAGTTATGCTGTTTTTCTCTCTGTGAGGTTATAGACAGCGAACAAAGATATAAAAAGCGAAAATCTTTAAACAGCGAATTTTCGCTTGTTTGTTTGGGGAAGGTTTTACACCTTTGCGCGAAATTTCTGCGATGTTGGCTTCTACTGAAATAAAAGGATTGGAAATACTGGCTCCCGTTTCGGAGCAATTTGCTGAAATACTCACCCCCGAAGCACTCGAATTTGTAGTAAAACTTCAGCGCACATTCAATAAAAGAAGGCTGGAATTGCTGGCTGCCCGTGTACAGCGCCAAAAAGCGATTGACGGTGGTAAACTGCCCGATTTTCTCCCCGAAACCAAAGAAATAAGAGAAGGCGACTGGGTGGCTGCCCCCATACCTGCCGATATTCAGGATAGAAGAGTAGAGATTACCGGCCCGGTAGACCGCAAAATGATTATCAACGCACTGAACAGCGGTGCAAAGGTTTTTATGGCGGACTTTGAAGATTCCAATTCACCATTCTGGGCTAACAACATCGAAGGGCAGATTAACCTGCGCGATGCCATCCGCAAAACTATTTCCTTTAAAAACGAAGCAGGTAAAGAATACAAGCTGAGCGAGAAGACGGCTGTGCTGATGGTTCGCCCCCGCGGCTGGCACCTGCCCGAAAAGCATGTGAAGGTAGATGGCGAGGTAATGAGCGGTTCGCTGTTCGATTTCGGTTTGTTCTTCTTCCATAATGTAAAGCAACTGCTGGCTAACGGCACCGGCCCTTACTTCTACCTGCCTAAAATGGAAAGCCACTTAGAAGCCCGCCTGTGGAACGATGTGTTTGTGCTGGCACAGGATGAATTGGGCATTCCGCAGGGAACCATCAAGGCAACGGTCCTCATAGAAACCATTACCGCTACTTTCGAACTGCACGAAATTATTTACGAACTGCGCCAGCACATGGCAGGCCTCAACTGCGGCCGCTGGGATTATATCTTCTCTTATATAAAGAAGCTGCGCAATGTGGAGGGTTACGTTCTTCCCGACCGCGGGCAGGTAACCATGGCAGTTCCTTTTATGGCTGCTTACAGTAAGCTGGTGATACAAACCTGCCACAAGCGCAGGGTGCATGCCATGGGCGGTATGAGTGCCTTTATTCCAATTAAGAACAACGAAGCGGCTAACAACGCGGCTATTGATAAAGTAAAGCAGGACAAAATCCGCGAGGCCACTAATGGCCACGATGGCACCTGGGTGGCACACCCCGGTTTGGTGGGTGTGGCTATGGATGTTTTCAATGAACACATGAAGACTCCGAACAACTACCACATTATCCGCGAAGGTGAAGTTTATACTCAGAAAGATTTGCTGACTCCCTGTGAGGGAACTATTAGCGAAGCCGGTTTGCGCATGAACATCAACGTAGGTATTCTTTATATAGAAAGCTGGCTGCGCGGTGTGGGAGCTGCGGCATTACACAACCTGATGGAAGATGCGGCTACTGCCGAAATTTCGCGCACACAGGTTTGGCAATGGATTAAAAACTGCAGTAAGTTAGATGACGGCAGAATGGTTACTTACGAGCTGTTTAAAGAAATCCTTCCATCGGAATTAGAGAATGTAAAAGCTTATGTAGGCGAAGCGGCATACAACACCGCTACCATGAAACGCGCTATTGAAATATTTGATGAACTGGTTCAGCAGGGTGACTATAAGGAGTTCCTTACCCTGCCGGCTTATGAGGAGATTGATTAAATCCCTAAATCCCCTAAAGGGACTTGGGAAATGTTCTTTGCTATAAATGGCTGTTTTAATAGAAAAAACGCCTTTTTATGCTCAAAAAGCGAAAATCCTTGCTTGGGAAATAGCATTCTGAGCAGTAAACTGTAGTGTCTAATTACTAAATACTAATTATTAATACTTTAAAAAAGCATATGGCAACAAAATTAGAAAGAGCGCTTGCGCTCAAAAAAGAATGGGAAACCAACCCGCGTTGGAAAGGTGTTACACGTCCTTACACGGCTGAGGAAGTGATTAACATTTCAGGTTCTGTTCAAATTGAATATTCATTGGCTCGTAACGGTGCTGAAAAACTTTGGAACCGCTTGCATACTGATAGTTGGGTATCTGGTTTAGGTGCACTTACAGGCAACCAGGCGGTGCAGGAAGTAGCAGCCGGTATGAAGGCCATCTATCTTTCAGGCTGGCAGGTTGCTGCCGATGCTAACCTGGGCAGCGAAATGTATCCTGACCAATCTCTTTACCCTGCCAACTCTGTTCCGGCTGTAGTAAAGCGTATCAACAACGCTTTAATGCGCAGAGACCAGATTGAATACATGGAGGGCGAACCACAGTGCGACTGGATGGTGCCTATTGTTGCCGATGCCGAAGCGGGTTTTGGTGGTAACTTGAATGCTTTTGAGTTAATGAAAGGTATGATTGAAGCAGGTGCTGCCGGTGTGCACTGGGAAGACCAATTGGCTTCTGCAAAAAAATGCGGTCACTTAGGAGGAAAGGTGTTGGTTCCAACTCAGGAAGCCATCAATAAATTAGTTGCTGCACGTTTAGCGGCTGACGTTTGCAATGTGCCAACATTAGTAATTGCAAGAACCGATGCTGAAGCAGCCAACTTGATTACTACTGATGTTGACCCTCGCGATACCCGTTTCCTTACCGGCAAGCGTGCCCCCGAAGGTTACTTCTATGTAAAGAATGGTTTAGAACAAGGTATTGACCGTGGTCTTTCTTACGCGCCTTATGCCGATTTAATTTGGATGGAAACAGGAAACCCTGATTTAGGATTAGCTCGCGAGTTTGCTCAAGGAATCCATGCAAAATATCCAGGCAAGATGTTGGCATATAACTGCTCTCCGTCTTTCAACTGGGCTAAGTTTATGGACGAGAAACAAATGCTCACTTTCCGTGAGGATATTGCTGCTATGGGTTATAAATTCCAGTTTATTACACTGGCCGGTTTCCATGCACTTAACTCATCCATGTTCGAACTTTCGAAGAACTATGTGGAGCGCGGTATGGCCGGT
>CAZLXD010000032.1:0-20602 GCA_964563185.1 uncultured Chitinophaga sp.
CTTATCTGCACACTACGCAATCTATAAGCGTTCAAGATTTATGCGCCTAATCCTAACCTTAAATAAGCTAGCCTAAACTTGAAATAACGTAGGTATAACTTGAAATGTGTTAGGTATAAGCGCAATTAAACCTGCTAAAAGCCAATAATTACATGGGAAAACTTAAAAAAGAAGACCTGCCAGAGATATTGCCGGTTAAACGCACCCGTATGACTTTACAGCGCGTAGCCTTAGAAAGGCTCGAAATTGGCGAAGGTTATTTTTTGCCCCGCGAAGAATGGAAAACCAAAAACACACCTTACTACATAGTAAGCGCTATACGAAAAAAAAACAGGCCGCCAGTTTGAATACGGCTTTAAAACCGATGGCACAGGCTGGCTTTTTAGAAGGCTGGGGTGAATGCTAAAGCATTTGCTCCATTAAGAGACAAAAGGCGAAAGTTTTGTAGTGTGTAGCGCGAAAACTTTCGGGTATGTTTGAGTTGGCGAAAACCCTATCATTACGTAAAACTGTTGGGGCGGATGCTGCCGCTTTATTGGTTGGCCGGTGCTTTGGTTGGCCACTACAGCCCCGGCACTATTGCGGGCTACGGCCTGGTAGTTCATACTTTGTGGTGTTTGTGCCATAGCGGTAGTAAACAGTATGGCTGCGCATAAAGCGGTAAAAAGGTTTTTCATAATGTATGTGGTTTAGTGGTGAAGTACCAAATGAACGAATGTTTTGGCAGAAACTGAAACAACAAAGCCCTCTGCTTTAAAGCAGAGGGCTTTGTCGCTGTATAAGATACCGTAAGATTAAAACGCCCGTACGGCACGCACGTACAGGTTGGCGGCATCGCCTTTTGCGTTAGGCCCCTGAAAACCTGCCGTGTACCATTGCTGATAATATGCATTTCCTGAATCTACCTCTGTAGAACTCCAATAATTTGAGCCGTTAATACCACCTATAGTCGTCCGCACCTGAAACAACAGGTTTAGCTCGTGTTTAGAGGGCAAGTACCAATCGCCATAGGTGGTTCCCCCATCGGTAACCGAATATTCATTACAAACTCTGGCCGCATAGGTATTTCCATCGCCATAGCCCTGCCCGGCAATTATAAGGGCGGTGTTCGCTTTACCGGCTCCAACCCCATCGGCTTTAGCCATGGTATTGGTACCAGTGCCGGCATACCATCTAAGGTTTGTGCCAACATCAGTAGTTGAAACTATTAAACCGTGCTGGCCGTTGTCGTACACGTAAAACACTTTACCACCCCCATAGCTTTCACCCACGTAGTGGGTAGTATACCCACCGGTAGGTCCGGTGGCACCTGTTTCGCCTGTTGCTCCCGTTGCGCCTGTTGCTCCTGTTTCACCCGTTGAGCCGGTGGGGCCTGTGGCACCGGTGGGCCCGCTAATAGTAGGCAGCGTTTGCCAATTGGCTAAACCATTGGCATCGCTGGTAAGTACTTTACCCGCACCTTGTGTGCCATCCTGTATTTTTACTGTTCCGGCCACATGTAAAGCTGCTGAAGGATTGGTGGTATGAATACCAAAACTTCCATCATTACTTAATCGGGCATATTCTGTTCCTGCAATTTTTAAAATTATCAGCCCGTGTGGCGATAGAACATTGCTTCTGCCTGAATTAAGAATAACACTTCCACCTGCAGGGTTCTGCGAGGCATTGTAACCATCCCCCCCCGAAAGTATGGCATCGCCACCGGTATAACCAATTTCGGATGATAAAAGCAAAGAAGCACCCTTGGCCCGGATGGTTGGATATAGAGGAGGGCTAAAACCACCTGCAGTAAGTGTTATATTACCTCCTCTGTAAGCGTAATTGTTAGTGGCATTATCGCCCGCTGTTATGGTAATTCCCCCACCATTGCCTCCGCCCGAACTGTTTGCCGTAACCGAAACACTGTTACCATCGCCCGAAAGGGCACTAAAACTGGGAGCATGTACAACTGTTGCAAAGTCTCCGGCCCCGGCAACTGATAACAAGTTGGTGGGCGAGGTAGTGCCTATGCCTATGCCGGTACCGTTGTTAAACAAATTAGAGGTTGCTGCCCAGTCGGTTCCGTTATGCCACAGGGTTTGCCCGGTTGTACCGGTTACCCCAAAATAGCCGGTGGCTCCTGTGGCACCCGTAGAACCGGTAGCTCCTGTTTCACCCGTTGGGCCGGTGGCTCCGGTAGCTCCGGTGGGTCCGCTAATAGTAGGCAGCATTTGCCAATCAGCCAAACCGCTCGCATCGCTGGTAAGCACCTTGCCTGCGCCCGGGTTGCCGCCACGAATACGTACGGTGCCGTCAACATCAAAAGTAGTGGTAGGGGTAATGTTGCCCACCCCTACTTTGCCATCGTATTGTATAACCATGGCATTACTGCGGGTGCTTCCGTCTGTTCCGTTTCCAACAATAAAAAGAGGAGTATTGGCGGTCATGCTCGTTTGGGTACTTACTAAGGGATCGTTGTATTGGCCTATCGCTAATGAAGAATAACCATTTGCCTGAGTGTTTGTCCCCATAGCGGTAGAGGCAAGGCCCGCTGCGGTAGCTCCGGCATTCATCGCCACCGAATAATTGCCTGAAGCGGTAGTAAAGCCACCCAGTGCCGTAGCTTTAGCCCCCGATGCGGTAGAAACAAATCCTATAGCCGAGGAATACTCGCCTGTTGCGTTAGCAAATGAACCTATGGCGGTTGAATAATCGGCCGAGGCCGAGGAGTTGTACCCCATAGCTGTAGTGTAAGTATTAGAAGCCGTGGTGTAGTAACCCATAGCGGTGGAAGCATAACCTGAAGCGTTGGTATTATCACCCATAGCTGTAGAATAATCACCGGATGCAGATGTGTTACCTCCGGTAGAAGTGGCACCAATACCCGAAGCTATGCTGTTTGCTCCCATAGCGGTTGAATAACTGCCGGTGGCATTAGTTTGATAACCTGCCGAAAAACTGGCAATGCCCGATGAGGTAGTTACATATCCCAAGGCCGTAGCGGTATTGCCGGTGGCGGTACTACTCTTACCTAAGGCTGTAGAAAAACTGCCCGTAGCTTTTGTTGATGACCCCATAGCCATAGAATAATAACCAATATTAGAATCATCCCATTGGTCAGTATTAACAATCCCAGCCCTAAAAGCTCCTTTTGCAGGGTACCACATCATGCGGATGCCTCCACCTGTTGCCGGTAAACTTCCGGTATTTAATATGCCGGTAGCTAAAAATCCATCATTGCCGGCAACATGTAACTGAGCCGTTGGGGCAGCAGTGCTAATACCTATTCTACTACCCGCATTAAACAGATTGTTATTGTCAACTACCCATTGGGTGCCATCCCAAAAAGTGGTGTTACCTATAGCGGTTCCGTTGGGGAATAAGCCTGTTGCACCGGTCGCTCCGGTAGCTCCTGTAGCGCCCGTGTTTCCGGTTGCTCCATCAGCACCTGTAGCGCCCGTGGCTCCTGTGGCACCCGTTGCTCCTGCATTACCGGTATTTCCCTGCAGGCCCGTTGCCCCTATCGGGCCGGTTTCTCCTGTCGCTCCTGTGGCACCTGTCGCTCCTGTGTTTCCCTGCGGACCGGTAGCGCCCGTGGCTCCTGCACTGCCTTGAATTCCCTGTAAGCCGGTAGCCCCGGTGGTGCCTGTGGCTCCTACATTGCCTTGAATTCCCTGTGCACCTGTAGCGCCTGTTGCTCCGGTATTACCCTGAACACCCTGCGGACCGGTATCTCCTGTAGCGCCTGTGGCTCCGGTGTTACCCGCAGCACCCTGCAAACCTTGGGGGCCTGTAGCTCCGGTAGCGCCCGTATTGCCCTGTAAACCTTGTGGGCCAGTGGCACCTGTACTGCCCGTTGCGCCTGTATCACCGGTATTTCCTTGTAAGCCTGTTGGTCCTGTAGCGCCCGTGGCACCCGTTACTCCTGTGGCTCCTGTGTTTCCTTGTAAGCCTGTAGAACCAGTTTCACCAGTAGCTCCTGTGGCGCCCGTGTTACCAGTATTCCCTTGAGGACCCGTGGCTCCTGCAGCTCCGGTATTACCATCTAAACCTGTGGCGCCTGTTGCTCCTGTGTTTCCTTGCAAACCTGTAGCTCCGGTAGCGCCTGTTTCGCCTGTGGCACCCGTTGGGCCTGTAGCCCCGGTTACACCACTACTGGCATTACCGGCATATAAAGCGTAAGGCACGCTCATTAACTGGGAGGTGCCCATGTCGGAGTAGGTAGTTCCTCCGGCAGGGTCAAATTCTACTTGTAAATACTTTGAGCCGCTGCCCCAGTTTATACCCGAAAAGGTGCCGGTTAGCGGAACCCCGTTGCCAATAACCACGCTAAACAAGCCAAACTGGTTGGTTACCACGCTTTGCCTTTCCTGATACACCACCGGCCCGCTGCTAGATACATCGCGAACAGAAAGCCGGACTGAAATAGCCTGCACCGCCAGCACATCGCCCTGTGCGTTGCGGGCTACAGCCTGGTAGTTAATGCCCTGAGGGGCTTGAGCAGCAGCACTTAAAAACAAAAAAGTAGTGGACAATAAGAGGAGTAGGGTTTTCATGCACTATGTGATTTTGTAGGATAATGCTGCAAAAGAAATACGCTTACCCTTGTAAACTGTATGATATTTAACAGCCATGCCATCCCGTTAGCAGGATGGCATGGCTGTTTTTTGCGTTGTGTCCTTTGCGAGAGAAGCTGTCGGGGCGGAGCCAAATAGTTTCAGGCGGTGAAGATACCGCCCGATAAGTTTAAGAATAAAACCAAAAACCCCGCTCACGCGGGGTTCATTATCTCTGTCAACGGTCAACCGTCATCTGTCAACTACCTGTATTCTGCTACCCTCCTACCTGCACCGTTACTTTATGAAACTGCACCTTGTAGCCCGCCCGTATTTTTTTGCGTTTTTGGGTTTCTATAGCGCCATTTACCTTTACCTTGCCGGTGCTTATTACCTCGTTGGCTTCGCCCCCGCTTTCGGTTAGTTGCAGCAGTTTCAGCAGCTTGTTCAGTTCAATGTATTCCTGTCCGTGCAGTTCAAAGTCAATCAGCATACGTGTTTATTGGCGGGTAAAAATAGGCTATTGCGCAAAATGGAGCAGGGGGCTGCGGGCTTAGGGGCCATCGGGGTGCTCGGCATAAAACAGCAGCAGGTCCAGTTCCTCGTCCTTCAGTAGCGGAAACATATTCATTTGCGCGGGGCGGGTGTTAGCCATTTCAATAGCGTATTTGTAACCGGCATTTACGGGGTCGTTAAAGTTGCGCACCCAGCTATACAGCCATTGCTTACCGGTTTTGCCGCCATGTTCGCCTGCGTCCTCCCAGCGCTGGGTTACCCCTAGCAGGGCGGGGCCGGTGCCATCGGCCTTCGGGTTGTGGCAGGCGGCACAGTTGCTTTTAAAAATATCCCTGCCTTGTTTCCAGCGGGCGTATGCGGGGTTATTGGTGTCGGCTTTGGGTGTTGCGGCCGGCTGGCCGGGAGTTTCTGTGTCCTTTCCGCCAAAGCTAAAGTCTGCATTCCAGGCAAAAACCATAGCGGCAACAATAAGCAGCAGCACTATACCAAACTCTGCAAGCGGATGAATTTTTTTTTGCATACAATATGTTTTTCAAATGGTTTAAATACGGTGCAATGTTACAGCACAATGCACATAAAAGAACAAACCCACCGCTTTTTTGTGGTGGGTTTGCGCTTTTATAACAAGGCCCTTGGTTTAGGCAATTTTGCGTTGCTCATCGGCAGCATTGCCGCTACCGCTATTGGTGCGCGGGGCCGCTATGTTAAATGCTTTGTAAAGCTCTTCGTAGCCCGTGTTTTCTTCGGCCATAAATATAGGCAGGGCGTAGGCTATTGATTCCAGCAGCTTGCTTATATCCTGTAGCGAATGGTGGCGGGTAAGGGCTATGCGCAAGCCGGCATTTTTAACCGATACTGCCGGAAACTGCGCCAGGTTGCAAAGCAAACCTTCGTTGCTCAAAAAGTTCATCATCTTAAACCCTACTTCTACCTTGCCTACCCCCACATAAAATATAGGAGTAAGCTCGTTGTTTATTACCGGCACACCCAACTGCCGGGCCTTCTCCACAAAAAATACCAGGCGCTCAAACATATCGGTTTGCAGGGTTTCAATTTCATCGCTCAGGTGTATTTGTGCAGCCGCTTTAATAGCGCCCAGCACAGCCGGTTGCAGCGGGCCCGAGAAAATAAAGGAGCTTCCGCAGTTCTTAATCAGCTTTTTCTGGTCTTCATCGTTAAACACCAACGCCCCGCCACAGTTGGCAAAGCCTTTGGCCAGCGAAGAAGCCAGCATCATTTTAGGATGGTAAGGCATGTTTTGCAGCACCAAACCGCGGCCGTGCTTACCGGTCCAGCTCATGCCGTGGGCATCGTCCACATAAAAGTGAAACTGCTCGTAGCGCTCCAGCATATCCCATATAGCTTTTGCTTTTAAGGCATCGCCATACATAGAGTAAACGCCATCGGCAAAGTACCATATACGGTCGTAGTCGTGGCGCAGTATCTGTATTCTGCGCTCCAGCGTATCCATGTCGTTGTGCGGAACGGTTTCTAAGTAAACGCCTTCGCCCTTGGCAATTTGCAGGGCATTGCGCACGCTGTTATGCACCTGCTGGTCGGCCAGCATGGCATCGCGCTCGCCCATTATTACCGGTATAGTGGAAATATGGCCTAAGCTGGTAGTAGGAGCCAGCAGAGTAGGCTTGCCGAAAATCTCGCTCAGCATTTCCTCCACTTCATCATACAATCCCATTTGCAAAAAAGTGCGCGAACACGAAAACTGCGAACCGTAGCGCTGCACGGCATCAATAGCCGCCTGCTTTAATCGTTCATCGGTTTCAAGCCCCAAATAACTGCATGAGCCAAAGTACACATACTCTTTACCGCGAACGGTTACATTTTTACCATCAAGTTGCTCATCCTGAGTGGAAACATGTATAAGTCCCAACTCAGCATTCTTGTTGAAAATTTTGTTAATAAGGTCACTAAACTCTTTTTTCATAGTGCGAGGGTTTTTGTTGGCAGCGAATGAATTAAAAGTATAGGTTCCACCGCGCAAACGCCACACAGTAATAATTCACCCGCCAGTGGCTACTGACTATTTAAGCAGTCAATCATATTAAAGCCTTTTAGGTAAAAAGATAACCCATGTGATTATCAGCACCTTGGTAGTTTTTAGGTGTTGAAGTGTATTGTATACATGGCGGGCTGAACTCTGCAAAACATGGCGGCAACAGTATATGCAGCATTATATCTTTGAACCATTGAAGAGAATTCCTACCCTTTTTGAGAAGCTGACTTCCGGGGCATACTGGAAAGAGACCGCCATTACTCTTTTTATGGTAACCGGTTACATAGTGGGCAATGGCGTTGAAATGCTCACCGGTAAAGTAACCGATGACCCGCCCGCCCTGTGGATAACAGGAATTATTATTGGGTTGATAGTGCTGTATTGCGCTAAAAGCAAACGGTTTAGCCAATATACCCTGCCCCTTTTTAAAATCTTTCTGGTTTATCTCAACTTCAACGTTATTTACTATTACATGCGCAGCACTACCGGCTCGCAGGAGAGCGAGTTCTTTACGCTGCTGTTCAGTTACATCCTTTTTATCATTTCCTCTTTTGCTTTAGAAACTAAGCGGGAGCTTATTCTTTTCTCCATAGCCGAGGTAATTATGTTTTCGGTTATGCTGTGGCTGTATCAGGAATACCAACCTTTGCTTATTGGCGAGCAAAAGAGCATGCACCTGGTTATCTCCGCCATAGTATTGGGGGGTAATTACCTCATTAACTTTCAGCGTATAAAACTTACCCAGGCTACCACCGGTGCCAATGTTAGCATTCAGTTTAAGTCCATAAGCGAAAACAGCCGCGATACACAGGTAATGCTGAACAAAAGTTTTCAGTTTGTATATCTGAACCCGGCTGTAAAATCGCTTACCGGCTACGAAGCCAACCGCCTGTTAAACAAAGAAATTTTTGAGCTGATTGCTGCCGAAGATGTAGAAAGCGTACGAAGCGGCCTGGAAGAAGTACAGCAAAACACCGATGCCCGTGTAAACCGCGAATACCGCATTAAAAAGGCCGATGGCACTTATGTGTGGGTAGAAAGTATTTTCAGCCCCTTCCACAGTGGCCCCGACCGCAAAGGCGATTTAATTTTTGCCGAAACGCGCGATATAGAGGTGCGCAAAAAGCTGGAAGAGGAAATACAGCAACAGTTAAAGGTGGAGGAAATGCTTATAAAGCACTCTACCCAGTTCATTAACGTTGACCGAACCGAAATACAGGCGGGTATTGACTATGCCTTAGGCGAATTTGGTAACATGTTGCAGGCCGATGCGGTAATGGTGTTCCGTATGCACGGCAAACTGCACGATGAGTTTCAGAGCACCAACCAGTGGTTTTCACCGCAGGACATCAGCCTGATACAGCACTTCAACCTTATTGTTCGCATTAACCAGCAGTTAATCTCCTTTTTGCGCGGATTAAAAGGCGAAAAGGCATCGTGGGGTAACTACATTTCGGGCGAACAGCTGCACAAAATTGAAGTGCTGGCCACCAGCCAGATACCGGGAAAGAAGTTCTACCTCATTCCCATGCAAAGCGGCAACATTGTAAACGGGTTTATAGTTTTTGTATTTAACGAAAACCTGCATCATGAGCAGTCGAGTTTCTTTGGTTTGATTGGCAGTATGGTGGCCAACGCCTTTACGCGCCTGCGCACAGAAACACGCCTCCACGAAGCACAGTTAACCAACGAGTACATTCTGCGCGCCCTGCCCGACTGGCTGTATATTGTAGATGCCGAAGGCGAGTTCTCCGGCTCTAACGATTACTCTACGCTGGAACCTTATTTCACCGACTATGATTTGGTGGGTAAGAAATTTGCCGAGGTATTGCCCGAAAGTGTGGCGGAAACCTTCAGCAGTGTACTAGAGCAGGTAAAGGATACCGAGAAACTGGTGTCGTTTGAGTACCACGATACCACCATACAAGTTGACCGTTACTTCAAGGTAATCATTGCTCCGTTTAAAACCGGGGAGTTCCTGATAATTATCCGAGATGTAACCGACCTTAAACAGGCACAACTGGAACTGGAAAGCTGGGCCGATAAACTGGCACAATCCAACAAAGAACTGGAAGAGTTTGCCTACGTGGTAAGCCACGATATGAAGCAGCCTATACGCACCATTACCTCGTACCTTGGCCTGCTGAAGAAAAAATACGAGCCGCAGCTGGATGAAATGGCGAATGAGTTTATTCAGTTTTCGATAGACGGAGCTAACAAAATGAGCGACCTCATCCGCGATATTCTGGAGTACTCGCGCGTGGACCAGCAGGTGCAGTTAATGCCCAATGTATCGCTGAACGATACGGTTAAAAAGGTATTGAAGAACCTGACGGATACCATAGAACGCAATAAGGCCGAAGTGGTAATAGACGACCTGCCGAATGCTACGGTAAACGAAACTATGCTAAGCGAATTATTCCAAAACCTGATTGAAAACGGTGTTAAGTACAACCGCAGCGAACACAAAAAGGTTACCGTTAAAGTAAAAGACACCGGCAACTTCTGGGAGTTTGAAATAGCCGATAACGGAATTGGCTTCGACCAGGAATATGCCGAGAAAATCTTTAAAATATTTACCCGCCTGCATACCAACGATGAGTTTCAGGGAACCGGCATAGGCCTGGCCATTTGCCATAAGGTGGTGGTAAAACATGGCGGTAAAATATGGGCTAACTCTGTAAAAGGAGAGGGCAGCCGCTTTCACTTTACGCTGCCAAAGGCTTAGTTCAGTTTACCTTACTACTCCTTCACTAACCTTGTTGCTAGCCTCTTTTGCCCGTTTATTGCCGTAACCGTATAAATACCTTTAGGTAGTGGCAACACATAAATGGCTTTAGGGCTGTTGCTGTATACCTTTAAAGTTTCGCTGTAAACTTCCTGCCCGAGGCTGTTTATTACCTTCAGTGTAACCTCTTCGTTTATAAAGGCACTTAAGTCTACTTCTACCCGGTTGCCGGCCGGGTTAGGATATACCGCCAGATTACCGTTGTTGCCATAAACGTTTTGCAAACCGGTGGAAATGGTGGTGTCGGTGCCCCAGGCATACTCCAGCGTGGTAGTATCTACTGTCACCTTGGCGTAGTACACGTATTGCGCATTGGCGGTATCAATATACCACTGCTCGGTAAACTGCGATTGTTGTATCAGGTTCTCGAAATTATTAAAGCTGCCATACAGCGCGCTATCGCCTACCATAATTACCCAGGCCTGCCCGCCATTCATGTTACAGGCATTTACATTGTTGATCGAATCGGTGCAGTATCTGCGCACGGCCACATAGTTTTCATCCTGGCGGCCCAGTAACCAAAGGCTGTCGGTGCGCACTTCATCAAAATCGCCTTTCTTAAAGAACAAAGCCACATCAGGTGCCTGAAACGGAAGCAGTGCAGGAACAGGCTCGGGCCTGTACATAATCAAAGCCACATTCTTATTCTGCACCACGTAAGGCAAATGTTCGTTGGCATTGTTATCATTGCGGGTGTTCCATACTTCTTTTACCTCGCCCGAGGCGGGAAACACCGGGGTGGTTCCTACCGTTGCCACGCATGGAAACTGCTGAAAGCCCACCTTGCCTTTCCAAAAATCTTTAATAGAATAAAGAGCAATGGAGTTATGCTTATAAGCACGAATAGTTTGCCCGCATATAACGGTACTTTTTGAGGCCACCGTTAAATTGTTAGACAATGAAACAATGGTATTTAACGGCAGCGACTCAAATCCTGAAAACAGTTTAAAGTCCACATGGTGCCACAGGTTACTGTCGGTAAGCAGGCTGGCGCTTTCATAAGCTAACTGCGGATGGAAATAACCGCCAAAACTCCATTGAAAGAGCGTTCTGTCCAACGGGGCCAATCCGCTGTTAAGAACAAAGCTCGTATCAATCGAATGCCCTATACTAAAGGTTTCGTCCATTACAGGTTTCCAGGAATCAATCACACTATCTACCGGTAAAGAGGAACTGGCAAGAAAGCCTCCTGCATGTGATGCCCCCGTAGGTGCCTGCCCTAATCCGGTAAGCAGGTAAATAAGGTTGTTGTGATTTTGCCCGTACGGGGTTTCATACTTACCATAGTAATTGCGGCCGGCAACCGGATAGAAAATACCCTTATCGGTTGTCAGCAAAAGCAGGTCTTTCAGCAAACGTTGCGCAGCCTGAGTGGCAAGAGACTTTATCTCCGTGTCCTGAGCAAAGTCGGCAAGGTTGAGGAGGCCGCTTAAACTATAGGGGGCGTAAGTAGAAGAAAAGAATTCGTAAAACCCGTATTGCACTTTCATGCGCAGGTAGTGCCTGAGGCGGTAATCAAGATTAGCATCTACCGGTTTGTTGTAGCGCTCGTGCAGCAGCCAATCGCTGCTCATCCATTGTATCATGTGGTTTTCGCTCCAGTAACCACGCAGAGTATCGCTCTTGGTTAACCAGTAAGGAACCGAGTTTAGTGCCGGAAGAATAATGGTATCGTATTGCCCGCTGGAGAGGCACAGCACACGCACCAGTTTTACTATACCAAAGTCCACAGTGCTTTTAGTATTGATAGTTGAAATAAGTGTCTGTAATGAAGGAATATCCACCGGAACTCCCTGATACGCTTGTATGGTAATGGCATCGCCACTGAAATTAGAAAGCGCAGTGTTGATGTAATCGGCCCTTCGCTGTTCGTAAGCAGGGCTGTTGGGTTGAGCAAAAACAGTAACATGGGCAATAAACAAACCCGCCATGCAGGCACAGCGCAAAAAAGAATTCATAAGAAGTTGGTTAAGTATGTGTTGATATCAGAAATCCCAAATAGCGGTGCGCTTGCCGTGTATGTAATCTTTCATCTTCATCCAAAAGGCAAGCACCATGTATATAATAAGAGGGGAAGCAATAGTGAGGCAACTGGCATAAATAAAAAACAGGCGAATGTCTTTGGCGGGCATTTTCAGCTTTTCGCCTATGCGTTCGCATACGCCAAATACGTTCTGTTCAATTAAAAACTTAAAAGTGTCAATTGGGTTCATGTTTACTTCGGTTGCTCCTCAAAAGAATAAAATCTATTTCAGAATAGAAAGCCCCACCGCGCATTCTAAACAACGAAACCGATTGCAGTAGTTGTTTCGCAATTGCAACAGCGCCTGGCTGTCGAATGCGGAGGAAGACTTTACGCCAAAGTTGCTCCAATCCTTTAACAGACTATTGCTTTCCGGTTTAACCATTTCTAAAAATTGTAAAGCACGGTCGCAATAAGTTTCGCTGCCTTTATACTTACCATAAGCAAACAGCAGGGGAACTACCGCATTTATCAGTAAAATGTTTTTAGCCGAAGCACCTATGTTCGATTTAACGTGCGCTGAAGGTTTATCGAACAGGTAATGGGTTTCCCAGTAAGGCGAAACCTGCACATCGGAAAAACGGTGAACGGCTTTAATGTCTTTTGCATCCAGCAAGGAAGAAAATAAGTGGGTTTGTGTGCTGAACAGAGCTGCCAGCTGTGCTATGCGAATGGTAGGAAAGTTAGCCGGACGAAGGCGTAACAACTTCCAGATATGCTTTGGCAAAGGCTCCAGATTATGTAATCGCTTAAGGTATAGGTATTCTTTGCGCAACTGTTTTGGGTAATCGTCTTCCGCCTTCTCATCTAACCAACCGGCCTGGCCAAACAATAGTGCCTCTATTTGTAAAAGCTCGGTGGTTTTTGCCAGCAACTTGTGTGGGAGGGACTTTGCTAAAAGCTCCAGCGGCTGGCTGTTTACGCCTGCCCCCCAGTAGCGGGCTATTAAACAGAATGCCACTTGTTCCCAATCGCCATTGTGCTCCTTCAGCATTCCGTTTATGCGATCTACTTTTTCTTCTAATCGCTCTACCAGCAAGCGGGTAAGAAATGAGCTGTTTATGTGCTGCGCTGCATGGGGAAAGAAAGAGGAACAAGCTACAGGCTTTTGGTTCCTCGCCAGCAGTTCGTATCTGGATAGAGTGTTGGGGTTTACCAACTTCTTTAACTCCAAAACAGGAATGGATTCTCCGTTGCCGCGCTGTGCCGGTTTACCATCCTGCTCATAAACCACATGCAGAATAACATTACTGTATGCATTATCGTTTTGGTGCGAATGGCGAAACCAGTCGGATGACTTTACATGCAGTTCAACATTGCCGGCCCATAAAGTGTTGCCTACTTTAATACGCGCATTTTGAAAATCAGGTCCCGCATTGGTGTTGTGCATGCCTGCATGAACAATCTCAACCGCTTCTCCTGATGTGGTAAACAGGTGAGTACTATCAAAAAGACGGAACTTCCAAATAAACTGCAGAAGATGTTCGTTCATCACCCTAAAATAATGAACGGATAGAATTCTGCTATTGCATTACCTGGCAGTTAGGAATTAGCCACGATAAATCATCGGCTACTTTGGCGGGGTCAACTTTGGTGCTTTTAAGGTTAAGTAAACGAAGGGCTTCTAGGTTTTTCATTTCAGGCGGATACTCCGAAAGTGTTTTATTAAAACTCATATCGAGTGTGCGAAGGTTTTTAAGCCCTGTAAGTTCTATCGGAGTAACGGTAAAGTTGTTGTAAGAAAAATCGAGTATCTCCAGTGCAGCTGCGCTTTGTATTTCGGCTGGCAGCGATTTTAAACCGCACTTTGAAGCGGAAAACCTTTTCAGCTTAGTGAGTTTTGCAATTTCTTTAGGAATGGTGCCAATGGCATTAAAGCTCACTTCTAAATCTTCTAATGAAGGAATACTGAAAACTATAAAGGGAAAAGAGGTGAAAGCATTAGCGGTAAGGTTCAACGACTTTAGCTTTTTTAATGCCGCCAGTTCCTTAGGCAGTGCCGACAATTTGTTATTGGAAACATTCAGCTTTTCAAGGTTTACCAGTTTGGCTATGGAAACCGGCAAAGCCGTAAGCCCTTTATTGTTCAGGTTAAGTGACTTTACTGTTTCGGGCGCTTTAAGTGCTTCATCTAAAGAGGTGAACTCCTTTTGTGCAGAAGCTCTGGCAAGGCTAAGCAGTATAAGGGCAACAATAACGGTAATCGGTTTCATGTCCTATTATTCGATTTTTTTGAAAGCTTGTTTCAAATCGGCTATCAGGAAATCAGCTTCTTCCAGGCCAATATAAAAACGAATCATGTTAAAAGGATACACTGAACTATCATACCTCTCCTTCGGATAAAAGCTGCAGGTAGGAATAATTAGCGATTCGTGCCCGCCCCATGACACTGCCATGCTGAAGGCACGCAGGTTATTGCAGAACAGTTCTACTTCGTCAATACTCTTTGCTTTAATGGTAACGGTAAATAACCCTCCGCACCAACTCATTTGCTGTTTAGCTAATTCGTACTGCGGAAAATCTTTATCGAAAGGATACAGAAGCGTTTCTACTTGCGGGTGAGCCTTCATAAAAGCCACTATTTTTTCGGTGGTATCTCTTATTTTCTGCAACCTGATAGGGAGCGTTCTTAAGCTACGTAAAAGCAGCCAGGCATTTTCCGGAGAAATGATAGCGCCCAGGTTCATCAGTTCTGATTCAAATATGCGGCTTACCATTTTACTCGATGAAATAAGCAGCCCGGCTACTACATCGCTATGCCCACCGTAATACTTTGTGGCGGAATGCACTTCAATATCTATTCCCAACTCTATACAACGCTGGCCCAGCGAGGTGCAATAACTGTTATCTATAATAGTAATAATGCTGTGCTGCTTTGCCAGTTTTGCAACAGCCGCTAAATCCTGCAACTCAAAAGTGAAGGTGTTGGGTGATTCGAGAAAATAAACCGTGGTGTTAGCAAGAGTAGCTGCCTCAAAACTCTTTACATCGCGCCCATCAATAAAAGTGGCTTCTACGCCAAACTTAGGGAGTAGTTTAGTAAGCAGTTTTTTTGTCCAGCTATATGGTTTATTGATACACACTATATGGTCGCCCGCCTTTACATTAGCCATTACGGCCGCAGCAATAGCAGCCACACCGCTCGAAAAAACGAGTGCATCTTCAGCACCTGCTAGGGCGGCTATTTTTTTGCATAGTATTTCGGTGGTTGGGTTGATGCCCCGGGTGTATATGTGCGTTTGCTTTTCGCTGGCAAAAGCGCTGCGCAGGCTTTCTACATCATTAAAAGCAAAGTTGCTGGTTTTAATTACAGGAGGGGCTACGGCATTAAAATAGTTCTCCCTGTCTTCGCCCAAATGGTTTAGAATGTAAGATATATTCATACTCAAACGTACACAGTTTCAGTAATTAACTCAAGTTGCTAGTTAAAAAAATGGTTTAGTTACCTTACACAAATGAAGCAAATGAATTTTATAGTAAATCCCCCGAAAGTAAGTGGGTGAATTGTTTTAGGAAACAATTTCTTGGTGTTACTAATGTTTATTTCTAATCTCTTTCTCATGCTTTGTTTTCGAGGGTTTCCTTTATTGAATTTAGTCGCTTTGAATTTCCTTTCCGCTGTATTTCAGTAGTGGGAAAATCCTTTTATAACCTAATCTTCCAGCTGAGTTCATTGTTTGTTAACCGGAATGCCCCACATTTGTGCCGTTAACTTTTTAAATAAATGGAACAAAACCCCGCAGCTTAGCTCGGGGTTTTAGGATTTTAAGAGATACAAAACGCAACTATCTTCAACAAATGCTTTTCATTTATTCATTGAAAATGTGTGGCTGATAGCTTTTTTATTGATGCTTTCCTTTGTATTGTTTTTGGTTGGTTTAAAACTTGAACAGCGAGACAAGTTAGATAGAAGAGGGAATTCATACAAAAGAAAATAGCTGTATTTTGCTTTGAGCTTATTCCTAAAATAATAACTGGTAACGTGGACACTGTGGTTAATGAAATCTTCCTTCTCTATGAAAAACATGGAGCAAGTGATTACATCGGGGAAAATGTTTCTCAAATAGAACACATGTGCCAGGCTGCGCAACTGGCTGATAAAATGGGATATGACGAGGAGGTGATACTCGCAGCATTTTTTCACGACATAGGGCATTTGGTAAAACATGTAACCAGTGCCAACAACATGGGCGGCTACGGTATAAAAGAACACGAAAAACTGGGTGCTGATTATTTGCGCAAGAGAGGATTCCCTGAAAAAGTGGCGAAGTTGGTGGAGAGCCACGTACAGGCAAAGCGATACCTCACCATTGCTGAATCCGGTTATTATGAACATCTCTCTGAGGCAAGTAAAAAAACTCTGGAATATCAGGGAGGGCCGATGAGCGAATCCGAAGCACGGCAGTTCGAGGCGGATGAGTTTTTTGAACTGAAAGTACAGATGAGAAAATGGGACGAGTTAGCTAAGCAGGAGAATGTGCCACTACCTGATTTGGAAAAGTATAAGCAGATAGCCCTGAAGGTTTTAATTCAAGCAAAAAAATACTGATGCGTTCATTTCTTATCTCCCTGTTTTTCATTCCGCTTTTGGTTTGTGCGCAAACAACCGGGCCTGAAGTAATTACTAAAATTGGCTTTGGCTCTTGCATTAGCCAAAACGATTCACAGAATATTTGGTATCAGGTTATTAAGCAAAATCCGCAGTTGTTTATACTGTTGGGTGACAATATTTATGGCGATACTAAGGACATGGAAGTGTTGCAAAAGAAATATGAGCTTTTTGGTTCAAAGCCCGGATACATAGAATTAAAAAAGAAGACAAAAGTAATTGCCACCTGGGACGACCACGACTATGGGGTGAACGATGGAGGGAAGGAATACCCTATGAAGGAAGAGTCGAAGAAGATTTTCCTTAAATTTTTCGAGGAACCCGAAAGCAGCGAACGTTGGAAGCATCCTGGAGTTTACACTTCTTACATTTACGGAACGGAAGGTAAGAGGGTGCAGATAATTATGCTGGATTGCCGCACTTTCCGCGATAAGTTAGTGCGAGTTCGGCTCGATTTAAAATGTAAAGGCCCCTACATAAAGTTGCGAAACAAGCAGAAAACCTTTTTAGGCGAAGCGCAATGGAAATGGTTGGAAGAGGAGTTTCGTAAACCGGCCGACCTTCGGATAATAGGAACTAGCACACAGTTTTTGGTAGATTTTAACGGCTGGGAAGCTTGGGTAAATATGCCACACGAAAGAGAGCGGATGATGCAATTGATTGAAAAAACAAAAGCCAACGGTGTGGTATTTATTAGTGGTGATTTACATTACTCGGAATTGAGCAGAGTTAAGCGAGATAGTTGTTATGCATTATACGATTTAACTAGTAGTGGTATGACGCACGGACACAGTTGCGATGGCGGAAACATTAACCGCGTAGGGCAGCCTTTTATGGAAGCAAACTACGGCACAATTTCCATTGACTGGGCTGCACAAATGCTAATAATGGAGATTATTGACCGGGAAAATGTAACCCGCATTAAGCAGGAAATACCTTTTTCGGAAATAAGGTTCTAAACGGACAACTATTAGGCCTGCAAATTAATTTGCCTGATTTTTCGGTTGAAGTAGAAGAAAGAAAACAGCATAAAGACCAAACCGGCTATACTAACAATGTAAATTGCTTGTATAAAAAAGTTGCTGTAGGACATTTGCGAGCTACCAAAGTTTTTGAATAGCAATATGCCCATGCTGCCGAGGTAGCCAAAGGAGTCAGCCGTGTACATTAAAAAACCAACATTGGCGGGCTTTTTAATAGCGGCAATTTTCCGTTCGAAGAAAACCACATTGAAAGGCACATAACCCAAGTAGAGCCCCGTTCCATTCAGCACCATCCACCAGAAGGCTGATAGGTAATGATGAGTAAACAAAACTGTGGAAACACCCGCTAATGCAAAGCCGACTGCCACTAAAATATGGTTCACTTGTAACGCCAGTAAATTGTCTTTAATAAGAATAAGAACACTCATGGCAAGCAGAATAAAAATAGAAACAGGCACTTCCGTTTCCGTAAATATGGAGGCATCGTTATAACCTAATTCCTTCCATATATCAGCGGCAAAATTGTCGCGGAAATCGCGAATAACGGTGAGTGAAACATAAGCCACTATAAGAGCTACAATTCCCGGAAGGAAGTTACGGATGTAATCTTTGCGCTCCAATGCTGTCATTGGCTGCCGCTTGGTGCGTAAGGCAATATCTGCTTCGTTGGGTTCAGGAATTTGCTCTAACAGATAAACAAACAAGAGCATTGGCAGGAGAAAAATAATCCCTGTCAGCAAAGGCATCCACCATTCCGCAACACCCTGGTCTTTCAGCAACCACTTGCCTACACTCTTTACAAAGCCCGATGAGAAAATAAAACTTACGGCCATTACCGAACCCATAAATTCGGTTGTTTTCCTCCCTTCCAAAAAACTGAAAACAATTCCCCAAACCATTCCCAGCGGAATTCCGTTCAGAAAAAGAAACACAATATTGTATGGAGCGGGTGCAATTGCAAACAGGAGTAAGGAGACCGTAGCAACGCTGATGAGCTTCAGTATATTCCACCCCCGGTTTTTTGATTTCATCTCGGCAATTACTTTAATGCCAAGAAATTTGCTAAGCGTGTAGCCTATTAACTGAGCGATAATAAGAACGTCTTTATACTTCAGCCCCCACACTAGCAGGTTGTCGAAAGTAGCTGCGGTAAAAGGTTTTCGGAAGGCATACATGCAACTATAGGTGCAAAACGCCACGAGCGCAGCATAAACCGACAACACGGCAGGATGCGATTCCGATAGAAACCCCTTAATACTGCTTGCCCCTTTGGACATTCTGTTAGTTTGTTACAATGTCCACTATTTGCAAAAGGTCATCAACCAAATGAGTATGTGCTTCGGGCTCCAGTTCTTCGCGTGTATAAGCTCCGGTGGTAACGCCAATTACATATTTACATCCGGCAGATGTGCCTTCTTTTAAATCGAAAATGGTATCGCCTACTTTAGCCACCTCATTGGCTTCTGTAACTCCGCTTATTTCCATGGCTTTAAAAATCATATCCGGGTAAGGGCGGCCTCGTTCCACTTCATCACTGGTAACAGTCAGGTCAACCAGCTTATTCTCTCTCCATTTAAACCGGTCAAAAATGGCATCGGCAATATCACGCGAAAAGCCGGTGTCAATTCCTACTAAAATTCCGCGCTGGCGCAAAGCACTAAATGTAGCCTCCGCATTTAGTGTAGGTTTTACATCTGCATCTGTTTTATAAAAATGAATCATCTCCTCTACAAATGACTGATGGATTTGATTTACTTTTTCATTTAAGCCTTCAGTAACCCCAAACTTCTTTTCCAGCACCGTAGAAATAGCCACTGGTTTGGGAATGCCCATTACGGAATTGGCGTCTTCTCGGTCAATTTCCAAACCGTTTTTTTGAAAGGCGTCTATTAGAGCCTCATGCACATTATCTCTGTCTTCCACCGTAGTCCCGGCCATATCAAAAACCACTAACTTTATTGCCATAATCTGTTTTAGTTATGCTGCAAATGAAGCCCTATTTTAAACAGGGTGTATTAAGAATTTATTAAGAAAGAAGGGCAGTTGGCAAAAGCGGAAATATCATGCGATAATTGCTGCACATAACTGCTACATGAAAAAAGATAAACTGCTTTTTACCCCGGGGCCTTTAACCACCAGCGAAACTGTAAAAGGAGCAATGTTAAGAGACTTAGGCTCGCGCGATTTTGAGTTTATTAAAACCGTTCAGTATGTGCGGGAAAAACTTCTGCTGGTGGGTGAGGTTTCCCAACAACAAGGTTACGAAACAGTAATCATGCAAGGCTCCGGCACGTTCGGTATTGAGTCGGTTGTTTCAAGCGTAGTGCCTAAGGATGGACATTTGCTGATTGTAATAAATGGTGTTTACGGAGAGCGTATTGCTAAAATGGCGGCAGTTCATCAAATTCAGTATACCAGACTGGTTTTTGATGAAGATGAAGTTCCTTCCTTAACTGAAATTGAAGCTGCTTTGGATGCTGACAAAACCATTACACACTTAGCGGTTATTCATTGCGAAACTACCACAGGAATTATCAACCCTATTGAAGCTATTGGCAAGCTGTGCGCTTCAAAGAATGTACGCTACATTGTTGATGCTATGAGCAGCTTTGGTGCTGTGCCGGTGAACATAGCTGACTGTAGCATTGATTTTCTGATTTCTTCTTCAAATAAGTGTATTGAGGGGGTGCCTGGGTTCTCTTTTATTATTGCACGCAAAGAAAGTTTACTGAAGTGTGAGGGGAATGCCCGCACATTATCATTGGATTTATTTGCGCAGTGGAAAGGATTGGAGGCAGACGGGCAGTTTCGGTTTACCCCACCTACTCACTCGCTTTTAGCTTTTGCGCAAGCCTTGGCTGAACTGGAGGAAGAGGGGGGCGTGGCTGGAAGAGGCAGACGATACCAGTCCAACTACACTACACTAATGGCCGGAATGAAGGAACTGGGCTTTAAAGAATATCTTGATGACAAGAAGCGTGGCTACATCATTACCTGCTTTCATTATCCCGAACACCCCAATTTCGATTTCAAAAAGTTTTACGAATTGCTCAACGAAAAAGGTTTTGTGATTTACCCGGGCAAGCTGAGTAAAGTAAACTGCTTCCGCATTGGCAATATTGGCAGGATAACCACAG
>CAZLXD010000033.1:0-20257 GCA_964563185.1 uncultured Chitinophaga sp.
CCATGGCATCGGTTAAACCATCGCCAATAAGGTTAAAGGTGGTAACGGTAATAAATATGGCAAAGCCCGGAAAAATAGCCAGCCACCATGCCTGCGGTATTTGCCGGGCGTAGCTAAGCAACTGCCCCCAGGTAACCGTATCGGCAGGGCCCAGGCCCAGGAACGATAGAGTAGATTCGGTAAGAATAGCCCCCGCAATACCAAAGGCTATTGAAATAAGCACCGGTGAAAGCGCATTGGGTATAGCGTGCTTAAAAAGAATATGCGAGTTGGAATACCCCAGCGAGTTAGCGGCCTCAATGTATTCCAGGTTGCGCACCTTCAGCAACTCGGCACGTATAAAGCGGGCAATGCCCGTCCAGCCGGTTAAACCTATTATACCCATTATTACATACAGGTTGGGCTTGCGCACAATTGAAATAATTAAAAGAATAAGGAACAGGGTTGGAATAGAGTTCAGCACTTCAATCACGCGCATAATTACCAGGTCGAAAGGAACCGCCACCTGCTTACCCAGAAAAGAAATTTTCTTGAGCGGAATAACCAGCAGGTTACCGGCCACCATTACCGCAGCAAAAATCAACACGCTTATACCTAACTGTATAAAGCCATCGCCCAACGATTTGCCTAAGGCATCGGTAATATCGTACGACCTTACCCCAAACGAATAGAAGAAAGCAAAGAACAGGAACAACAAATTGCCCCAAAGGCGCACCCGCGAAACCTGAAAGTTTTCATCGCCATAAAAACCCGCCAGCGAGCCAAGCAGAATACCAATAAGCGATGCAATAAGCATGGAAACAATACCCACCGTCATGGCAATTTTGGTTCCGTGTATCATACCCGAAAGCACATCGCGGCCCAATTCATCGGTTCCAAACCAGTGTTTCCAACGGGCCGATGGCACCACCTGCTCATCGAAAGGCCCCTTACTGTGTATGTTATCGTTATCCTGGTTCATGGGCAGGTAAGGCACCGGAGGGAACACCGCCATTTCGTAGTTCAGGTTCTTCCAGTCCACGTTTTGAAACTGCGGTTGAAATTCCCCTATACCAAAGCCTACGGCAATATCCTTAAACACCGGGAAATAAGTTTCACCGTTATACTTACACACCAGCGGTTTTTCGTTGGCAAGGAAGGGAGCAAACACCGCCACCAACGCCAGAAATATGACAATGTATAAGGAAACAACAGCCGTTTTCTTTTTGCGGAACTGCTTCCACACAAAAGCCCAGTAGCCCTGCTCGTTTTTCTTTTTCACGTTTTCTGCTGCCATTCTCGGTTACTTCTTGGAGTATGAAATACGTGGGTCTACCACGGCATATAAAATATCGGAAACCAGATAGCCCACCAGCGTAAGTATGGCGGCAAACATGGTATTGGTTAATATCATGGGGTAATCTTTCTGTATTACCGCTGCATAAGTTATTTGCCCTAATCCCGGAATAGTAAACAGGAATTCCAGAATAATGGAACCACCAATTAAGGCAGGGAAGAAAGAAGCGAAAATGGTAATGATAGGCAGCAGCGAGTTACGGAAAGCGTGTTTCCAAATCACTTTGTTATCAGGCAAACCTTTAGCGCGTGCCGTGCGTATGTAATCTTGCCCGAGTACGGTAAGCATACTGCCGCGCATTTGGCGAGAGAGATATGCAAAACTTGCGTATGAGGCAATAATTAAAGGAAGTGCTAAGTGGTAAGCCAGGTCGCCCAGTTTGTAAAAGAAGCCGTCTTCCCAGGTAGCATCGCCTAAACCAAACGGAGGGAAAATTTCCACGTAATCGGGGCTGCAAAGGAAAAAGATAGCCATAGTTCCAATCCAGAATACCGGCAGGGAATAAGTAATAAACAGGGCCACGGTCATTCCCGAATCGTAAGCACTGCCTTTGCGCACTGCCAGCGAAATACCCAGCGGAATAGAAATAATATACTCAATAACAATTACCAGTATGCTTATAAGCATGGTAATCCAAAGGCCATCCCAAATAACACTTTTTACCGGGCGCTTGGTAAAAAACGAAATGCCGTAATCGCCACGTATAAAGCCACGGCCTTTGGTAGGGTCGGTTTCTTCGCCAAACCATTTCGCTTCGCCAAACAACCAGCGGTGGTATTGGTTGTGGGTGCCGCTCCACTGTATGCGCGGTATGTATCTTTTGTAAGGAGTAGCCTCTGCCTTCACCGCAGTATAAGTGGCTTCGGTGGCATCGGCCTTAGCTTTTAGTTCGGTTAAAGAAGAGGCTGCGGCTAACTGCTTTTCAAAGTCGGCAAACAAGCCGCTCAGCACCACATCTTCGTGGTGAATGAACATTTTAGCTGCTGTGTTGCGCAGTTCAATCAGGGCATCGGCATTGGTAGAATCTTTCTTGGTAGAAATAACGGCAAACTCCAGTGCCTTTAACTGGTGGTAGTAGCTTTCAATTTGCGGCCAGTTGCCATATTCGTAAATAAGGCGGTCTAAAGTTTCGCGGTGGTTTTTGGTAGGAATACGAATAAGGGTATCGCTTTGTGCGGCATTGGTAAACCCGAAATAAAAAATGGGCATATCCAATCCGAGTTTGTGGCGCAACTCGCGGTACGAACGCTCGGTGGCCAGTTTATCGGAAGCCTGCCCTTCGCCACTGCTGCGGTTCAGCATGGTTTCGGCAGGGTCACCGGGGGCGGCTGAAATTAAAATGAAGGTAAGGAGCGAAATGATAAACAGGGTAGGAATAAAGATGAGTATGCGCTTGAGCACGTATCCGAAAAGCGGAAACGAAAGCGTGAACACAAACCACTTCTTCCCGTCAGGTTTCTGGCCCTTATCTAAGGTAACTTCAACCGGCTTCATGTGTTATTGCTGAACCAACTTAAACGAGGCTTCGTTAAAGCCCGGGCGAACAATAAAGGTTTCGGTATTGGTAAAGCGCTTGCTGATGGCTATTCTTTCCTTAGGGCTCCAAATAAAGATGTAAGGCACCGCATCATGCACTTTTACCTGAAACTTGCGGTAAAGGTCGTTGCGCTTTTCATCGTCCAGTTCACCGCGTATGTCTTCAATCAGTTTATCGGTTTCAGCGTTGCCGAAGTAAACATAGTTGCTGCCTCCGTTAATGGATTCGGTATGCCAAATCTGCTTAGGGTCGTCAGGATTTGGTGAGCCAATCCAGGCACCGTAAAACATTTCAAAATCGTGCTTGGTCTGGTTTTCAATGTAAATACTCCACTCTTGCGGAACCACATCTACATTAATACCTACCTGGCGGCAGGCCTCCTTAAAAATAAGGGCGGCATCTCTGCGGCTATCGTTACCGGCATTGTAAGTAAAGGTAATGTTGAACTCGGTTGGCTGCCCGTTAATTACTTTATCGAGCGTTCCGTTTCCGTTGTTGTCTTTCCATCCGGCTTCGGCCAGCAGGGCTTTTGCCTGGTCAATATTGAAATTGTAAGGAGTAATGGTATCGTTGAAAGCACCTTTTTTGTAAGGGTTAATAGGGCCGTTTACACGCTGGCCTAAACCATAACCTATTACCTTAATAATCTTCTCTACATCGGTAAGGTGTGCCAGGGCTTTGCGAACACGCACATCTTCAAACTTAGGGTTGCGCATGTTTATGCCAAAGTAGGTGTAAGCCATAGAAAGCGGAGTAGCCAAATCGAAACTCTTTTTCAGTTCTTCGTTAGGTTGCAATTGCTCTACAAAGTCTTTGCTCTTAATGCCATACATAACATCAAGGCGCTTGCCTTTAAGGGCGGTAAGGGCGGCTGTTTGGTCTTTAATAGTTTGGTAAATCAGCTTATCGGGGAAAGCCTGGTAAGCGTATTCGTTGTTAAACTTCTCGCCCCACCAGTTCTTCTTTTTCTTTAATACAATTTTTTGGCCGGTTACCCACTGGTCGAAGGCATAAGGGCCCGAACCTACAATGTAACCTGAGTCGCGCTGGAATTTTTCGCTGTTGTATTCGGTGGCAAACTCTTTCATGGTAGGGTTTTCGGCCACTTCGTTAAACTTCTCGTTAATGTCTTGAATAGAGATGTTATCCATGAGGTGCTTAGGGTCGTAGATATACTGCGGAATCATGGTAAATGAACCGGCAACCGACTTGGCGAGGATGTATTTTTTGTTGCAAACAATAGTGAGCTTGCGCGGGTTATCGGGGTAAGTAATTACATCGCTTATCAACTCGAAGTAAGGACGGTTTTGTTCGTTATTAATAACCGGAGCCTTGAACAATTTGATAGAGAAGATGGCATCTTTGGCAGTAATAGGTTCGCCATTATCCCATTTGGCTTCTTCGCGTATTTCGCAGGTGTATTTCAGCAGGCCGGTAGCTTCGTCATATTCTTCCAACGGCAGCTCTTTTGCTAAAATTGGTTCGTATTCCAGTGTTTTAGGGTTGGTTCCCCAAAGGCTCTGAAACATTTGAGAGATATAGTAACCCGCATCGGCACTTTGGTAGTTGGTGGGGTTCAGCATATCGGTATCACTTAACTCGTGAATAACCACTTCGTTTTTCTCTTTCTTTTTTCCGCAACCGAAAAGAATAAGGCAGGCCAATGCTGCCGAAAGGAATCTTTTTGAACCGATTAGAGCCATAGCTGTTGTTTTTATGGTTTTTTTGAGGTGGGCAAACCTAATTAAAATTTCCTCGTTGGGAAATGGAAGATGAGCGGCTGCTTAAATAAGGATATAGCATGAAAAAAGTGTTGATTACAGGAGCTAGCGGACTGGTAGGCAGGCGGTTGACAGAGCTGCTGTTGGGGAAAGGTTATGCGGTGAATGTTTTGGGAAGGGAGCAAAATGCAAAGGGCAAAGAGCAAACGGCAAACGGCAATGAACAAAATGCAAACAGCCAGATGCCACCGGCAGCCGCATACTATACCTGGAACGTTGACAAAGGCAAAATAGAACCCGAAGCCCTGGAGGGAGTTTCGGCCATTATTCACTTAGCCGGTGCCGGGGTGGCTGAAAAGCGCTGGAGCGATGAGCGGAAGAAAGAGATTATTGACAGCCGGGTAAAAAGTGCGCAACTTCTTTTTAATTATCTGAAGAAAAATAAGCACCAGGTTAAAACCTTTATAAGCGCGGCAGCCGTGGGGTACTATGCCGATTGCGGAGAGGAGGTGGTAACCGAAGAACATGCTGCGGGCGAGGGCTTTCTTTCGGAGGTTTGCCAAAAGTGGGAGGCCGCTGCCGTAAAATTTACGCAGCTGAACATACGCGAGGTGCGCTGCCGCATAGGTATTGTATTAGCTAATGAAGGCGGTGCCCTGCCCGAGCTGACCAAAACCTTTGCGCTGGGGGTGGCGGGCTACTTTGCCAGGGCGCCTTTGTATTACCCCTGGATACATATAGATGATGTGTGCGGTATAATGATACACGCTTTAGAAAATGAACCCATGCACGGAGCTTACAACACCACTGCCCCCGCCCCGCTGCCCATGAAGAGTTTGATGCAGGAAATTGTAAAAGCTAAAAAGGCCAAAGCTGCGGTAGTGCCGGTTCCGCCTTTTGCCATAAAACTGGCCATGGGCGAAATGAGCGAAATGCTGCTGAGCAGCCAGCGCTGTTCGGCCGCCAAAATTATGGAGAGCGGTTACCGGTTTAAGTATGCCGAAATAGGAAAGGCGCTAAAAGCAGTGGTGTAGCTACTGCTTCATGAGGGTATAGTCCATAATAATAGCACCCTGATCACCGGTGGTGGTTTGCGCTACCAAAAAGTAGCCCTTTGCGCGCAGTTTGTTCAGCGTTTCGGTTATCCGCTTCAGGTTTTCGGGTTCGTTCTTCTCCGTATAGGGCAACAGTTCAGTTTCTTCCACGGTTCCTGTTTCATATACCACTATAATTTTTGAAGATATATAACCCACCCCCATACCTACGCCTTTGTTGCAGTCAAATACGCGCATGGTGGCGTAGCCGCCCTGCTGGGCAAACAAAACAGGGGCGGTAAACAATAAAAAGAAGGCCGGTAGTAAGGTGCGGATAGTTTTCATGGCGGTGTTTAAGGCAAACATAACGCCAAAAGTAAAAGAAGATTATTCTTTAGGCGGCTTTGTGGCGGTTTGGTTGCCCTTGGGCATGGCCACCGGCCAGGGTAATAAAGGCTGTTGCCTGGGTTTTGCAGGGCAGCGGTGCGCAAAATTGTAGGCACGGTGCTGATGGTAGGAAAGGGGAAAATTGGTTTAGAAGAATTTAAAGAAGTGGTAACGGAAAAGAAGGATTTCCGCATACACCACCTGGCTCCGCCCACGGGTTTGTTCCTTTCGCAGATAAAATACCCGTATTTATAGCCAAATACAGCTCATTTCATACCTGTCAGCGGCCATATTGAAACCAAAACGGGGTCTGACAGCCTTGTCAGCGGCCATATTGAAACCAAAACGGGGTCTGACAGCCTTGTCAGCGACCATATTGAAACCAAAACGGGGTCTGACAGCCTTGTCAGCGACCATATTGAAACCAAAACGGGGCCTGACAAACCTGTCAGCGACCATATTGAAACCAAAACGGGGCCTGACAAACCTGTCAGCGGCCATATTGAAACCAAAACGGGGGTTGACAAGGTTGCGGAACGTGTTTTGAAACCAAAACGGGGGTTGACAAGGTTGCGGAAGACGTTTTGAAACCAAAACGGGGGTTGACAAGGTTGCGGAACGTGTTTCGAAACCAAAACGGGTGCTGACAAGGTTGCGGAACGTGTTTTGAATTCAATATGGCCGCTGACAGGTAAACCAAATTCCACCTTGCAACACCAGTTTTCAGCCGGGGCCGAAAAACTAAGTGTTTCAACAGCTTTGTTGCGGGTTGTTACCTTTGCGCCCTCATGAATTCGGCTGAAAAGAAACCCTTTCTTGATTTCCCCCTTTTAAACCGCATTATACACCTGGCCGACCCTTACCGGTTGGTGTTTTACAGTTCGGTAACTATGTCGGTGGTGCTGGCCATGCTTTCTATTGGCCGCCCGCTTATTATCATTTACACTACCGACCACTTTATTACCTCCGAGGTGTTTAACTACGAAGGATTAAAACGTATGACCCTGTTAATGACCGTGCTGCTGGTGTCGGAAGGCATTCTTCGATACATATTTAACTATACCACCGCCTGGCTGGGGCAAAGCATTGTAAAAGATATGCGCGTAAGGGTGTATAGCCATATTATTCACTCGCGCTTAAAGTATTTCGATATAACACCCATAGGCACTTCCACCACCCGCACCATTACCGACATTGAAGCTATTAATGATACCTTTAGTGAAGGGCTCATCAGCATATTGGCAGACATACTGACCATAGTGGTAGTGGTAGCTTCCATGCTGTATGTAAATTGGAAAGTAGCGCTGGCAAGCGTAGCAGTGCTGCCTGTTCTGTTGTGGTTTACCCGTTGGTTTCAGGAAGGGGTAAAAAAATCTTTTCAGGAAGAGCGAACGCAAATAGGAAGGCTGAATGCCTTTTTGCAGGAACGCATTACGGGTATGCGCATCATACAAATTTTTAATGCCGAAGAAAAAGAGCGGAAGAAGTTTGATGAAATAAACAGCGCCCTGCGCGATGCCAACATACGCGGCATATGGTATTACTCGCTGTTTTTTCCGGCTGTGGAAGTTTGCCTGGCAGTAGCCATTGGCTGTATGGTATGGATGGCCAGCAACCAGATTTTGAGTGGCAGTGCCTTTAACGAAAACCCTTTAGATGTAAAAGGCGTGGGTATTATTTCCGGCTTTCTGTTGCTTATTAACATGCTCTTCCGCCCGCTGCGGTTTATTGCCGATAAAGTGAATGTTATTCAGCGGGGCCTTGTAGCATCGGAGCGGGTGTTTAAGTTGTTGGATAAAAATGAAACCATTCCCGACAGCGGCAACTATTCCCCCGAAACCATTAAAGGAAAACTTGCTTTTGAGAATGTGTGGTTTGCTTATAACAACGAAGACTGGATTCTGAAAAATGTTTCCTTTCAGTTAAATGCCGGTGAAACGCTGGCTATTGTAGGGGCCACCGGTTCCGGCAAAACTTCCACCATTTCTATTTTGGGAAGATTCTACGATATACAAAAAGGAGCCATTAAAGTAGATGATGTAAACCTCCGCGATTATCAGTTGAAATCCCTACGCTCGAAGATGAGTGTGGTGTTGCAGGATGTTTTTCTGTTTGACGGAACTGTGTACGAAAACATAACGCTGCGCAACGGAAACATTGCCCGCGAACAGGTAGAACGTGCTGCTAAAATGGTAGGAGCGCATGGGTTTATTTCAAAACTCCCCGATGGATACGATTACCGGGTGATGGAACGCGGTGCAACGCTCTCGATGGGGCAACGCCAGCTTATTTCTTTTGTGCGTGCCCTGGTTTACAATCCGCAGATATTAATTCTGGACGAAGCCACCTCGTCTATTGACAGCGAAAGCGAAGCGCTCATACAACATGCCATTGAAGAACTGGTAAAAGGAAGAACTTCCATTGTTATTGCTCACCGCCTTTCCACCATACGCCATGCACACAAAATAATGGTGTTGGACAAAGGCGAACTGAAAGAGTTTGGCAGCCATGCCGAACTACTGGCTAAGAACGGATATTACAAGCGGCTGTATGATATGCAGTTTGTAAAGCAGAAAGCTGTTGCTACAGAGTAATTATAAAATCTGTTATCCTCTCAAATGCAATCCCTTTGGCTTAGTAAAGGCACGTAAGCCTACATGCGAAAGTGTAGAACCAAAGCCCGAATGTTTGCGTCCGCTCCAGGGCAATGCAGGGCTAACCCGGTCGCAACAGTTCCAATAACCTGAACCACTGTTGGTTTGTGCCAGCAGTTTCTTTGCGCGCGATTCGGATGATGAATACACCGCAGCCGTTAAACCGTATTCGGTGTCATTCATTAGCTGCAAAGCTTCTTCATCGCTCTTCACTTTCTGTATGCCTATAACCGGCCCGAAGCTTTCATCGCGCATCACCTTCATTTTGTGGTTTACGTTTGCGAGCACGGTTGGCTCGTAGAAGTTCCCTTTGCCGCTTAGTTTCTTTCCACCCGTCAGCACCTTTGCTCCTTTCTTTACGGCATCCTTTACCTGTGCATCTGCCACGCGTAACTGTGCTTCGCGGGTAAGGGCACCAATGTAAACGCCCTCTTCAGTCGGGTCGCCCACTTTATAACTCTTCACTTCCTTCACAAACTCCTCTACGTATTTGTTGTAAACCTTTTCGTGCACGTAAATACGCTCTACACTGCAGCAGCTTTGTCCGTTGTTGTAGAAAGCACCATCGGCAGTTCCGGCTGCAATGCTCTTAATGTCTTTCACATCAGCAGCAACATATAACGGGTCTTTGCCGCCAAGTTCCAAACCACACGGAACCATTTTAGGGGCTACCTTTTCATAAATGAATTTGCCCGTAGCATACGAACCGGTAAAGAAGTAACCATCAAAATCCATATCGAGCAATGCAGCGCCCACTTCGCGCGCACCAACTGCTACCTGAAACGCATCATCGGGCACTCCGGCTTTTTTCAAAAATTTTTCAATCTCTAAGCCGGTGAGCGTAGAAAACTCGGATGGTTTGTATAAAACAGAATTCCCCGCCAGCAATGCAGGAACAAAAACATTCGTTCCCACCAAATAAGGATAATTCCATGCGCTGATGTTGCAAACAACGCCCAGCGGCTCGTAGGTAATTACTTCTTTGGTGTTGCCGTCATCGCCCATTACTTCATCGCTCAAATACTTTTCGGCATTGGCGGTTAACCAGGCAATACGGTTGCGTGCCCCGTTTACTTCGTTGCGGCTTTGTTGCATTGGCTTGCCTACCTCAGAAGTAAGCACGCGCGCACACTCTTCAATATTCTCTTTCAACAAATCGGCAAACTTTTGAAGAATAGCCACGCGCTTCTTCAGTGGCACAGCACTCCATTTCGGCTGCCCTTTGCGCAGGGTTTCCAATTTCTTTTTTAAAGAGGCTTTGCTGTCTTCTTTTACACTAGCGAGCACTTGCCCGGTTGCCGGATTGATAATTTTCATAATTTGATTGTAACCATTAAGGGCACTAAGTTTATTAAGAAACTCAGAACTTAATGTTCTTAATGTATTTAGTGGTTAATCTGAACTTGGTTTAAAAATGCTTCTCTGATGTTTTTTGAAAGCGGACTGCTGTCTTTGTCCTTCATTCTCTCCGGGTGCCATTGCACACAAAGCAGCCAGGGCTTATCTGTTTTATCGCGCCACTCCGCTGCTTCAATTACATTATCGGGCGAATAGGCGCTTGCCATCAATTCATCGGCCAGTACACTAATGCCCTGATGATGGGCGCTGTTTACGGTGCCGCTATTGACACCTGCAATTTGTGCCAGTAGTGATTTATCGGTTAGCTTTATTTCATGCTCCCCATCCACTTCGCCATGCCTGCGATGGTCTTTGTTGCCGCCTTCCTCTAAATCCTGCATCAGTTTGCCGCCCAATGCCACATTTACCAACTGATGGCCGCGGCAGATGGCCAGCACCGGAACATTAAAATTCATAGCGGTTTCAAACACGTGCATTTCAAACTCATCGCGCTCTTCATTCCAGTTCTGCGGCCGGTTAGGATATTCCAAACGCTCACTATCGTAAAAGGAAGGGTGTGTATCCAATCCGCCTGTAAGCACAATCCCGTCACAATCTTCCACCTCATCCCATACTTCATCCAGGCTGTGCTTCTCCCAGTGCAGTTCAACAATTTCAATATCTGCATTGTCGCCCTTAATCCATGCCGGATAATTAGGGTAGCGCGATTCGGTGTAGGTGATGCCTATTCTCATATGGATAAATTTACCACTAAGCTCATTAAGCTTCTTTATGGACGTAAATAAAACTAAGTGTTCTTGATGCGTTTAATTATATTTTTTACTCCTTGGGCAAAGCAGCAAACTTTTCAGTTACAAAATGCTTGGTGCTTGTCTTGTCTGTTACTTGCGTAGTATTGAAGTTGATTAATATCCCTTTAAAATTATCGGTAAGTTTTAGGTAACTGATAATCTGCGCCTCATGTATTGGGAGCAAAGATTCAACAGCTTTTAATTCAACAACAATTTCATCTTCTACTAAAATATCTATAAACAGGTGTCCGCCTAAGTCTACTCCTTTGTACAAAATAGGAACGCGAACTTGTGATTGTGCTTGTAATCCATGCCTTTCTAACTCATACATTAAACACAACTCATAAACAGATTCCAGTAAACCCGGACCACAATGTTTGTTTACTTCAATGGCACAGCCCATTACTTCGTAGGCAATTTGATTGAGGTATTTCTGTGTTAAGTAAACCATATGAATGTTTTACCACTAAGAACATTAAGTTCATTCAGAAAAACAAGCCTTAATGTTCTTAATGACCTTAATGGTTGCTTTTTAAAGTGCTTCACCATACAGTGCTCTGAAGTCAGCGCGGCTTACCGGTTTAGGATTGTTAGGATGGGCAAAGTCGGCAAAAGCTAAATCGGCCAGTGTTTCCAGGTGTTCTTCTTTCACTCCTACTTCGCGCAACTTATGCGGAATACCGATACTTGAGTTCAAATCGAACAGATAATTTACTACGCCATCCCCGCTCTCTTCCTTCAAATCAAGTGCGCGCGCCATTCTGCGGAAACGGTCTTCAAAACCCGCTATGTTGAATTTCATTCCGTAAGGAATGTTTACTGCATTCGCTAACCCGTGGTGTGTATCTAACAGGCTACTCATAGGATGCGCCAGCGAATGCACCACCCCCAATCCTTTTTGGAAAGCGATAGCGCCCATCATGCTGCCCAGCAACATTTGCGAGCGGCTTTCTACATCCGGGTTCTTCGTTGCTGTTTCCAGCGAAAGCGAAATCAAACGCATACCTTCCAATGCAATGCCATCGCAAATAGGATGATAGTTCTTAGCTAAAAAGGCCTCCATGTTGTGCGTGAGTGCATCCATACCGGTTGCTGCGGTAATGAAAGCCGGAAGTTCCATGGTGAGCATAGGATCGGCAAAAACAATTTTGGCGAGCAGCTTAGGTGAAAAAAGAATTTTCTTCTGATGCGTTTCATCATCGGCAATAATGGCGCTGCGGCCAACTTCGCTACCGGTTCCTGCGGTAGTGGGCACGGTTACAAAGTGCGGAACATCATTCGTTACATACACATCGCCACCAATCAAATCATCATACTTAAATAAATCTTCGCGGTGGTTAATGCGCAGCAGAATGGCACGCGCCACATCTAACCCAGCCCCTCCGCCAATGCCTACAATACAATCGGCTTTGTGGGCATCATAAGCATCGGTTCCGGCATATACATCGCTCTTAACAGGGTTCTTGTGTATGTTACTGAATACTTCCGCAGCAAAACCCTTTGCCTTTAAATCTTCTACAATAGCTTTAAAGAAACCGAGTTGCGCCACGTTAGGGTCGGTAACTACCAGCGGACGGCTGATGTTGTTCTTCTTTAAATAATCGGGAAGTTCTTTAACCACCCCTGCTCCGAAACGGATGGTGGTTGGAAAATTGAATTGGGAAATGCTCACGTTTAAACGGTTATTAGTTATTGTAAATAGTTAATAGGAAATGCAAATGCAGCGCGAACTTACAAGAGGGGAAGGGAAAAGAGAAACTTTAGGAGAGGTTAAATATTCCTTATGCTACAGTGGCAACGGTTTGGACAGGGTTTTCATCTTTGCACCAACTATACATCATGAAAGAAACATTACTCCTTGGGCTACTTTTAATGAATCTATCAGTATGGGCTACCGTTAAAAGTGTGCTGTTTATTGGCAACAGCTATACCTATGTAAACGACCTGCCAAACCTGTTACGCCAGGTATCAACAGCAATGGGCGACACTATTACGGTGGATAGCAACGCACCCGGAGGCTATACTTTACAACAACACTGCACAAACTCAACCACGCTTACTAAAATTGCGCAGGGCGGATGGGACTTTGTAATTATTCAGGAGCAAAGCCAGAAGCCGTCTTTTCCTCCTTTGCAGGTAGAAGCGGAAGTATATCCGTATGCTAAAACCCTGGACAGCCTTATACATATAGCCAGCCCCTGTGCCGAAACTGTTTTTTACATGACCTGGGGGCGCAAAAACGGAGATGCTTCCAACTGCGGCTTTTATCCGGTTATCTGCACTTTTGAAGGCATGCAGAGCCGCCTGCGCGAAAGCTACCTGCAAATGGCCATGGATAACAATGCAACGGTTGCTCCGGTTGGTATGGCATGGAAAAGAATAAGGGATACTGAACCGCAGATAGAATTGTACAATGCCGATGAATCGCACCCGGTTGAGACAGGCAGTTATTTAACCGCTTGCGTATTGTACTCCAGTTTGTTTCATAAGCCCTCAAATACATGCCCCTATACTTACACACTTGCCGACAGCATTGCAGGTAAGCTTCAGCTGGCATCGGATTTTGTGGTGTTTGATAGTTTAACGCAGTGGCAGCAAAACGGAGGACTGACCTTTGCCGGATTTGACTACGCTGTTAGCGGAAGCACAGTTGGCTTTAACCAACTCTGTTTAAACGCCACTACATATAGCTGGGATTTTGGAGACGGAGCCACGGCTACCGGTGCAACGGTACAACATACATACGCCCAAAACGGGCGGTATATAGTAAGCCTTACAGCTGACAACAACTGCCACAGCAGCACGATAACCGATACTGTTGAAATAAATTCCTTAACTGGATTGACGAAGAAGGCATACCCTGCCGCTTATGTATATCCTACCAACTTTACTGACGTCTTCCATGTGCATAGCAACGTAAGCGGCCTGAGTTTAGAGTTGTATAACATATCGGGGCAATTGCTGTTGAAAAGAGAACTCGGTGAGGGGATATTTACTATTGAAACACCTTCTCTGACTGCACAGCCTTTGTACTACAGGCTTGCTAACCAACAACAAACACTAAAAAGCGGAACATTGCAGAAACTCCGGTAATTAATAAGTCCTCTCCAACCCAAACCAGCTAAACGCGCACAGGTTTAGTTTTACCATGAGGCATTTCTATTATCTTTGGCTTAAACACAACAGGCATGAACGACTTTCTTCAATATATTTCAATAAACCCCGATATCCGTTTTGGTAAGCCGTGTATTAAAGGCACCCGCATAGCTGTGGTGGATATATTGCAATGGCTGGCTTCGGGTATGAGTTTTCAGGAAATATTAGAGGATTTCCCTTCGCTTAAAGAGGAGCATATACGTGCTGCCTTAGCATTTGCCGCACACCGAGAAATGCATACTAAGCTGATAGCCGCATAGTTTATGAAGCTGTTGATAGATGCCAACTTATCATGGAGATTAGCAAGGTTACTTGAAGATGATTTCGCGGGAATTACACATGTAGTTAATACCGGGTTACAAGAGTTTTCGTCCGATACCGTTATATGGAACTTTGCAAAGCAAAACGGCTATGCCGTTATCACCAACGATGATGATTTTAATTTATTGAGCACAAGCAAAGGGTTTCCGCCTAAGGTTGTTTTGTTGCGCACAGGCAACCAAAGCACTAAATATTTGGCTGAAGTCCTCCGCAAACACAAATCTTCTATAGAAGAGTTTCTGTTAAGTGAAGAATACGGAGTGCTTGAAATATATTGAGTGATTCAAGTATAAATAAAGAAGGCAGGTTAAACACCTGCCTTCTTTATTATGATTTAATACGTCCTCTCCAACACAAACCAGCTAAACGCGCGCAGGTTTAGTTTTACCATGCTATCGCGCAACAGCGGGTCAATCTTTTTCCAGGCACGTTCCAGTATGGTTTTCGCTTCCTTTTCGCAGGTTTCAATTACCTGGTGTTTGTCCATCAGGGCAACTGCTTCAGTAAGCAATGCTATATCGGAAGTTTTTGCGCTGACAATTTCCCACAAACGGGCGCGGTCTTTCTTGCTTAACACCGCCATTGCCTTGGCTACCGGGTAAGTAATTTTTCCGGCAGTAATATCCTCTGCTTTAGTCTTCAAGTTGTCTTTAAAACCTTTCAGGTTCAGGGTGTCGTCAATAATCTGGAAAGAGATACCGAGTGCCTCAAAGTAATCGCCCATGGTATCAATCTGCTCATCGGTTCCTTCGCCCAGCATAACACCAATACGCGCCAGATAACTGGCCGGTGCGGCACTCTTTAAACGGTGCGTGGCAATTACACGTTTCTGCAAAAGTTTAGCCACGTTATCATCTTTCAGTGCAGCGGGCATCATGTAATCCAGGCCGTAAATATCCATAGCCTGGCCGCTGTGCGAGGCGCGCATGGCCTCGAAGTAAGCGTTGTAAATATCTACTTTGCGCTCGAACGATTTATCTACGTGGTAAATGCAATACTGCCCTACAAAGTATGCTCCTGTGCCGCTGTTAATGGCAATGGCCTCGCCATGCACGGTGTGTGCAGCAGGGCCGCCCCTGCGCACGGTTGATTTGTCCTGCACATCATCTACCATCAGTGAACCAACGTGCATCAGTTCGGGCAGCGCCAGCCAGTCGATAGCTACCTGCGAGTTTCCGCCTACGGCATCGCAACAGGCAATAGTAGCGTAGCTGCGCCAGCTCTTTCCGCTGCGGTCGGTTATTTCGCGTATAGGGCGAACAAATTTTTCAATGTACGCCTGCTTATCGAGCCCATCGGTAAAGTGCTTGTTGCCTTTTTTCGATACCAGTTCTTCAAACTTTTCCTGCCCGAATTCTAAAGGAAGGATTTTGCGAACGGAGTTGAGGGTGGCTTTTGATACCGCCTTCAAAAACTCCTTCATGTTGTTGCTGTTTACAAAGCCGTGGCGCTCAATGTAAGCAGGGCCGCTTACTTTCTTTCCTTTCAGCGTGCCGGTAATGTTCATTCTTCCTTCCCAAAAAGCCGGTTTGGAAATAACGGTGGCAAATTCCTGATTAGGGAAGGCCGCTACTGCTTTTACTTTCAACCCAAACTCGGGGGCTTCTATCAGCCACGAAGTAGGGTATTCATTAAAGGTGCGCGTGCTGGTCCAGAGTTCATCAATAGGTTTCAGGTGAAACTTTTTGGAGTAGTGGCGCTTGCCTTTTTCGTCAATCATAATAATAAACGAACCGCAGTCTTCGCCAGTTTTCAAATCAATTAAATCGTAGGCAGTCAACTCGCAGCCGTTATCCAACTGCATGGCAATCCAGTTCCACGAAACATCTTTTTTGGCTTCGTCCTTCGCGCCTTTCTTTTCGGGCGGATGGCAACCGAATTCATGGTCGTACCAACCGGTGGCGCTTTGTATTTCTATCTTTTCCTTCTTTAGTTTTAAGCTGCCGGTTACTTTACACTTAGGTATAAAGTAGTAGAACATATCCTCGGCCGAAACACCGCGCACTACTCCGTTATCGCCATGGCGTGTAGGCGGCTTTTGCGGTTTAAAATTGATGTCAACCGCTAAGTCCAGTTCTTTGTGCTTTAATGAAAGCTGGTAGGTGCCGTTCGGCAATTTCTTAAACGTGTTTCCATCGTAATTCAGAAACAACTTGGTGTTGGAGATGGTGGGGTCCTTTGTCAATAACTCATCGGGGTAAGGCATTACCCCTTTGCTCAGCATTTCAATAGCTGCGCGCTTTATGTAAGGGTCTTTTACCAGTTCTCCCTTCTTTAATCTTTCTAAACCCAGTTTAGGTGCGCGTGCATCTACCAGCGAAACGGTGTAATACTTCTTATTTTCTATATCGCTTATTCCCCATATAACCGAGTGCGCGTAGTTGGGCTTTCCGGTTTTTTTATCAAACTCAATAGCATGGCGAAAGAACGATGCAAACAGCGAATACTGTTTTCCTCCTTTGGCTTTTATATGGCTATGCATGTACCACCACTCGGTACTGGAAGAGGCATGCGGTAAGTCGTGAATATTGAGGTCAATGGGGCCATCGGCAGGCCAGTCTGCAGCAAAAAATGAGGGCTGCGCGAGATTAGAGGGTTTCTTCATTTTGGGTTTTCGAACGGGCTTTTTAATAAGGAGGCGATGTTAGTGAATAATTAAACACGCGCAGATGATATTTTTCAGAAAAAGCGAAGATGAAACAACCTTAATAGTTGTTGGCTTTCCGTTGCGAACTACTGTATCACCTTACTATTGATAAACACATACAGGCGCTCTACCATCCAGGTAAAAAATGCCCATGCCGGGGCATATTCCAGTTGTATAAGGCCCATAATGTGCCAGCCGGTTTTATACTCCCAGGGGCAACTGCCGGTGGTTACCTTTAAGATATAGCCCGAAACAAATTCTACGGTGTAAAGAAGTATAACATACAGGGGCAGCCGGTAGTAAATGACCAGGTGCTTTACTTTATCGTAAAAGAAAAAGCCCAGAATAGGAATAAGGCCGTAGATAAACGCCATCCATACATACGTAAACCCTGTCATGGCAATAAGCGGCTTGCCGGTAACGGACTTGCCCGTAAACAGCGCCATAAAGGCGGTGAAGAATACCTCGGTGGTCATGCCCAGGCATACAAAAAAGATAATCATGAAAAAGGTATGGCCCCTGCGGTGTTTACTGAATGGCATGGCGCGAATGTAAACTAAATGCACCTTCAGGGTGGCAATGCGCTAGCCTAAGTTCAGGTATAACGCTGCGCTATAACCATAATCATTAGTGCAAAAAAAAGTACCACAGTAACAACCCATACCCATTTATTAGATTTTTCCATACTTTTTTAAAAGCCACTCCTTTTTTCCTAAGAAAAAATGGAGTGGCATCAGGCAACAATATGTTTATAGCCTAAATTGTTTTACGGCAAATGTGCCAACTTGCCGCATAGCCTGCAACCAAACTTTCTGATTGGGTGGTTTGGCTTTCTAAAAAGGGCGTTTTAGCCTCTAACTCGGAAAATTGACCGGGGGCAGTTTATGCTTTTTGGCCTTGCATCCAGTCTAAAAAAGGCAGTTTTTTGCCTGCACCAATGTTGCAGGTAAAGCCATCGGTCATTATAACACTGCCGTTTTTGCTTTTAATGAAAGAGGAAACAAAGGTGCGGTTTATTATAAAGCTATCGTGTATACGCATAAAATCTTCCGAAGGCAGTTCCTCTTCAAAAAACACCAACGGGCGTGTAACCAATATGGTTTTGGCATCGGAGGTTACCAGCCGCGTATAACTGCCGCTTGCCTCACCACGCATAATTTTTTGCGAGTCGATAAATACTATACCATTGGCTACCGGTACTGAAATTTTGTGTGCATTATGGACCATGTCGCCCTTTTGTTTTATGCGCTGAATAGCCTTTAATACTGCTTTTTTAAGCAATACCGAATCAATAGGCTTTACAATGTAGTCCAGCGCATTGGCACGTATGGCTTCAATAGCAAAAATGTTGTGGCTGGTTAAAAAAATAAGCTGAAAACTTTCGGTATTCAGGCAATCAAGCACCTCTAAGCTTCTGCCATCGGGCAGGTCAATATCCATAAACACCAAATGGGGCTGGTGTTGTTCAATAAGCGGCCGTATGCTGCTTACGGTTTGGCCGCAGGCCACTATTTGTATTTCGGGAAAGTATTTTTGCAAATAATCGTGTAGCACTTCGGCATCTACCGGATTATCCTCAATAACAACTGCCGTGTAACTCATGGTTGTAGGGTATTATTCAGGGGCATTAAATGAAAAGCAAAATACCGTTTTTGTAGGATGGGTGGTTTCTATCCAAATGTGCCCCCCGTTTATTTTTACAAAATCGTTGCAAAGTTGTAGCCCCAGCCCCTGGCGTTTGCGGCTGTTTTCTGCTTTAGGCAAGGCCCCTGTAAGGTTAAATTCTTCAACAGAGGCGGAGGGTATGGGGCTTCCCTGGTTGGTTACTTTAAACACCGTTTTACCGTTGGTGGTTTGCTGCTGCAACTCTACCACTGTGCCCGGAAGGGCATTTTGCACAGCATTGGCTATCAGGTTGCGGAAAACAATACGGCAGTGGTTTATATCGGCATACAGGCGGAGGTTCCCATCAATGCCATTCAGCAAAGTAACTCCGGCCAAAGCAGCCTGCGCAGTTGCTATTTGTATTTCTTCCTCTATTATTTCGCCTGCTGTAAACCACTCGGGTGAGGCGCTCAGCCCCTCTAACTGTAACCGGCTCCAAAGCAAAAGGTTGTTCAGCGAATTGTTGAGCGGGTTCATCATGGTTTTAAGGTGCATTAACTGCCGTTGTGTTTTTTCGGGGGTGGCAAAGCCTTCTTCTACCGAGTTAAGAATGGCCTTTAACGTAGCCATAGGCCCGCGCAAATCGTGACTTATAATGGCCAACAGGCGCAGTTTAGCTTCGTTGGCTTTTTCCAACTCCTGGTTTTGCTGAATTACTAATTTTTGCTCATAGCGGTAGCAGTACAGGTTCGATGTTTCAATTAATATAAAGTAACCGCTGAACTGGATAAACAACACAAGATAGTGCAGGTATGCCATGCTTTTTTCGTTGTAACCAACCACCCATTGCGGATACAGGTAGCTAAGCCATAAGGTAAGTGCCATAAACAGTACTACCAGCGCACTTACGGTTATTTTGTGCTTTGGCGAAACCATGTTAAGGCAGTTGTAAAAAATAACTACTGTGCTGATAATTGCGGGGCCTTGTACCCCACCGGTGTAAAACCAAAAAACAGTAAATGCCATACACAGCAACACTACCTGAAAGTAAACAACACGTTGTATATGTTTTTGAGAAGCAAGCAGATAATACACGCTAAAAAACACTGCGGCAGCCGTTAACTGAAAAAGCAAAAACCCGCCCGACAGGCCCATTACCAGCACCATAACCGCGCCTACCGCAAAGTTAAAACCGGTATAAAAGCCCGATAGCCGGGCTGCCCTTTCATTAATACTGAAGCAGGGATAATGTCCTGCTATCTTATTAATCAATTGCTCGGCTGCCTGCACCTTGTTTTTGTATTACTGCGGCAATAAAATAAATAATATGTAAAGCAAAATAACAGAATGATTATACGCGGGGTATCCTTTCCCTTAGTTTAGCCTCTTTTGCAAGGTTCAAAATACGGAAACCTGTTACCCAAGCGCGGGTTCTTGTTACCCAAACCGGGACTCCTGTTACCAAAACACGGAATTGCGGTTAGCATTGCCCGGCAGGGGCTTTACCTAAACTTCTACAAAAAATACCGGCACCGGTAAAACTTTTGCCGGCACTCCGAAAACTTTTGCCGAAACACCTACAGCTTTTACCGGCACCGGGGGCTTTGCGCCCCGTATGGGTAACACCGCGCCCCATACTCCGAAAAATTATACCGGTACCGGTATAAAAAATACCGGCACCCCGAAAACCTATACCGCTGCGGTAAAAC
>CAZLXD010000034.1:0-20252 GCA_964563185.1 uncultured Chitinophaga sp.
AGGATTTGCTGATGAGGATGATTAAATACTCCGATAATGAGGCAAAAAATTTAATGTTTCAATTAATAGGCGATGAGTATTTCCAGAAGGTAATCAATGAACTGGGTCTTTATATTCCGGGAATGGTAACCGAAGATTTTATGTCTGTAAGAAATTATTCTTCTTTTTTCAGAGTGTTGTACAATGCTACTTATCTAAGCAAAGAAATGTCAGAGAAGGCATTATACATTCTCAGTAACACCAGTTTTGCAGAAGGGTTAATAGCCGGAGTTCCTAAGGGGATTATGGTATCTCACAAATTTGGAGAAAGAGGTTACCGCGATACAAACATCAAGCAGCTACACGACTGCGGAATAATATACCCGAAAGACCGGGCGCCCTACCTGCTGTGTGTAATGACAAGAGGCACCAACTTTAAAGAAGAAGGAAAAGTAATTTCAGAAATATCTTCTATCGTTTACAATTCTGTTGTAAACGGGCAATAAAAACGCTACTCTACGGTGACAGACTTTGCCAGATTCCTTGGCTGATCAACATTGCAACCGCGCATTACCGCAATGTGGTACGAAAGTAATTGCAAAGGAATGGTAGCCACCAATGGTTCTAAGTATTCAATGGTTTCAGGTATTTCAATTACGTAGTCGGCCATCTTTGCCACTTTATCATCTCCCTCCGTTACTATGGCAATAATTTTCCCTTTACGGGCTTTTACTTCCTGAATGTTGCTGATAACTTTTTCGTAAATATTTCCCTTAGTAGCAATAACCACCACCGGCATTTCTTCGTCAATCAGTGCTATGGGGCCATGCTTCATTTCTGCAGCAGGATAACCTTCGGCATGTATGTACGATATCTCTTTCAGCTTTAATGCACCCTCTAATGCTACCGGGAAACCATATCCCCGGCCGAGGTACAAGAAGTTACGGGCATCCTTTAGCACCTTTGCAATTTCAATCACTTTGTCTTCACAAGCCAAGGTACGCTCCACCTTTTCGGGAATAGCTTCCAGTTGAACAAAAGCACTTCGTAATGCCTGCTTGGTTACTTTGCCACGAAGTTCTGCAAATCCGAATGCCCATAAAGTAAGAACAGCTACCTGCGCTGTAAATGCTTTGGTTGAAGCTACCCCAATTTCAGGGCCGGCATGAGTATATGCCCCCGCATGTGAAGCACGCGGTATAGAGGAGCCTACCACATTGCATAATCCAAAAACAGTGGCCCCTTTCTCTTTAGCCATTTCAATAGCTGCCAGTGTATCAGCTGTTTCGCCCGACTGAGAAATGGCAATGACTAAATCGTCTTCATTAATAACCGGGTTGCGGTAGCGGAATTCTGATGCATATTCAACCTCAACGGGTATGCGGGCAATATCCTCAAACAGATATTCACCAACCAAACCGGCATGCCACGATGTGCCGCAGCCTACAATGATTATTCTGTTAAGGTTCTTAATCTTTGATTCATGCTCCTTTAAGCTACGCATGGCAAACGTAGCCGTAACCGGGTCAAATCTTCCACGTAATGAATCGTATATTGACTTAGGCTGCTCATGAATCTCCTTCAGCATAAAGTGCTCGTAACCTCCCTTCTCAATAGCTTCGAGGTTCATTTCAAGCGTTTGTATGTAAGGCGTTTTTTCAACGTTATCTATGGTCTTAACGGTTAAGGCACCTTCCTTTATATAAGCTATCTCACCATCATTCAGGTAAGAAACATTCTTAGTGTATTCAATAATGGGTGTGGCATCCGAAGCCATAAAAAACTCTCCATCACCAATTCCTACAACAAGCGGAGATCCTTTACGCGCACCAATCAGTTTGGTCGGGTCGTTTTTGGAAATAATTACAATTGCGTAGGCCCCTACTACTTCATGCAATGCCAATCGAACTGCTTCTTCCAGCGAAGAGGAAGTGTTTTGCTTAATATCTTCAATCAGGTGTACAAGCACCTCAGTGTCTGTATCACTATCAAAACTATGTCCCCGCTCTGTTAAAGCTTCTTTCAGTGTTGCGTAGTTTTCAATAATGCCGTTGTGTATTATGGCTATTTCGCCCGATTGGGATAAATGCGGGTGGGAGTTAGCATCGTTTGGCTCGCCATGGGTTGCCCATCTGGTATGCCCCATTCCTAAAGAACCGGATGTGTTTTTTCCCTGAGTTGTTGCTTCCAAATCTGCAACCTTGCCCTGCTTTTTATAAATATTAAGGGTTCCGTTCATCAGTGCAACGCCTGCACTGTCATAGCCTCGGTATTCTAATCTTTTTAAACCTTTTATCAATATCGGGTAGGCTTCACGATGGCCGATATAAGCTACTATTCCGCACATAGTCTAAAGTTTAGTGTATGTAACTACTAAAGTTATCCGGTATTTTTCATCAGTGGAAGAGTTAGCAAGCACCACTCTTTCTGAGTTGGAATTGGCACCTAACACCTGCACATAAAAGCCATTATTGGTGTAAGTGCCGTTGATGAGTTTTTGAAAGTACTTTTTAATATTAAAGCGATAGCGGTTAACGCTAACTCCATTTACAGATTCGGTTACCTTAACACCGCCAAAATGAGTTAGTCCGTCATCCTCAAGCGTTTGTGCATCACCGGCATCATCAATACGATACAAATCTAAAAGCAGCGGTGCAGCATAGGCGGTATCCCCATCCGTTTGCGAAAGAATTAACTCTGCTTTATTCACTAAAATATTTTTGGGTAAGCTATCTAATTCAGGTAGCATTAGTTTACCCTTAACGCCTGCACCTCCTTGCACATATATTTTAGTTTCACCCGCAGGATTTGGACTACTCACTGAAGAGTATACCGGGGCAGATGTATAGGTGTTATCGAAGTGATTTACCTTTACTCCGGAAACAGGAATGTCATAACTAAGAGAGTCAAAATCATTGTTGTGGTAGTAGAGCGTAATTTTAGAGAGGGAAGAAGAAAGGGTAAGATACAAAAGCCCGTTACCCTCAGTGCTTGAAGTGGTAGTTACATAAAACCCTTTAAACAGATTTAGAAAGGCAGTGTTATCAACCAGGTTCAGCGAGTCTGACAGTAATATTTTATTCCCGAAAGAAGAAGTAAGCGGAATGCGTAAATGAGCTGGGTAACTCAATCCGTAAATACTGATAGTATCGTCAAAGTTGGGCATAAAATTACTGAACTGCCCTATAGGTGGAATGTTAACCGATAACGCCTCATTTGTTTTGTAAGTAAGCGAATCAACCAAACTTTGGCTGAGTTCATATACAACCAAATTAACAGGTTGGTCAAACTTGCCATACTTACCGTTGTAAGTAAATGTTATAAAGGCGGAGTCTAATTGAGCCCCAGCGCCAAACGTTACATTGTTTGCGCTTAATCGGCACTGCCCGTAGAACCCGGCCGATGTTTTTCCGAAATTGGGATCTGAAAAATTTCCTAAAACACCTACCGATACCCCATTTGAGGCAATCGGCTCATGAAACAGAGAAAACGACTTTACAGTTAATGTATCTTTTACCAAGCTCAGGTCATCATCGTTGGTAAGCAGATCAGTATCATTTATCACCGGGTCTTTACAACCGGTTAAATAAAAGAAGCACCAGCAAATAATTAGTGCTGGTGCTTTTATTAAAATGTATCTAAATGTAGTAAGTATCACTGCGCAAATAAAGCAATAAAGCCTACAAACGCTTAGTTGTTAATGATATTTTGGTAGAAGTCTCCAAAAATGTTTGGAGGAGTTTCCTGCTTCGAAGTAATCTTTAAAACTTTCTTACCCTTGGTCTTCTTTAAGTGGCTTGAAACCTTAGCGTCCAAAGTATCACCAACTACCAGCGCATCGGCAAACTGCGAACCGCCAATCAATAAACTGGTGTTATCACCGGCCTTAAAGTAGTCAACGTGCTTTTTGCTGATATCTTCGCTAATGGCAAGTTTGGTAGCAAAATCGCTTTTCAAAGTATCTTTGAATTCGTTGTCGAATACAGAGTAAACCACTTTAGCATTTACAAATACAGGGTCGTCCTTGTAAGTGGTTTTCAAATACATAGGAATAAGGCTTGTCATCCAGCCAAAGCAATGAATGATATCCGGAGCCCATCCGAATTTGCGAACGGTTTCCAATGCTCCTTTACAGAAGAAAATCATCCGGTCGGAATTATCATCGAAGAACTTATTGTTCTCATCGTGGAAAACAAGTTTACGCTTAAAGAAATCCTCATTGTCTAAGAAGTAAACCTGAAGGCGTGCTCCCGGCAACGAAGCTACCTTTATCACTAAAGGATAATCTTCATCGTTTATAATCACATTAATACCTGAAAGGCGAACTACTTCATGCAGGCGGTGGCGTCTTTCATTAATTGTTCCGAATTTAGGCATCAATACACGAATTTCCATGCCACTCTCTAACATATACTTCGGAAGCTCATTCGCAATCTTCGAAGCTTCTGTTAGGGCCAAATACGGGTCCATCTCCTGCGTGATAATTAGGATTCTTCTTTTTTCCATATTATTGATTTGATTTGAAGTGTGATAAAAAAGATATCAAAGGGCGTGTTTTCAAAGCGGAATGCAAAGATAATAACAAAATTCCGAAAAAGCCCAAAAGTCTCTGCTCTAATAATGTTAAGGTGTGCCAACTATGATTGTATTTAAGCGCATACAAGACATTGATAAACAAATAGTTGCATTGAAAAAAAGGGGGCTTTCGGTGGGGTTTATTCCAACCATGGGCGCCCTTCATTTAGGCCACATTTCCCTCGTTAAAAGGGCCCAAAAGAACTGCGATGTTACTGTTTGCAGCATTTTTGTAAACCCCACACAGTTTAACGACAAGGCCGATTTTGAAAAATATCCCATAACTATAGACCGGGATATTGAGCTACTTTCTGATGTAGGTTGCAATGTTCTTTTCCTTCCTTCGGCAGAAGAAATATACCCCGAGGGTTTTGCCAATAAAAACAATGTAGACTTTGGCTTCTTGGCGCAAACTCTAGAAGGCGAACACCGCCCGGGGCATTTTGACGGCATGGCTCAGGTTGTGGAACGTTTACTTCGCATTGTAAAGCCACATGAGCTATTTATGGGGCAGAAGGATTTTCAGCAGCAGTTAATTGTAGCAGAGTTGATAAGAAGGAGAAAGTTGAAAGTCAGATTGGTAACCTGCGAAACAGTGCGCGAAAAAGATGGATTAGCTATGAGTTCGCGAAATGTGCGCTTAGATAAAAGTGCCCGAACCCTATCCGTACAGATTTCGAAAACACTGCAGGAAGTGAAAAGGAAATTGCGATTGGAGAAAGCTGATATTGCCGCCATTCAACAATGGGCATTTGAAAATCTTACTCGAGATAAAAATGTAGAGGTAGAGTATTTTGAGATTAGAGATAGTAAAACGCTGCAACCTGTTTTAAAAAAACAGCGGAACATGGTAGGGCTGGTAGCTGCACGTATAGGGGGAGTGCGCTTGATTGATAACATGCTTTTGTAAAGCAGTTATGTAGAATTTCTCAATTCCAAAATTCAGTTACTTTCGCCCCGCTATGATGCTTACTGTTTACAAATCGAAGATTCACAGAGCTACTGTTACGCAAGCGGACCTCAACTACATTGGTAGTATTACTCTTGATGAAAACTTAATGGAGGCTTCCAATATTGTGGAGCATGAAAAGGTGCAGATTGTAAACGTGAACAATGGTGAGCGCTTAGAGACTTATGTTATTAAAGGAGAGCGTGGTTCGGGCATAGTATGCTTAAATGGCCCTGCGGCCCGCAAAGTTGCCGTAGGCGATATAATCATTGTTATTTCTTATGCTATAGTTACCACCGAAGAATACAAAACCTTTAAGCCGGTAACAGTGCATGTAAATTCAGCCAACCAAATTACACCGTAACTATTGAAAAAGCTGCTTTTCAATTTCCTTAACCTCGCTGTTTCCCTGGGTTTGGGAATTGCCCTCGTGTGGTGGTTTGTCAGCAAAATGACTCCGCAACAGAAGCAGGATACTATTGATGCCTTTAGCAGAGCCAACTACTTCTGGATAATTCTTGCGCCTATTCTTGGGTTAATTTCAAATTTGAGCAGAGCGCAACGCTGGAGGCAGTTATTGGAGCCTACAGGACATAAACCGGGCTATTGGAATACCTACTTTTCTGTGATGATGATGTACTTTTTCAATCTTTTTTTTCCAAGACTTGGCGAAGTAACCCGTTGTGGCATGTTGGCGCGCTACGAAAATGTGCCGTTGGATAAGTCGATAGGTACCATGGTGGTGGAGCGGGTGGTGGATTTGGTTTCCATTGTAATTATCGGGAGCTTTTTATTGGCAGTGGAATACGATCGCTTGTTCACTTTTTTTCAGGAAAATGTATGGAGTAAGAAGCCCGTGCCCGATGCGGGAGTTGATGTTACAAAGTATTTAGCGGTAGGGGTAGTGGGCATAGCTATTGCGGCAGCCGTGGTTTATGTTCAACGGAAATATGGTTTTGTAAAGTTGAAGGAGATGATAAAGGAGCGCCTGTTGGGTTTTGCAGAAGGACTAAAGAGTATTCGTTATGTAAAGAACCCCTGGGAGTTTATCTTCCATTCTGTTTTTGTATGGGTATGCTACTTTCTGATGATTTACCTGAGTTTTCCGGCTTTGCCCGAAACAGCTTCCATGAGTTTTATGGCTGGTGTAGCCTGCCTTTTTTTCGGGGGATTTGCTATGGTAGCAACGCCAGGTGGAATAGGGCTTTACCCGCTGGCATTACAACAGGTGCTTATTCTTTATGGTGTAAATGAAACCATTGGTTATGCTTTTGGTTCGGTGGTGTGGGCGGCACAAATGGCTGCTGTGTTGATTGGCGGTTCGCTTACGCTGATTCCTTTAGCAATATTGAACAGGCCTTCAGCGTTAAATAACCAACCTTTAAAATCTTAAACTGTGATAACGCCCGAAAAAATCAGCGGGAAGATTTTTTCATTATCTGAACTTTTGCAACGCATAGAGTTTTGGAAGCGCATGGGTGATACTATTGTGTTTACGAATGGTTGTTTTGATATTCTTCACCCGGGACATTTACAGCTGCTGAACGGTTGTGCTGACTTAGGGGAGCGAATTGTTGTGGGGGTAAATGCGGATGCTTCGGTAAAAAGGTTGAAGGGAGAAAGCAGGCCGGTTAATAATGAGCAAGTTCATTTGCAGATGTTGGCGGCTATGTTGTTTACCGATGCGGTGGTTTTATTTGAAGAAGATACTCCCGAAAATTTGATACAGGCTATTAAGCCCGATGTGCTGGTAAAAGGTGGCGACTGGACTATTGATAAAATAGTAGGCGCTGCTTTTGTTCAGACTTATGGAGGCAGGGTAAGAACTATTCCTTACTTAGAAGGGAACAGCACTACAGCTATTATTGAGAAGTTGAAATAATCTCATCCTTCTGCCGCAGCAATAGCGGCAAAGCTTACCGTTGTATCGGGAACGGTGAGTATGGTTTGCAGGCAGGCTTCGGCTGTGGCGCCTGTAGTTACCACATCATCTACCAGTAGAATGTGTTTGCCTTGAAGCTGCTGTGCATCTTTTACAGCAAAGATTTCGGCTACGTTGCCCCAACGGTCGAAGCGTTTCTTTTTTGTTTGTGAGATATTTTCGTGGGTGCGTTCTAATGCTGTATGTGAAACGGGAACCCGCAGCACTTGAGACAGTCCTTCGGCAAAGGGCTGGCATTGGTTGTAGCCGCGGAGGTTTTGTTTTTTCCAGTGAAGGGGTACGGGAACTATGAGGTTGATATTACTGATGACGGAGTTGGGTTGTTTGAGTTTGTGGCCGAGCATTTTACCGCAATACTCGCCTGCGTCTTTCCGGCCTTTGTATTTAAGGGCGTGCAGCACGTGTTGTATTTCGCCATGTTTATGAAAGTGGAATAGGGCTGCTGCTCCTTTTAACGGCACACGACCCCAGAAGCGTTTTATGAGTTTGTTTTCGGCATTGTTCCAGTGTTCGGTTTGTGGAAGAGTGGTTTCGCAGCGGAAGCAGAGGACGGTTTCGCCTTTGAGCAGGGTTTTGCTGCAGGCTAAGCACAAGTTGGGATAGAAGAGGTTGAAGAGGTCGGTAAGGTATTGTTTGGCGGTGGCAAGCATGTTGCGTGGGTGTGTCAGGGAACTATTATAATGTCTTCATCGGGGAGAATTTGCTTTTGGCCTTTGAAGCGGAGGAGAAGGCGGGCTACTGTGGCGACATCTTTTTGGCAGTAGTTCACGATTGCCGGAAGGTTTTTCACTTCCCAATAAACACGGCATACGTCTTTGCCTTCTATCTGATCCTTTGGTGTAGGTATATCCAGTATTTCGGCCAAAAGCTTAAGGGAAGTATAGTGCTTATAATCCCCAAACTTCCAGAGCTGAAGCGTGTCTACATCTTCGGTTTGCCACGGACGCTTACCGGAACGGTCGAGAATATCCGGAAACTCAATATTATTAATTAGCATTCTCCGGCAGATAAACGGAATATCAAACTCGCGGATATTATGCCCGCAAAAATGAAAACGCTCGCTGTTATCGAAGCTCTTTTTTATCAATGCCGAGAAATCCTGCAACAGTACCTTCTCATCATCTCCGTAAAAAGATTTTATTCTGAAAACCCTACGGCCTTCCGACTTTTCGTATCGAAACAATCCTACAGAGATGCAAATAATCTTGGCAAACTCGGCAAACACGCCACTGCGTTTCAGATAGGTTTCATCAGCAGTTTCATCCTGTGTGTTGTAAAGAGTGTTATGCTTAGCCTGCCACAACTCTTTCATGGGAGCACTCAACTCCGAGTGGGAAGAGAACTGCGGCACAGTTTCTATATCAACAAAAAGAAGGTCACTAAGGTGTATGTGTGGCAGCATGGTGACACTGCATTTATTTAGTTTAAATTTAGTAATAGAAACGGATTTACCATGCGTAGCATCTTTAACGAAATTCCGATGCTTAAACTTGTTCTGCCTTTTATGGCAGGCGTAGGCATTGAAATTGCTGCTGATGCGGTGTTTCAGCAGGCTGAATGGTGGCTTGTATTTTTTGTTGGGCTTCTAGCCTTCTCACTGGCTTATACTGTTCTTTTTCGGTTGGGTAGTTTAACCTTTCAGTTTCGATGGAGAGTAACTGAAGGAATCGCTTTCACTCTTGTTTTTACTTCATTGGCATACATCCTTACATGGCTTCATACCACAGTTAATTATGCCGACCACTTTTCGAAGCATTGCGGCAAGCAGCATTTTCTTGTGGCTACTGTTACAAAGCCTCCGGTGTTAAAGGAAAAAATTGTAACAACGGTGGCGGAGGTTGAAGAAGTTGCGGACAATCACTCACGAGTTAAAACCCACGGCAAGTTGCTGTTGAGTTTTATGCGAAATGAGGCAAGCGAAAGTTTAAAGTATGGTGATGAAGTAATTATGCTCGCTAATATTGAACAGTTCGACCCTCCGCAAAATCCTGAGGAGTTTGACTTTAAACTCTATCAGAGTTTCCATGCTATTTACCATCGCTCGTTTGTGTGGAACGATAACTGGCGAGTTCTAAAACACAACAACGGCAACCCTTTACTTGCCGCTATCTATTTTGTGCGGGAAAGCTTTTTACAAACCATTAGCAGATATGTAACTAACGAGAATGATTTTGCTGTGGCCAGCGCTATGTTGCTAGGCTACAATGATTTTATGAATGATGAACTGGTGCAGGCGTATGCTACGTCAGGTGCACTGCATGTGCTAAGCGTAAGCGGGTTGCACGTAGGTATTATGTTTTACATTTTGAATTTGCTGCTTGGTTGGTTAGATAAAAAGGGGCAAAATTGGAAAGTGGCCAAAGCAATTATAATAGTGGTTTTTATTTGGTTTTACGCCTGCCTTACCGGCTTGTGCCCTTCAGTAATGCGTGCCGCGGCTATGTTTTCTATGATGCAGTTTGGCAAGGTGTTGTACCGCAATGTAAATATCTACAACATCATTGCCGCTAGCATATTAATACTTATGCTTTTCAATCCTTTCATTGTAACTGAGATTGGATTTCGCCTAAGTTACCTGGCAGTTATAGGCATTATTTACCTGCAACCCAAAATTTCTTCGTGGTTTGTTTTTAAGAATAAAGTGGTGAACTGGTTGTGGGGCATTACAGCAGTTTCTATAGCTGCACAAATAGCTACGTTCCCCATTGGGCTTTATTACTTCCATCAGTTTCCGGTTATGTTTCTTGTTTCCAATTTGGTAGTAATACCTGTAGGAAATCTAGTTCTTTTCCTGGGCACAGGCCTGTTTATGCTTAGTTGGTTGCCTTATGCAAATATTGCTGTTGGGTGGGTAATGGCAAAAATGATTTGGGTGCTGAACGAAGCCATTTTCCTAGTGGAGAAAGTTCCCTATAGCTTAATTGAGGGCATTAGCATTACTATGTTGCAAATGTTTGTGGTGTATGCGGTAATACTTGCTTTGTGTTGGTTTGTTGAGACGAAACGCAGCCGTGCTTTTTTAACAGCGTTATCGTTTTCGGTTTTGCTCTCCGCGCTTTTTGCATTTGATTATTTTGAAGACAGGCATAGCAGCCAATTGGTGGTTTATAAGGTGAAGGGCAGGAATGCGTTGGCATTTATAGGTAATGGTAAGGTGCTGCATGATTTTGATGAAGCGTTATTAAACAATAGGAGTTCTATGCTTTTTTATGTAAGGCACCACTGGTGGGAGTTGGGGGTTAGTGAGGAACGGAAGGCAGATGAGATTTCAAAGGAGTTACCTTTTGGTAAGCTTTTTACGTTTTCGGGGAAGAGGGTTTTGGTGGTTAACGGTGAAATAGAAAAGCAGCAAAGTGCATTAGCTAATAAGTTAAAAGCGGACTATGTTGTATTGTCCGGAAACGCAAAGGTGTATTTGAGTAACCTGCAAAAGGTGACCGAGTTTGATAAGCTGATTTTTGATAGCAGTAATAAGCCCTGGCGGGTAAACTATTGGATGAAAGATTCGGAGAGGCTGAATCTTTTGTATTGGGATGTGAACACTCAGGGGGCGTTCATTACATCTTTATAGGGGTTTATATCTCTTCGGGATTGTATAGGCCACTGATACAAAAAACATTCGCGCCTGCATTTAAGCATTGCCCCGCGGTTGCGTGTCCTGAGGCTGACCGAGAATGTACACTTACTGTTTAAACGAAATCAGGCATTTGGACAGTTAGAGCCAGTAGGTTTGCGACATGAGCAAATTCAAACGGCAAAAAGAATAGTAACTTTACCGAACTATACTGCCTTTTACTACAAAAGTAAAGAGTAAGACCTAAAGGAGAAGAGAAGCGGAGGAAACTCTGTTTAAAGTGGATTTTAACAGTTGAATACAACAAGTATGCTTCTATTGCGAGGAGTTAAGCGGGAATCCCCGTCTGACTAATTCGGGCAGGGGATATTCGGGTTGGTGAACAGCAAAAGCGGATACCATAATATGGTATCCGCTTTTGCTGTTGTTGATGACCGTTGCTTCTATTTTGTGGTGGCCGATGTAGTAGGTTTTGTTGTGGTGGAAGGAGTTTTGGGAGATTGTTTATCCTGGCTAGCTTTTTTATTCAGTAACTCTAAGTTGCCTTTAGCCAAGGCAAAATCCGGGTAGGCCGACAGGGCTTGGGTAAAATTATCCTTTGCGGCTTCTTCCTGATTTAGTTCCATGGCGCAAATACCTTTTACATTCAGTGCTGCGGCATTCATGGGAACATCCTGCGCCCCCCCCTGCACTACAATGTTTACTTTCTGCTTGGCACTTTCGGGGTTGTTAATGATTTGATCCAGCGAGGCCTCACATTCGCCATAGCGCTTTAACTGGTATTGCAGCGTTGCCATTTGATACAAGTAATACAGCGATTTTTCAGCAGCATACAGTTTTTCGTAATCAGCCAGCGATTCTTTTATCATACCCAGATTTTGTTTGGACACCGCCACTAACTCCAGAATATCGTTTCGTCCGGGGTTGGTTTTAAGTATTTGCTCCCCCACCAAATAAGCCTGTGGGTAACGTTCACCGGCAAAATACAACAGCGCCAGCGAGTCGTTTAAATCGGCTTTTTCAGGCTTAAGGGCTATCATGTTATAAAGGGCAATAGTGGCGGCCTGTAAATCGTAATTTTTTAAAGCATTGCTGTAACACCGTTGCTGTACTTCATAAGCATCCTGTGCTATTAATACTCCTGCTAACTGACAGGTTACAAACAGAAGGGAAAAGAATAGTCGTTTCATGTATTAAGTTTTAATGCGGTTAAATGTATGGGAATTTACGATTGTGCTGAAAACGGTTTCACAAATTTTGCGGTTTGTTGTTGTAGCTTTAATGCTTCGGCCCGTGCAGCTGTGGCAAAGTCTTCGCCTTTTGATGCGTAGATAATGTTGCGGGTGGAGTTAATGAGCAGGCCGCCAACATCATTCAATCCGTTGTTACAAATAACTTCTAAATCGCCCCCTTGTGCACCTACCCCGGGAACTAAAAAGAAATAGTCTTGTGCCAGAGCCCTGATACTTGCAAACTCTTCGGGGTGGGTGGCTCCGATTACAAACATCAGCTGTTCGGGCGTGCCCCATTGCTGTGCTTTGCGAATGACCTGCTCATATAGTTTTCCTTCGCTGCTTTGGGTAAACTGAAAATCTTTGCTGCCTTTATTAGAGGTAAGTCCCAGCAGTATTACCCACTTGTCTTCGTATTCTAAAAAAGGAGTAACCGAATCTTCGCCCATGTAGGGTGCCACGGTTACCGAATCAAAGTTCAACCATTCGAAAAAAGCTTTGGCATACATTTTAGAAGTGTTGCCTATATCGCCCCGCTTGGCATCGGCTATGGTAAAAACTTTTTCCTGCTTTGAGTTAATGTACTGTATGGTTTTCTCTAAACTTTCCCAGCCTTTTACCCCGCGGCTTTCGTAAAATGCCAGGTTGGGTTTGTAGGCCACGGCTACATCAATAGTGGCATCTACCATGGCTTTGTTGAATTCAAAAACAGGGTCGGCAAAATCAAGCAGGTGTTTGGGAATAAGCTCCACATCGGTATCTAAACCTACGCAAAGCAGCGATTGCTTTTGTTGAATAAGTTGGAAAAGGTCTTTTCTATTCACAGCCGCTAAAGTATTATTTTCTGATACTGAAAAAGTAAGTAGCGCGACTGTAAAACGTACATGTATTGTTTTTGTTTTTTTGCCTATCTGAAGATTTGTCAAACATGCTTTACTATAAATTAGTAGATGACTTGCATACGATTAAAGGAAGGTGGTTTTTGGGCGAGTTGAACTTGGATAATCCTTTTGATTTCTGGAATTATGTGAGGGTAAATCGAGTGCCTAAAGCATTAGCTGATAAGAGGAAACTAGAGATTAGTGTAAGAAAAAAGGGACATCCTTTGGACTTTACTTTCGCAGATTTTGATGTGCCTGTTATTAACTCAGCGGTTCTATCTCTGATAAGATCAGATTCTGTTGACGTAATACCTGTTGAGCTAAATGGTGTAATTAAGCAACTGACATATTATGTGCTTCTATTAAAAGTTGAGGTTGAATGTATTGATGAAACATTATCAGAGTTCTTAAAGTTCGATAATCATGATTTGGTAAGACCAGATAAGGTAGGAAGTTACAGGGCGTTCCAAAAGATGATTATTAACCCTGATTTGGTGAATGGACTTGATATTTTCAGGGTAAAAGGTTTCAACTCTGCAATAATTATTAGTGAGTCACTACGGAAACAGTTTTTAGATAAGAATGTTTCAGGAGTTAGATTTCTCCCAGTTGTAGGATATTAACTGTTGGTTTTGCGCTTGTTTATTTCATCGCGTATGCGGGCGGCTTTTTCGTAGTCTTCGCCATCTAATGCCGCTTGCAGGGCCTGCTGTAATTCGCTTATGTTCATTTCGGTATAGCTGGCAGGTGCAGGTGGATTGGTAAGCTGTGCCAGCTCGCTTTCTTCGCCCTGTGCTTCCTCATTGCCTTCGTTGGGGTCGGCTTCTACACCGGCTTCCAGCAAAATGCCTTCTTCCACATATATAGCGCAGTCAAAACGTACGGCCAAAGCCAGCGCATCGCTGGTGCGCGAGTCTATTTCAAAATACTCTTCGCCTTTTTTACAAACTATGTTGGAATAGAAAACACCATCCAGCAGTTTTGAGATGTAGATATACTCTACTTCAATTTCAAAAGTATCGCAAAGGGTTTTCAGCAAATCGTGTGTAAGCGGGCGCGAGGGCTTCATGTTATCTAACGCCACGGCAATAGCCTGTGCTTCAAATCCTCCTATAACTATTGGTAGTCTTCTGGTGCCGCCTACTTCGCCTAACACCACGGCAAATGAGTGCGATTGTGTTACGCTGTGCGAAAGGGCAATTATCTCCAGTTCAATCTTCTTCATGGGTTGTAACAGGCTTACAGATTAAATGTAGCTGAATTTTCTAAATACGGAAATGTGGTTTAGGTCATAAAAAAGGCGACACATGTTGCGATGTGCCGCCTTTTATATTACTGCTGCTTTTTATTAGTGAGCAGCCTTAAATTTCTTGTATTCCTCAATCAGTTTGGGAACCACTTCAAAAGCATCGCCTACAATACCATAGTCGGCAGCTTTAAAGAAAGGAGCTTCCGGGTCGTTATTGATAACCACTATCACTTTTGAACCGTTTACACCGGCCAAGTGCTGTATAGCTCCTGAAATACCAACGGCAATGTAAAGGTTAGGGCGAACCGTAACACCGGTTTGGCCTACGTGTTCGTGGTGCGGGCGCCAGTCCACATCCGATACCGGACGAGAACAAGCAGTAGCTGCACCTAATTCTTTGGCCAGCTCTTCAATCATTCCCCAGTTTTCAGGGCCTTTTAATCCACGACCTGCTGATACTACTTTCTCTGCTTCGGTTAACGGAATAATACCTACTACTTTATCTACGCCTTTTACGGTTACGGTAAAGTCGGCATCAGTTACCGATGGGGCAAAACCTTCTACTGCAGCTGTGCCGCTTCCTTTTACAGGCGAAAGTGAGTTAGGGTTTACCGCAATTACTTTGGTAGCTGTGGCTACTGAATACTGCGCAGAAGCCTTACCGGAGAATACGTTCTTCTTTACTAAAGCCGTTGAACCGTTGAAGGAAGGAAGTTCTACAGCACCGGGAACGTAACCGGCCTTTAAGCGAACCGATACACGCGGAGCCAGCAACTTACCATTCTGGTTAAAGGAAACCACTACTACCGTTGCTCCGGCAGCTGTAGCCGCTTCTGCCACCGCCTTAGCGTATGCTTTAGAATCAAAACTGTTGAAACGGGCATCGTTAGCGTGCAACACTTTGGTTACACCTACCGTTCCCAGTGTAGCCAGTTCATCAGCCGAAGCAGTTCCCAGAACTACCGCTACTGATTCTGTTGCTAAACTTTCAGCAGTTTTTGAACCGTAGTAGGCAGCTTCAAACGATGCCTTCTTTATTTTTCCTTCTGCTACTTCTACATAACTTAATACAGCCATTTTATTTCAGATTTTGGATTGTTGATTGAAGATTTTCTTGTTTCTAACTTCTAATGTCTTGTCTCTAAACTCTTGGTTCTTGTTAGATAGCTTTTGCCTCTTCGTGTAACAAACGAACCAGTTCCGCTACGTTGTCCTTGTCCACCAGTTTTACCTGCTTGGCCTTATCAGGCAAAGCGTAGGCTGCAACTGTAGTCAGTTTCACGGCATCGGCAGCCGGTACAACTGCCAAAGGCTTGGTGCGGGCTCCCATAATTCCTTTCATGTTCGGAATACGTGCTTCCGCCAAATCTTTAGAGGCACCAACAACTAACGGAAGTTTTACTTCTACGGTTTCGGTTCCGCCTTCAATTTCGCGCTTAATAGTGGCTACACCACCTTCTACTTCTAACTTAGAAGCTAAAGAAACCGCAGGAAGGTCCAAAAGTTCAGCTACCATACCGGTTACTTCGTACGAGTTGTAGTCAATCGTTTCTTTACCAGTAATTATCAAATCGTAGTTTTCAGTTTTTGCATGGGCAGCAATCTGGGCTGCTACAAAGTAAGCATCGGTTGGGTCGGCATCTACACGCACCGCTTTATCGGCACCAATAGCCAAGGCCTTGCGGATAATCTGTTCAGCATCGGCACCGCCAACGTGTATTACCACTACTTCGCCACCTTGCTTTTCTTTTAATTCTACCGCGCGAACGAGGGCATACCACTCATCGGTCGGGTTCATAATAAAAGTTACGCCATCGGGGCTAAACCTAGTGTTGTTGTCGGTGAAAGCAATTTTGGATGTAGTATCCGGCACTTTCGCTATTGGAACAAGTATTTTCATCTGTATATTGTTTTAAAATTGCGGGGCGAAAATACCCAACTTTGAATATTCTCAAAACAATTCTTCCCTACCGTTGTTCGGCTAAAACAGAGAGAAAATGAACGATTTCCGATTACAGAAACTAAAGGAAATGGAAGCCGAAAAGCCGGATGATGCTTTTTTGAAATATGCCATAGCTTTGGAGTATGTAAGTGCCGGAGCCGATAACGAAGCAAAACCTTATTTTGAGCTGCTGTTGCAGAAATTTCCGGATTATGTGGCAACCTATTTACACCTTGGCGGTTTGTATGAGAGGAGAGGAGAAATAAAGGAGGCGATGACCGCTTACAAAAAAGGAATGGAAGTGGCTAAGCAGGCCGGAGACACCAAAGCACTGGGCGAGTTAAGTGAAGCATTACAGTTAGCCGAAGATGAGTAAACAACAATCACTATTTGCACGCTTTATGGAGTTTAATCGCAGTAAGCGACTGGCCGGAGCAAAAAAATGTACGTTACTGGCAGTAAGTGGCGGTATGGATTCCGTGGTGATGTTGGATTTGTTCAGCAAAGCAGAGTTCCCCTGTGCCGTTCTGCACTGCAATTTTCAGTTAAGGGGCGAAGAGGCCAATGCCGATGAGGCTTTTGTATATGAACTGGCCGAGCAATACAAAATGCGCTTTTATGTGGAGCGGTTTGATACCAAAGCGTATGCGGAGGAGTTTAAAGTATCTATTCAAGTAGCTGCCCGAGAACTGCGCTATGCCTGGTTTGAAAAAGTTCGGATAGAGGAAAGGATGGACCTGGTAGCCACGGCCCACCACTTAAACGATAACATCGAAACCATTCTTTACAACTTTACCAAAGGCACGGGGCTGCGCGGCTTGCGGGGTATTCCTGCACGGCAGGGCAACATTATCCGCCCTTTGTTGTTTGCCACCCGCGAAGAGATAGCGCAATACTGTAAAGAAAGCAACCTCCGTTACCGGGAGGACAGTTCGAATGCCGAGGACAAATACATCCGCAATAAAATACGACACCATGTTATCCCCCTGCTGAAGGAGATAAACCCATCGCTAGAGAAAACAATAGGAGAAAAGGTTGAAGTGCTGAATGAGATTGAAAAACTGTACGAAGCGAGGCAGAAGAAAGTAAACAAACAGTTGTTCCTGGTGCGCGGCAGCGATATTTACATTCCGCTTTTGAAATTGAAGAAAACGCCTCATGCTTCCAGCATTCTTTACGAGTACCTGAAAGATTTCGGATTCACTCCTTCGCAGGTGGACGATATGCTTTCGGTGATAGATGAACCGGCCGGTAAGCAGTTTATTACCGATAAAGCCAGAGTAATTAAGGACCGCAGGTTCTTTATACTTACCCAACTGCCCGAGCAGGATATAACGGTAAAACAGATTGCAAAGGGTGATAGAGAAGTGAGGTTTGGCGATTCTGAATTGCGAATAGAAGACTGCGAAACCTCTGCCATCCGTCACCCGTCACCCGTCACCGAGTTTATTGATAAATCCAAACTGGAATTCCCTCTCCTTCTCCGCAAATGGAAAGCAGGCGACTACTTCTACCCTATTGGTATGGGTATGAAGAAAAAGAAAGTGAAAAAGTTCCTCACCGATTTAAAAGTGCCGCTGCATGAAAAAGAAAAAGTGCTGGTACTGGAATCGAACCAAAAGATTGTGTGGGTGGTGGGCCACCGCTTAGATGAACGGTTTAAGGTAACGCCAACTTCTGCCAGCATTGCAAAGGTTTCTTTCAAATAGCGTTCTGCCTCATTCTCCTATCCTCCTTTTCTCTCATTCCTCTCATTCCCTATATTCGCCTCTCTTAAATCAGAAATCTAAAATCTGTAAATCTGAAATGGTAAAGATTACTCTGCCCGATGGAAGCGTTCGCGAATACAACGATGCGGTGAGCGCCTATGATGTAGCTATGAGCATAAGCCCGGGGCTGGCTAAAAATGTATTGAGTGCCGAAGTAAACGGTGAGGTGTGGGACTTAACCCGCCCTATTACCAAAGATTCTTCTCTCAAATTATTAAAGTGGGACGATGAAGGCGGCAAAAAAACCTTTTGGCATAGCAGCGCCCACTTAATGGCGGAGGCTTTGGAAGCTACCTTCCCCGATGTAAAGTTTGGTATAGGCCCGCCTATTGACGAAGGCTTTTACTACGATGTTGATTTGGGCGGACGAAAACTGACCGAAGAAGAACTGCGCACCCTGGAAGCCAAAATGAAAGAACTGGCGGGCAAGGACAGCAAGTTTGTTCGCAGCGAGGTAAGCAAGGCCGATGCCATTGCCTACTTTACCGAAAAGAACGACCCGTATAAAATTGAACTGTTGCAGGACTTAACCGATGGCGAAATAACCTTCTACCAGCAGGGTAACTTTACCGACCTGTGCCGCGGGCCGCACATTCCCTCTACTTCGTACATTAAGAGCATAAAACTGTTGAGCATTGCGGGTGCTTACTGGCGGGGCGATGAAAAAAACAAACAGCTCACCCGTATTTACGGCATTACTTTCCCGAAGGCGCAAATGCTGGAGGAGTATATGGCGCTGCTGGAAGAAAGAAAGAAACGCGACCACCGCACACTGGGTAAGGACTTAGAGATTTTCACTTTCGATGATGAAGTAGGTCCCGGCTTGCCCTTGTGGTTGCCCAAGGGTGCCGCGCTGATTGAAAAGCTGGAAGCACTGGCTAAAAAGAACGAACAGGAGCAGGGCTACGTGCGCGTAAAAAGCCCGCATATTGCTAAGGAGGCACTTTACATACGCAGCGGACACCTGCCTTACTATGCCGATAGCATGTTTCCGCCTATGGAAATGGAAGGCAGCAAGTATTACCTGAAGGCCATGAACTGCCCGCACCACCACAAAATTTTTGGGGCAACGCCTAAAAGCTACCGCGATATGCCGCAGCGCTTTGCCGAATACGGCACCTGCTACCGCTACGAGCAAAGCGGTGAGTTGTTTGGCTTAATGCGTGTGCGCTCGCTGCAAATGAACGATGCACACATCTATTGCACTACCGAGCAGTTTGAAGAGGAGTTTATGAAAGTGAACGACCTTTACGTAAAGTACTTTAAGATTTTCGGGATTGATAAATACCAGATGCGCTTTAGTACCCACGCCCCCGAAAAGCTGGGGCAGAAGTACATTAACAACCCCGAAATGTGGCAGCAAACCGAAGACATGGTGCGCAAGGTATTGGTAAAGTCGGGATTGCCGTTTGTGGAAGTAGCCGATGAAGCCGCTTTTTACGGGCCTAAGATTGATATACAGATTTGGAGCGCCATTGGCCGCGAGTTTACTATTGCCACCAACCAGGTGGACTTTGCACAGGCCGAGCGTTTCGACCTTTCGTTTACCAACGAAAACAACCAAAAGGAGCGCCCTATTATTATACACCGCGCGCCACTGAGCACGCACGAGCGCTTTATCGGTTTCTTGCTGGAGCACTACGCGGGCAAGTTCCCCGTGTGGTTATCGCCCGAGCAGGTAGCGGTGCTGCCTATTAGCGATAAGTATTTAGACTACGCCAAAGAAGTGCAAACCGAACTGCGCAAAAACGGACTGGAAGCTACCCTTGACCAACGCCCCGAAAAGATTGGCAAAAAGATACGCGACACCGAGTTGCGCAAAGTGCCTTACATGTTGGTAGTTGGCGAAAAAGAAGCTGCCGACCGTGCCGTAGCCATACGCAGGCAAGGCCAGGGCGACCAGGGCGTTAAACCCCTTGGCGACTTTGTAGCGCAGGTGTTGAAGGAAGTAGCTGAATACAAGTAGTTGGCAGATGACGGTTGACCGTTGACAGAAATAAAGAACCCCGCGTGAGCGGGGTTTTTAGTTTTACTTTTAATATTAACGATCAATGGTTTCATTCAGGTTTCCACTTTGCTTTTTACTAATTGTGAGTTCAAGCATGGTGTAAGTATCCCCGTTTTCAGACAATACTAAATTAGACTATTTCTCTTTAAGGG
>CAZLXD010000035.1:0-20186 GCA_964563185.1 uncultured Chitinophaga sp.
AAGGAATTTTCGACATCATTCACAAAAAATCGTTCCCAATTGAGTATCCTATTGATTAATTCGGGTTAAACACGCCACCACCCTGCCAGTCTATGTAACCGCCAGACGTTTACACAATTGGAATGTGTGGAGAGAAAAGATACTGGTTAAATCCATAACTGGCTAGCGTCCGCTTGGTCCTAACTAAAAGAAACAAAACAATCTCCGGCATTGGCTCTTGTGTTGCTTGTTGTTTAAAATCGGGCTTCATGTTTGTCTTCCCTTTGCCGGCAACCGCATAGCAAGGTTTTATACATAAATTTAACGTCCCGCATGTTACATGCAGGACGTTAAAAAAGTCGGGAAACCCCATCAAAATTATTGACCCAAGTAAGCCTTAAGGGCTTTGCTGCGGCTTTGTGAGCGCAACTTGGTAATAGCCTTATCTTTAATTTGGCGGATACGCTCGCGGGTAATACCCAGTTGGTCGCCTATATCTTCCAGCGTCATTGGGTGTTCTACCCCTATACCGAAGAATAACTTAATAACCTCTTTTTCTCTTTCGGTTAAAGAAGCCAGTGTTCTTTCTGTTTCAATTCTCAGCGAATCTTTGTAGTCAAGGTGCTTGTCGGTTTCTTCTGCATTGGCATTCTGCAACACATCAATCAGTGCATTCGATTCACCATCGGTAAACGGAGCATCCATTGATACGTGGCGGGCCGAAATTCCCAAAGTAGCTTCTACTTCTTCCAGTGTAATACCCATCATAATGGCTACCTCCTCGGGAGTAGGCTCACGCTGGTATTTCTGCTCCAGTTCACTAAAAATTTTGTTGATTTTGGTTAACGAACCTACCTTGTTCAAAGGAAGGCGCACCATACGGCTGTGTTCGGCCAAAGCCTGAATGATAGACTGACGAATCCACCACACCGCATAGGATATAAATTTGAAACCGCGGGTTTCGTCAAATTTTTGAGCGGCTTTTACCAGTCCCAGGTTTCCTTCATTAATAAGGTCGTTTAGGGAAAGGGAATTGTTTTGGTATTGCTTGGCCACAGAAACCACAAAGCGCAGGTTAGCGCGGGTCAGTTTTTCCAAAGCAGTTTGGTCGCCCTGACGGATTCTGCGGGCCAGTTCCACTTCTTCTTCCGGAGTTAAAAGGTCTTCTTTGCCTATTTCCTGAAGATATTTTTCAATGGATTGGCTTTCGCGGTTGGTAATTGATTTCGAAATCTTTAACTGTCTCATTAAAACCTCCTGTTAATTAAGAAAAAACGTTGTAGCAACGTGATGGGTACAAAATGAACGCGCGAAGATAAGATTTATTCCGAAACGGACTTTTCTTACTGAAAGGTGACGGTTTTTGCCGTTTTCACCATCTTCTTTGCGTTTCAACACTCCCTTCGGGTTCATGTTTAAACTCATCATTTACAATGTAATATGCCAAACGGTTAAGCGCAAGGGGTAGTTTCGTTTTTTTCTACAGAAAAATACTTTCTTAACAAATTGCCCTGCTTAACGCTTTTGATAGACGCACTATTAAAACAAAAATTGTGCCTTTGAGTTTAGTAGGAATATTTGGCAGCCCCGGGTGGAATGTTATACCTTTCCTGCTCAGTAATAAATGAAAGAATGAATCAGTTGGCTGAAAAGATTGTGAAGCTGGGAGCTATCCGAAATCAATTTGGGAGGGAGCCTCTTTCTTTAAAGAAGGAAATTTTAAACAGCCTGCCCATTGAAAAAATTAGCCATGCTAAATGGCTTACAGAATACTACCACCATCTACAGTTTATAGCGGCTTACCCCGATAACCGCGAAATCCGCTTATTGGCTTCACAAGCTCTGGAGCAAATTATCCGGAGATTAGAGGGGAATGAAACCCTTCAATACAAACTATTTAATAGCGGATTAACGGGTACTTCTGTTTGTGCTGCTTTTGGTTTTGAATTGGTCAAATGGTTACGCAAATGCTACCCCAAAGAGGTTTCCCTGGCTTCCATTGATGGCGATGAAGCGCAGGTTTCGGCCATTCTTTCAGTAGTAATGCCCAAGGTGGAATCGGAAATTTTACAGGATTGTAACGATAACTGGAAGAACTGGCTGGGAAAGCAGACTCCTAAAGGAGAGGATTTGTTAGACACTCTGCTTGCGCTCTTTGACCAAACGGATATTCGCCCCGAGGTAAAGGATGAGCTGTGGAATACTTTATCCGTTAGCGTAACGGTAAGGCTAAGCCAACCTGCGGCTCTTTCTTCCGGTTTGTTTCAGCCTTATTACCACCGCTCTCTTATCCGCAAAGCTCCGCTTAAGGAACACAGCCGCGAAAAACCGGAAAAAATAAAACTCACCACCGCGCAGGCAGAAGAAATTATTGCCTGTAGCCGTATGGTTCTAATACGCCACATCCGCGAAATTGACCCTGTTACTTTTACCCAACCGAAGTTGGTATCGTATTACCGGCTTTCGCGAGGGTTAACTATAGCCCTGCTTGGCATGGCGCACCAAAGGCGGCACCCTATTGATAATTACATGGGCTATGTGGCTTTTAAAAACGGCCTGCCCGTGGCCTATGCAGGCTCTTGGTTGTTGTTTGACAGCGGCAGAATAGGGCTGAATATTTTCCCCACTTACCGGGGCGGTGAATCGCAATACATTTTCGGGCAAATACTGGAACTGCACCGGCAAGTATATAACCTGAACCGCTTTAGTGTGGACCCTTACCAGATAGGAAAGGACAACAGCGATGGGATAAAATCGGGTGCATTTTGGACCTACTACACCATGGGGTTTGAACCCCTAAAACCCGGGCAGCGCGAGCTTGCCCGCAAGGAGGACGAAAAGCGCAGCATCATTAAAGGATACCGAAGCTTGCCTTCTGTGCTGAAGAAACTGGCAGAGTCGCGCATGGAACTTATACTAAAAGGTAAGCCCGTGCGCTTTGATGCCAACGACCTGAGCACTGCCTATGCTTCTGTTATTAAAAACCAATATGCCGGTAACCGAAAGGCAGCAGAAGAATATGCCTGCCACCGTTTAATAAAATTGCTGCACCTGGAAAGTGCCTACCGCAACAGCAACCTGCTCTTTATTGTAAAAAACTGGAGTGTGCTGTTAATGGCCAATGAAAAACTATTGCGGGCCGACAAAGCCCTTCAGCAACAATTGAAAAAAATGTTTCTGCTAAAGGCAAATGGAAGTGAAGAGGAGTATTTAAAAGAGATGCGAAAGGGAAAAGTGTTGAGTTTGCTGGGGTTTGTTTTGTGAGTGACTTGAAGGAGCGTAAAACATTGCTTTAAGATAAAATGACTATTCTACTCCTTAACACTACTATCAATTACGAAACTAGAACTTACAGTATCACTTATAATAGTCTAAGAATTTAGTATCCTAGCAATCCATTACCCCCCCTTCCCCAAAATCCAAACGCCCATCCAAGCCTCAGCATACCCTTCGGAGAAATGCAAATGATGTTCTGAGCGTAGGAATGCCGTTCGGGAATATCCGAATGCTATTCTGAACCTTAAAATGCCATTCGGAGAAATGGAAACGCTGTTTTGAGCATAGGAATGGCGTTTGGAGAAATACCAACGGCTTTCCGAACGTAGGAATACCGTTCGGGAATATCCGAATGCTATTCTGAGCCTCCGGATGGCATTCGGAGAAATGAAAATGCCATTCGGAGCATTAGAGAACTATTTGGAGAAATGCAAATGGGTGCGGGGCGGCCGGTGCCTGGTTTGGTTTTAAAATCCTTTAACAAAAATGACCATACAATGACACCCGCAAACGCAATATAAAAAACGGTGGCTGCGTTTTTTATCTGTAAACCATTTCGTTCATTCTAAAATTTAAAACCATGACACGCGATTGGATTTTTCAGATTAACACCTTCGAGTCGAACACCCGTGGCAGCAGCAAAAAAATGTATTTGCTGGCCAGCGACCACCAAAGCAAACTCGAAAGCCAAAACAGCGACCCCGACATAGCCCTTATGTTTGGTGATTTTACCCCCGTTTATACCGCTTTTTATACCGCCCGCAAAGCCTGGATGATAGCCTCCGGCAGCTATAAAGGCAAAACGCAGGGCTTTACCGAAATGCTGGAGAACATGCAAACCAAGCGCTTAGCCCGCTGGGAAGGAAAAATATTTGCGGAATTTCCGGAAGGCAGCGATACGGCCACCGAAATTTTTCCGCGCGCCCGCAGGCCTTACTATGAAGGCATTTACGATGACCAGGTATTGGCCTTTGAAGCCCTGGCCGATAAGTTAACCGAATACCCCGTGCTGGCTGCCACACAGGCCGAAGTGCAGGGCGAAGCCGCCAACCTGCGTGCCCTGCGCAATGCGCAGCAAAACAAAGAGGGGGCGGTAGATGCATTTTCCACTGCCATGGAACAAAACCGAATTATAGTGGCCGATGCTATATATGGCAATCTGGGAAAACTGATGTTTAAGTTCCGCACACAACGCGAACGTATTTCCGATTTTTTTGAGTTGCAGCACCTGCGCGATACAGGCGGCAACGAACCCGTGTTGCTGGAAGAAGACATAGATGCGTTTAAGATTTTGAATGTAAACCCTATGATAGGAGAGATTGATGCCACCCCCGAAACAGTGGTGCGTATGAAAAACACTTCGGAGGAACCGGCCAGTCTGGTTTTTTACACAACCAATAATGCGGCTGACGGGCCCGGTGCAGGGCCGCAGTTTACATTGGCTCCCGGCCAAAGCCTGCAAAAAACAATGGCCGAATTGGGCTTTGGCACTTACAATTTCTTTAACATTTACAACAACAGTTCGTTCCCCGGCAGTTGGGAAATTATTATAGAAGTGTAACTAAAAAAGCTGGTGTTGCCCGTGCAGCCCCGCAACCGCAAGGTGCGGGGTTGTTTATTGGGGGTTATACTGCCTGCTCCTGCTTCAGCGCACCCCTTGCAATTAAATACTGGGCGGTAATGTAAAGCACCATTATAAAAATGCGCGCCAGTTCGAAAGGCGCCACAAACTTATTGATGGCAATAATACTGTCGGAAAACATAAACAGCAGCGCTCCGGCAAACACCAGTGCAAAGCTTTGGTCGTTTACCCTGCGGTAGCGGTTAATGGCAAACAAAGTCATGGTGGCTATTACAGTGGAATACACCAACACGGGAATAAGGAAAGGCTGTGTTTCCTCCTTCGCATTAATAGCAGGCACCAACTGCAACAACAGCACCGCCATATACAGCACCAACGGCACCAGCACCCACCACTTTTTAGGCAGCAGGGCTTCGGCAGTTTTATGGGTTACCCGGGCAAATGCCCCTACATACAGCAGATGCGCTATTAAAAAACCTACTAACCCTACTAAGAAAAAGTTAGGGTCTTTTGCAAAGCCCATCAGGGTTAAGTCCTCGGCAAAGCGCGGAACGAACATCAGCGCCACATCGCCAATCCAGCTAAAGAAGAAAGCCGCCACCATTAGCTTATGGAAGCCGTTGGCAGGGCCGGTAATGCTCTTGGCATACAGTATTATGAGCACAATCATCAGCAGCGGCTTGCTGCAAAAACGGATGGTGTCGTTATCGGTAGCCTCGCCATACACCTCTATGGCGGCAATAATCCAATACAGGTAGGTAAGTAGTTTTGCCATGTGTTGTAAATTGGGTTGAAGATAGAATCTCCCCCGAAAAACCACGAAACAATTTAGGAGAAAATACAGCCCGCCCTGCCAAAACATCCGTAAAATAAAGGGCTTCGGACATTTCGTTCTGTCATAGTTGCCTCAGCTTTGTTGCCCGTTTTTCTTCTTCAAAAAATATTTTCGGGTTGACTAAAGTCATGCAAACCCTTGCCAGTCCTTCGTTTTCTTTGCATCGGCTTAATAAAATTTTCAAATTTTATTGTTGTCGGTATAGTATTTTTGCAGTTGTTGCGCCTGTTGGCACTCTATCTGCTAAAAGCACATCAAACATTTTTAACCAATTAAAACAACCATTTAACCATGGCAACAAACAACGTTCAGGACACTCTGAAGAAGTATTTCTACTCAGGTGTTGGTTTGGCAGCACACACTGCCGAAGTAGTTCAAAAATCAGTTAACGAACTTGTAAAAAAAGGCAAGGTAAGCGAAGCTGACGGTAAGAAACTTGTAGCAGAAGCAATTAAAAAAGCAGAAGCACAACGTCCGCAAATCGAAGCTAAGTACAACGAGGCCGTTCACAAATTTGTGAAACTGACTAACACCGAGATTGACCGTCTGCAAAAGAAAATTTCTAAGCTGGAAGGCCAATTGACTATTAAAAAAGGTGGTGCTGCTAAACCAGCTGCTAAACCAGCCGCTAAGCCGGTAGCAAAAAAAAAGTCTAAGAAGAAAGTAGCTAAGAAGGTTTCAAAACCTGCTGCCGCTCCTGCTTCTACCGAAGCTACCGCTTAATTAAGTGCAACAAAAATCCTCTAAAAATGCCGCCACCATGCGGCATTTTTAGTTTTATCTATACCAATTCCTATTACTTTTTACTTTTAAAGCGGAATGATTCTGAACACCACTTTCCGCAACATTAACCGCACCCGCGAAATTCTGGGCATACTGGTAAAGTATGGTTTCGAAGATTTTATTGCCAACTCTACACTGCGCAACCTGGTTACAGAGAGTATGCGCATTAAGTGGCTGCGCGATGATAAACCGGTAATGGAAACCACCCGCTGGGAACGGGTACGTATGGCTGCCGAAGAACTGGGGCCTACCTTTATTAAACTCGCTCAGATTCTGAGTAACCGCCCCGATATTATTCCTGAAGAGTTAGTAAAGGAATTTGAAAAACTCCAGGACAGGGTTCCTCCCTTCCCTTTTGCTAAAGCAAAGGCCATTATAGAAAAGGAAACCGGAAAAAAGCTGGAAGATATTTTTGAGGAGTTCAACGAAACTCCCATGGCCTCAGCTTCCATAGGCCAGGTACACCGGGCAAAGCTGAAAACAGGCGAAGAGGTGGTGGTGAAAGTACAGCGCCCCGATGTAAAAGACCAGATAGAGCAGGACCTGAGCATTATTAAGGAAGGCGTTCGCAGAATGGACCGCTACCTTAAAAAGCAGGGGGTAATGAATGGCGAAGAGGTGGTTCGCGTTTTTGAGCGGGCTATCAGCAAAGAACTTGACTACCGGAACGAAGCGCGAAACATTGAACGCTTTAGAACCACCTACCGCCACCGCACCGATTTCTACGTACCTAAACCTTACCGCGAGTACTCCACCGATAAGGTTTTAATAATGGAGTTTATAAAAGGCTGCAAGATTACCGATGTAAAACAATTGCGCGAATGGGGAATTAGCCCGGCACGGATTGTAGAGAAGGGGATGGATATTTACCTGTCACAGATATTTGAGTTCGGGTATTTCCATGGCGACCCGCACCCGGGCAATGTATTGGTAAACGAGGAAGGGAGGATTATTCTGCTCGACTTTGGAATGGTGGGGCAACTGATGAAGAAGGATAAGTATGCCTTTGCCGGAATATTTGTGGCTATGAGTAAGCACGATGCCCGAGAAATGGCTGTGCAAATGCGCAAGCTGGCAGTGGAAGATAATATTACAGACATGCGCCAGTTTGTGTACGACCTGAACGATATGATTGAGGACTACGCCTACTTAGATGTGGGAGAAAGCTCCATACAGGATGTTATTGAGCGGTTGCAGAAGATAATGTATGAGTACCATATCACCGTTCCGGGAGCGGTGTTCTTAATATTCCGTGCATTTGCCATACTGGAAGGAATAGGAAAGAAAATGCATCCCAATTTTAAAACGTACGAGTTTATGCGCCCGTACGGCCAGCGCCTGCTTACCGAGCAGTTAAAGCCGGAGAACCTTGCCCATGAAGCCTCGCAGCGCTTTTCGAACATGAGTGCCTTCATGAATAGCTTTCCGGTGGAGGTGCGCGGTATTCTTCAAAAAATATCGAAAGGCAAATTACACTCCGAGGTGGAGTTGCAGGGTTACGGTTATGCCCTTAAAAAGTGGGATAGCATAAGTACCCGAATGGGCCTGGTTTACATTATTTGTGCGTTAATGATTAGCTCATCCATAGCTCTTTTGGGCGATTACCCGGATGATATGCGCTTTTACTACGGCATCAACAAATGGAGCTTTATGGGCTATATGATAGCCTCCGGCTTTTTTATAGTATGGGTGTATGCCCTGCTCCGTAGAAAGGTCTACAAATAAGTTTTAAAGCTAAAAGCATTATAAAAGAAAAAGCCCTCCGAAAATCGGAAGGCTTTTTCTTTTATGGGTTGTTTGAAATTACTTTACGATAGCGAACTTGTTCTGCTTAACAAGGCCGTTGTTCTTGTCGGTAATTTTGTAGATGTAGTTTCCTTTAGCAAGGTCAGCTACAAATACCGAAGTAGTTTCACCGGTTAAGGTAGTAGTGCTAACCACGCGTCCCGTAACATCCATAATCTGGAAGTTGAAACCGGCCAGATTCTTTTCAGAAGCTACATTGATTACATCAGAAACAGGGTTAGGGTAAACAGTTATATTAATATTTTCAGCTACTTCATTGATACCTACAGGGGTAACATTTACAGTTACCTGCACACAGTTGGTGTTTGAGCCGCAACCTTCGCCACGAACATAGAAGGTAGTGGTTCCATTAGGAGTAACCGATAGGGAGGAACCAGTTCCAATTTGTGTTCCTCCGCAAGAACCAGTGTACCATACCCACTGACCATTTCCTACGTTACCACCAGTTACACTCAAAGTGGTATTTTGTCCTTGCGTAATTGTGGTAGCAGAAGCGGTAGCAGAAGTTGGAGCAGTAGGAGCCGTGCAAGGGTTAGTAGTGTAGCCAAAACGAACTGCATCTACATTTAGGGTAGAGCCTTTAATTGCAACATCGCCAAAACTTGCAAAGAACTGAATAAGAAGTGTATCGGGAGTAGAAGCACTTGAATAGTTTGATGTTAACGGAACATACACGTTAGCCCACTGACCGTTGGTGGTTCCTAATGGAATTCCACCGGCAAGTACCGGCTGAGAACCGCTCTTGAACAATACAATCTGAACTCCTGCAGTGTCGGCACCCGGGGTGCTGTATTTGTAAGAGAAGAACAAAGTATCAGGACGGTATGTGAAAGGAATACCAAAGAATGAAGGCTGTCCACCTACATAAGAAGCTGTTCCCAGTGATGCTAAACCCGGAACTACTCCAGCCTGAGGAACCAGAGAAAGAGAGTCTGATACCAGCTTTATAGAAGCAGAACCCTCTACTTTATCCGCAGTGTCCTTTGTGGTAAATCCCAGCGGGCTTCCGAAAATACCATCCACTGTTGCCCAGTTATCGGGTTTGTAAGAAACAGCCCAATCTTCGAAGCCGGCATTGGGAACCTGCTGTGCGTTCACTGCAAAGAAGGCAACCATCAATGCAGCTACAAGAGTAAATTTTGATTTCATGTGTTTTGTTTTGGGTTTAATAAATGAAGCGGCAAATGTAAAATTTAGAAGCACAAAAAGGACTGAGGGCGGTTTGCCTGAACCCTTTTCACAAAAAAATGACAGTTCTGTGACAATTGAGCCACTCAAATACGGATAAAAGTAATGCCCACCTGCACCAGGCCAATAAAGAAACCAATCACCCCGCCAATGTATTCCACAAACTTGAATTCCTTTTCCAGAATCAACATCAGTATTTCTTCCAGTTTATCTACCTGCAAATCGGCCACCCGGCCGCGTATTACCGCTGCCACATCAAAATCCTTCTCCATTTTCATAACCACATGGTCAATTATCTCGGGGGCAAAAAACTCTATTTCCTCAATTATCTCCTGCTTAAACTCTTCTCTTCTTTTATCGGAAAGGAAAGCCGCCAGTACCGGATGTTTTTGCTGAAAGGTTCCGTTCAGGTATTCATCCAGTCGTTTTTCCACCAGCATTTTTATCTGGCTCATTTGCTCTTTACTGGTAAGGTGTGGAATTACATCGTTGGCATTCAGAAATTCAGCAGCTATTAAGCGCCCTATTTTCTCCGCTACTTCATGCTGGCGCTTGGGGAAAATGCCATGGAAAGTAATACCCAGTACTTTAACCGGATTACGCGGGTGGAAAAGCATTTTTACGGCTACCCAGTTGGTAAACCAACCAATGAGGGCAGAAATAAGCGGCAGTAGAATGAGGTTCAGCATGAGCAGGTAAGTGTTAGCTGAACGAGGTTACACAATTTTTGCAGAACAGATATATAACCTTTTACAGTTCTTTGAAGGAACTGAGTATTTGCTGAATATCGTCTTTAAACTTCAGCTTGCGCTCTTCGCTGCGGGTCCAAATGCTGAGGTGGTAAAAACTTTTTTTACCCTCTAACATCACCTCGCTGAAGTAAATTTTTTCGCCACTCATTTCGCCCATCACCTCCACTCTTATACCTTTTGTTCCGTTGTAATCAACGGCAACAGAGTCGGTCACCATGGGCTTACTCATGGCTTTCTTTACTAAGGTAAGGTTGGCGTTCAGGGCATTGCTAAAGGCAGCAGAGTCTGTTCCTTTAGCTACGGGTTCGGCTATGGCATAAAAATTACGAAAGCGGTTGGCGTACTGAAAAGATGCTCCGGGCTTCAGGTTATCTTCCTTTTTTAGCCAGGAAGGAACGGAAAGTGAAAACTCCTTGTTTACTTCAACAGTTTCGTATTTGTCGGAGTATTTACAGCCGGAAAGAATAACTGCTGAAACAAAAACCACACTAATCCATATACCACGCATCACCAAAAATTTCGGGCGAAAGTAATCACGATTCGGAAAGTTGCTTTCGCAAAGTTCTGGCGCGCAGGTCGGGGCCGTTGTGGCTCCAGCCCGGTGAATAGAAAATGTATTTCAGCTTATCGCTGAAGGTGGGGGCATTCTTCACATCGCGCCATATATCTACAAACTCGTGCGAGGCTATTTTGAAAAGATTGTAAGTATGTATGTTCTTGGTAATTCCGTACACCGGTTTTTCCTCGTCCCTTTCCTCGCTGAAGGTTCCGAATAATCTGTCCCAGATAATAAGTATACCCGCATGGTTTTGGTCTAAGTAACGGATGTTGGAAGCATGATGAACGCGGTGATGCGAAGGGGTATTGAAAACAAGTTCGAACCACTTAGGGAACCGGTGAATAAGCTCTGTATGCACCCAGTATTGGTAAATGAGCGAAAAACTCATCATCATCATCATCATAAGCGGGTCGAAGCCTAATAGCGGCAGCCACATCCACCAAAAGAATTTATACAACTGCTCAGCCCAGCTTTGGCGCAAAGCGGTAGAAAGATTGTAATGCTCCGATGAGTGATGGTTAACATGTGCTGCCCAAAGTATGCGCACTTCGTGGCTAAGGCGGTGGTGCCAGTAAAAAGTAAAATCATCGGCAAACAGTATAAGCACCCAACTCCACCAATGCCAGCCGATATCGAACAAGCGAAACTGAAACAGATAGATGTAAGCAGTAAACGCCAGTGTTTTCATGATTAAATCAATCACCAGCGAGCCGATGCCCATGCCTATGGAAGCGAGAGAATCTTTTGTTTCATACAAACCCTTCCTCTCCTTCCAGTTAACGTATAATTCTAAGGCGATGGTGATAAGGAAGAACGGAATGGCATACACCACCGGGTCGTATTCGAAAGGCATGAACTGAAGCATGGCTATGATGATTTAAGTTGGAATTCTTTTACAAACCCCGCGAACCAAATAAAGGAAACAAGAGAAACAACTGCCGTAATAATGGTAAGGGTAAGAAAAAGCGAAGTGCCCTGCACCAGTAACACCATCATGCCCACTAAAGCCACCAGGCGGACAAACTCCAGCACCGGCACCCAGCTTCTTTTTTCAAAAATGCCTCCGATGTTTACCAGCGAGAGCGTAATCATAGTGGCAACAAGCGCCTGCGTAAACAGATTGTCTTTAAATGGTTCTGCCTTTTGCATATTCAGAAAAACGGTGGTGCCTGCCAGCACTAACACAAACTGAAAAAGGATGTAATAGTTCAATCCGGCCGAAATTTCGGTATCGTATTTACGGAAAGTTTGCGGAGTTACCGGCTTTGGTTCCTCCACTCCTCCCAACTCCTTCGGTTTCCAGCCGGGCATTTTCAGCAACATCTTTATGCCATCGGTTATGCGCTTTACCTGAAACACCTGCTTAAACAAATCCATCCAGTATTCGAAGTTGACCCAAATGGGGTTCCAGCTTTTTGGCTGCTTGGTAATGCCATACACCACTTCTTCGTCTTCGGCCTGAAAGGTGCCGAACATTCTATCGAAAATAATGAGCGTGCCTCCGTGGTTGCGGTCGATGTATCTAGGATTAACGCCATGGTGCACGCGGTGGTGCGAAGGCGTATTGAATACATACTCAAACACCGGATTCATTTTATCAATCAGCTTGGTGTGTATCCAGAACTGATAGAGGGTTTGCAGCGATGCAATGGTCAAAAACATTTCAGGGCTAAAGCCAACCACCGCCAGCGGCAGGTAGAACACCCAACTGAACGCCCCCTGCAAGGCAGCCTGACGAAGTGCTACCGTGAGGTTGTATTCTTCGCTTTGATGGTGCACCACGTGGCTGCCCCATAAGAAAGAAATTTCGTGTGCCAGCCGGTGAAACCAGTAATAGAAAAAGTCAACGCCAATAAACAGCAGTATGCCGGTAAGCAGCGAGTTTTCAATCTTCCAGAAGGAATGGGTGTAGAGGTATTGGTAGCCTACAAAGGTGGCTGTTTTTAAAAAGATGCCGCTTAGTTGCGACTCGATGCCACAACTTAAATTAGTAATGGCATCGTTGAATCGGTAATAACTGAGGTGCTTCATTTTGGCAATGAGCAGTTCAAGCCCTATTAGCAAAAAGAAAATGGGAATGGAATAAACAATTAAACTCATGGCGCAAATTACTTGGGATAAAAGTAAAGATTAGCGCGGGAGTTTTGACAGCTTAGAATTTCTACATTCATACTATGAAGCTGAAAGACGTATTGCGCGACCAGTCGTTTTGGACCCTGCTGACTATTAACGCGGCCCTGCTTGCTTACTACCTTTATTACAACACGGGCTTTAAAACCCTGGTGTGGATTTACTGGGCACAGAGTTGCATTATAGGCCTGTTCAACTTTTTAAACCTGCTTACCATACGCAACATTAAACCCGGCAGCATTGAAATAAATGATGTGCCGGTTACCAGCGATAATCAGGCGCGCGGCTGCCTGGCCCCTTTCTTTGCCCTGCACTACGGCATCTTCCACTTTGTTTATATGATTTTCATTTTCACTATTGTGGACCATAAAGAGGTGTTTGATTTCGGTTTGTTTGAAATATCGGTAGGCGCTTTGTTTTTAGACCAGCTGTGGAGTTTTATACGCGCCAAGCAGCGGGAGAAAACCCACCAAACCAACCCGGGCACGCTGTTCTTTTTGCCTTACCTGCGCATAGTGCCTATGCACCTTACCATTTTGCTTCCGGGCTTTTTAAAAGGCTTTTCGCACCTGGCTGTTTTTTTAATACTGAAAACCGTGGCCGATGTGGCCATGCACGTTATTACCCTGTTTATTTACGGTAAGCCCGATGAACCGGACGATCCTACTTTGCTGAGGAATTGGGCGAAGTAGCGCTTTGCTGCACCTCATTCTTTTCAATGCGCATGCCTATGCTTTTTACCTTGCCCAGTGGATTTACGCGCATATCCTGCTTTAGTTTAAAGATGTACTTGCCCGGTTGCGGAAAGTAGGCATTGCTTTGTATGGGCACCTGTATATCGCAGTTATCGCCCAGACAATCGCCAAACCATTGCCCATCGGGCTGCGAGAGGGGCAGGTTAACCCGCTTGTGAAAGGTAGTGCCATCGGGGAATACGGTTTCAATATCCACCCAGGCATTGCGCCATTCAAAGCTAAAGGCATGGCGCATGTTTACATACAGGTTGTAGGTAAGCGAGGTATCGGCAATTTCGGCCTCAAAGGTTTTTACATCGGTATAGTCCCAGCGGTAGTTTTTTATTTCCGCGTTCTTTTCCATTACGAGTGTTTTATCGCACCCGGAAAGGAGCAGGGTAACCACTGCCGCTAAAACAAAAGGATGGCTATTTCTTTTTAGGCGGATGTTGCTGCTTAGGGTTGCCATGCGGTTTTCCTTTGTTCGGTTTTTTGTGCTGGTGCTGCGTGCGGTTTTTGTTGCGCTTGCGCCTTTCTTTTTCCTCCAGGGTGGTAAGGCTTACTTGGCCTACCAGGTCTTCGTGTTTCGACTCGTCAATTTTGGCGGCTTCTACTATGGCAAAGTCCAGCAGGCTCTTGGGCTTTTTGCCGTTCTTGTTCATCCACAGCAGTTCCTTGGCATCTTCAATACCCAGTTTTATAAATACCCCGCGCTGGTGTTCGTATTCGTACGCCAGTTGCTTTTTAAGTATTTCGGTTTTGCGCAGCCATGCCACACCTTCTTCGGTTTCAATTTTATCGGTTTGCTTGGGGAAACTGCGCAGGGCATCATTGTAAGTATCCAGTTCGTAGTTAAGGCAGCATTTTAAGCGTCCGCACTGGCCGCTCATTTTATCAGTATTAATAGACAGGTTTTGATAGCGCACCGCCTGTGTGGTTACGCTTTTAAAATCGCCCAGCCAGGTGCTGCAGCACAGTTCGCGGCCGCAGGTACCTATACCGCCTATGCGGGCAGCTTCCTGGCGGGCACCAATTTGGCGCATTTCAATTTTTACCTTAAACTCTTTGGCATATACTTTTACCAGTTCGCGGAAGTCCACCCGGTCATCGGCTGTGTAGTAAATGGTTACTTTTTTGTTATCGCCCTGGTATTCAATGTCGCCAATTTTCATTTCCAGATTAAGGGAGCGCGACATAGCGCGGGCACGCACCAGGGTTTCGGGCTCCAGCGAGCGGATGTGCAGCAGGGTTTTAATATCTTCTTCGGTACCTATGCGCAGTATGTTGCGGATGGTATCATCGCGCTCGGTTACTTTGCGCTTTTTCATTTGCGCTTTTACCAGTTCGCCCTGCAGGCTTACTTCGCCCACATCGTAGCCCTGAGCTGCTTCTACCACCACTATTTGCCCTTTGTGCAGTTCGAGGTTTTGGGTATTGCGGTAAAAGCCCTTGCGCGAGCCTTTTTTGAAAGATATTTCTACTATGTTGAAGTTTTCGTTGAAGGACAGCGGCATATCGGCAAACCAGTCCATTACGTTCATGCGGTTACACCCGCCCGAGCTGCAACCGCCCTTACTCTGACATCCGGCTACTATACCGTCCTTTGCTGTTGTGCATGTTCCACACCCCATGTGCCTGAATATTTATTTCGTTTCGCCTGTTTTCTAAAATGGACGAAGCTAAACTAAAAAATGAAATGCCCGCCCTGTGCCGGAGTTCATGCTCGGACTGATATACTCACAACTGGAGTGGAGTAATCTCCCCTGCACATTTCCGTTCATTGCGAACCGAAGCGGAGCGGAGGTGAAGCAATCTTCTAAATGCTTAAGAGATTATTCGCAGGCTTATGGTAGTTAAAGGAACTCATGAACTCCGCTGCGCTACGTTTGCTTCAGCAGTTATCTGTTTATATTTTGGTAATGCTTCGCAATGCCGCTCTTGCTTACAAACTCTCTTTTACTTCTTCACCACCTTCCTTACCGCTCTTTGCCCGTTGGGGGTAGTAAGGGTGGCTAAGTAAACACCGTTTGGAAACTCAGCGATATTGATTTCGGATTTGAGGTTTGTGATTTCAGATTTAAGCACCACCCGCCCCGTTAAGTCGCTTAGGGTAAGGGTACTGCCGTTGTGTTCTTCGCTAATGCTAATGGTTAGTTGGGTGGAGGCAGGGTTGGGGGAGAGGGAGAAATATAATTCTTCAATTGGAGAAACGCTGAGTAGAATATTGATTGCATTGGATAGATAGATACATCCGTTTGTATCGGTTACTTCCACCTGATAACTGCCATAATCAACGGGATGAAACACTGAATCCTGAGCATTTGGAATATTCTGTCCGTTTCTTTTCCATTGATAAAACACAAAACCTGACGGGACACTCAATAAAGAAAAGGGCGAACCTTGCGGTTGAACGTTAATAACCGGAGCAATGCCCCCCAGTATAGTAATAGCATCTGCAAACGTTATTGTGTCATTTCCATTTTGGTTAGTGGCTATCAGCACCACCTGAAAAATTCCTATAGTATTGTAGCAAACATTAGCATGTAACGCTGTAGTTGCTGAAGGGGTGCCCCCTGGAAAATACCACTGGTAGGAAGAGGCAAAAGAGGATTTATTGGTAAACAGAATACACGGGAAGCCGCAAAAGGCAGAATCGTTAGGAATTAATGTAAAGGAAGCCGATGGCAATGCTGTGGTATCTGCCCGTAATTCAGTAAACCAAAAATCCGTTTCATGGAATGAAGTTGCGGGAGGTGCAGGTGTGTTATTTATCATCCATGAGTAAGCGGTATGCCCTACAACGTATTTCCCCTGAAAATTTTCAAATGCAGTTACAGGTAACTCGTCAAACTCAATAACAATAGTTTCGGTAGGGTAAAGTGTTTTGTCCCATAGTCTGTTACCGTAAGAATCTGTTTTTATAATCCAGGAAGAATAGGCAGCTGAGTATAGGTTATCTTCACTTTTATCGGCACCGGCATTCGAGGCAGAATTGCCGCTAAGCAGATACCCTCCATCAGAAGTCGGGCGTACGTTAACGTGGTACCTTTCATCTCCGGTTCCTCCAAAGCGTTTATCAAACTGTTTGTTTCCGGCCGAATCTACCTTAAGCAACCAGTAGTCGCAGGCTCCACGGTTGGGTTGCGAAACATCTCCGCCAGAATCGGAACAGGAACATCCGGCCAGTATATATCCTCCATCATTGGTTCTTATTAATGAAGAGTTTATTTCATCATTGCTACCGCCATATCTTTTGTCCCATTGTTTTACACCGGCACTATCCACTTTCATTAGCCAAAAATCATACTGTCCTTTAGGTGTGTCTGTTATATCCGTATTAGTATTACTGTTGGTAAAACCGGCTATAACAAAACCGCCATCGTTGCTTTCCGCTATAGCCTGCACCGACTCATACTCTGCTCCGCCAATGCGCTTTGTCCAGATTATCTTACCTGCTGAATCAAGTTTTAAAACCCATCCATCTCTTAAGCCTTTAGGCTGCTCGGTAACATCCCATCCTGTGTCCGACTCGGTATAACCGCCAGCAATGTAGCCGCCATCGTTTGTTGGTATAATAGTAGTAAGCCTGTCCTCCTCAGTTCCACCAAAACGTTTGTCCCATTGTTTAACTCCCTGCGAATCTGCTTTCACCACCCAAAAATCCTTATCGCCTCTTGCTTGCTCTGTAACATCGCCCCCTGTATTGCTATAGGTATATCCTCCTATAATGTATCCTCCATCCCTTGTAAAATTCAAATCAACAATGCTTTCAGATTCACTGCCTCCCCAACGCTTATCGTACTGCTTTTGGCCTAACGAATTAGTCTTTACTATCCAAAAATCAGTCTCACCTCTTGAAATTTCTGAAACGCCCATACCACTATCGGAGGCTGTAAATCCAAACAAAACGTAACCGCTATCGGTTGTTTGCCGGCAACCCTGCATAAATTCGTAACCAGATGCACCAAAGGTTGTTTCCCACTGCTTAAAGAGCGGTGCCTGAGCCTTTACCAGATTACAGGCCGTTAACAATAGAAGTAGGAATTGGTATTTCATTACGCCAATAAATCTACAATTAAAAAACCTGGCATGCTTAACGGCCCTGAAAAATGACAGTAGTATGACAATTGCCTAAACAGCGCTGCCATCCCTTTTTTGGGATGGCAGCGCTATACAAATTGCCAAACAGCATTTATTCCACCACCAGTTTTTGCCGGTAGCTTTTACCGTTGGCAGATACGCTTACCACATAAATTCCTTTGGCAAAATCACTTATCGAAATACTTTCGGTAGCAGCCGCTGTTTCTTTTTCCAGCAGCAGTTTACCATCTATAGTAAGCAGCTGCACCTTTGCAGTGCGTGCTGCTAAAAGGCGGATAGCCACCACATCGGCACCCGGATTGGGCGATATGCTGAACACGCTTTGGGCTGTTTCGGCTATAGTGTTGTAGGTAAAGTTATAGGCGGAAGATGCTCCCGTGCAGCCTTCGGCATTGGTTCCTGCTGCGGTATAGTTGCCGGTTTGGTTGGGGGTGTAAGTGGCCGTAGTGGCACCTTGTATTAATTGCCCGTTCAAATACCATTGGTAACTCTGTGCTCCGTTGGCGGTTAAGTCGCTTCCGGTTTGTGTAATGGAAACGGTAGGGGTGTCGTTAATTACAATCAAAGAAATTACGGGGTAGCTTATGCCGCAGGCATTCTGGGCTTGCAGCGAGTCGGTGTAAGTACCCGCTGGCCCCACCGCCAGTAAAGTAATAGTATCCGTTCCACCCAAAAGCTGAACCGAAGAGGGCAAAGTCCAGATTAGATTAACCGGTTGCGAATTGTTGTGCATGGCTAAAGTTGTTTTGGTTTCGCCAATACACATTACCGGAATACTCATAATGCCTGTTACCTGTGGTAAAGGAGTAACCGTAACGCTTACAGATGATGGAAGGCTTTGGCCGCAACTATTCGAAGCCTGCACACTAACAGTACCTCCGGTAGCATTTGCTGTAACATTTACGGCATCGCCATTCGTTCCCGAGCTGAATGTCCACCCTTGTGGTAAGGTCCATACATAGTTATCAGCACCCGTTACTGAGGTTATGGAGTAAACCGCACCCTCGCCTTCGCAAAGCGAAACTGAGCCGGTTATATTGCCGGCATTTCCCAAATTAGAAGGCACTACCGTTACTGTTTTCTGCGAAGCCTGCGATACCCCGCAAGGGTTTTCAGCGGTTACTGAAATGGTTCCACCGCTATTGCCCGAAGTGGCCGTAATGGCATTGGTTCCGTTGCCTTGTGTAATCGCCCAATCGGCAGGTATGCTCCAATTGTAAGTAACCGAAGGGTCGTTAACTACCGAAAGGCTGATGTTGGCAATACCCGAACAAACCGTATCACCGGCAGTAATGGAAGTAGGGGTGGAAGGAGGGAAGTTTTCGGAAATACTTACCGAAACCGAGGGCAGTGAACAGGTTCCGTTGCCCACCACCAGCGAGTAATTTCCGGCTGAGGAAACACTGAGTGTTGAAGCCGTAGAGTTATCGCCCCAAACATAACTGAAGCCTGCGGGCTGTGCGGTTAAGGTGGTATTGCTTCCGTTGCAGAAAGAAGTATTTCCGGCAATAGAAGGATTATCGGGAATGTTGTTGGTGCAGGTTTTCTTCAGCACATCTGCAGTGTTCGAATTGTAGCGGCTTTCAAATAAAGTCCAGGCGGGGCAACTGCCTTTTAAGTAGTAATCTAAAAAAGGCACTAAGTAAAAAAGGCACTTATTGATTTGCGCGGCAGTAGAAAGGGGCGAAGAAGCACAACCCGAAAAGCCTTCGCCAAAGTTGCACTGAAAGTTGCTGTTGCCAAATGCACAGTGCCTTCCGTTGGTAATGTTTACATAGGTTTTACAGGGCGCACCCGATGAATCGTACATGGGCAACTGATGAGTAGCGGGCGGTGCTACACAATCCAGCGTTCCGGCAAAGGCCAGGTAAGGTTTGGTCATTAAAGGAGCGGCTGCAATGGAAGAAGGGTTCGTATTGGCAGCGGCAAATGTAAAGTAGCAGTTTGCCGGGTTGCCGTACTGTGCCGAAAGCACCGTGCTGCCTCCGCCCATAGAGTGGCCGCCAAGAGCCCCTTTCGGAATTATTTTCTGGTAGAATGGCGAAGCACTGTTGGTGTTGCTTTCGCTTATCAGTTTGTTGTAGGCAAATATCAAGTCCTGAGCAAAGTTGGCATGGCTGGGCGAAAGGCCGGTTTCGGTAGTTAACAACCCAACCACGTAACCCTGTTTGGCTAATGAATCGGAATAAGGATAATAAGGCACCTGGTCCATTTGAAAACCATGCGCAAAAATTACAAAGGGAAACTGCCCCGTGGCCAGCGCGGTATTTGTTCCGGGGTAACGGAACTCCAACGTAACCGAACGGTTGCTGCGGGCAGGGTCGGTCCAGGTAATGTTCTTGGTGCCTACCGTATAAGTTTGCGCGTATCCAATAGTAAATACCAGCAGGCAGGCTATGTACAGGAACAACTTTTTCATGCTTGTTTTCGTTTTGAGGTTTTAAAGAAAACAAATAATTCA
>CAZLXD010000036.1:0-5734 GCA_964563185.1 uncultured Chitinophaga sp.
CATCCTCATCAGCAAATCCTCTACGGTGTAGGAATTGCCGGGTTGTATCATTGGTTTATCGGTAATATTCTGACCAAATTCATCTACTGGTCGTTCAAAAAGCATTTTAGAAGCCAGCAGTCCGGGCGTAGATTCTGCCTTCTTTAATACTGCTATTAACACAGGAACCTTTAACAGGCTTGCCGGAGAATAATTTTCGTTTTCATTTACACCCATCCAGGGGCCGTTGTTTAAATCGCGGAAATAAACAGAAATCAGGATTGCCCTGTTTGAACTGACTGCCTGCTGAACAAAGCTCCTTACCTGGTTTTCAAGTAAAACTATCTTAGTTTTTTTCGAGGCATTATAGTTGTCACATTCTAAAAGGGGGTTAATGTACTGATACCCACCACCGCGAAATTCTGAAATTTCATTTTGTGAAGGCTGTTGCTTCGTTTCATCCACCGCGTTTTCCTGCTGGCTTTTGCCAACGAAATAACCACCCGCAGCACACAGCAGGGCAACTGCCAGAAGAATGATTGCAAGATTTTTATTCTTCATTCCTGAAGGGGAATCTACGGTTTGTTAGTTTATGTAATCGCATGGCAAGTATAGGTTACCAAAAGCAGAAAGATGGGATTAAAAGAGCATAATATTCGTTAGATAAGATAGATTCTATTTCTCATATACTTGTAAAAAAAAGAACAACTTCAGAAAACCGGAAGCTGTTCTCCTTTTACGTAGGTCGGGTTACTTTGCTGCTGCCAACCTAGCGGCCACCGCCTCCCAATTAATAACATTGTAGAACGCCCCTATGTAATCTGGCCTGCGGTTCTGATAGTTTAAATAATAAGCATGTTCCCAAACATCTATTCCAAGTAAGGGCGCTCCCTTAACTTCGGCTATATCCATTAGCGGGTTATCCTGATTAGGGGTAGAAGTAACCACCAGTTTACCATTGCTAACTACCAACCAAGCCCAGCCGGAGCCAAAGCGGGTGGCGGCTGCTTTCGAAAATTCTTCTTTGAATTTATCGAACGATTCAAAAGTGCCGTTAATGGCATCGGCCAATGAGCCGGAAGGTTGCCCCCCTGCATTCGGAGCCATAATTTCCCAGAACATGCTGTGGTTCCAGTGCCCGCCACCATTGTTGCGCACAGCCGGTGAAAGCGTTGAAATATTCGCCAGTATTTCTTCCAGCGATTTGTTTTCCCACTCGGTTCCCTGCACCGCGGCATTGAGGTTGTTTACATAAGCCGCATGGTGCTTGCCATGGTGTATTTCCATGGTGCGGGCATCAATGTGAGGTTCGAGCGCGTTGAACGCATACGGTAAATTTGGTAAGGTAAAAGCCATAGTATTTGAATTTTATTGTTTGAAAATGGAAGGCAATATTAAGCATTAATACACGAAACAACCATCAGCGCTTGGCTCTGAAAAACTCTGTTACCAATACTGAGCAGTCATGCTCCAGAACTCCTTTTGTAACTTCTGTTTTAGGGTGTAGCAGGCTTTGGCCTATAAGCGAGAATCCGGCCTTGGGGTCGGTGGCGCCATACACCAGCCTTCCTATGCGCGCCCAGCGCAGGGCGGCTGCACACATGTTACAGGGCTCCAGCGTAACATACAGCGTACATTCTTCCAAAAACTTACTGCCTAAGTAATTGGCGGCTGCGGTAATAGCCAGCATTTCGGCATGGGCGGTTACATCTTTCAGCTTTTCGGTTTGGTTATACCCCTTGCCTATTACCCGGTTATTGCTTACCACCAGCGCACCCACGGGCACTTCATCTTCTTCGTAAGCATACGTGGCTTCCTTTAGCGCCAGCCTCATAAAATACTCATCGTCAAAAATCATTTGCCAAACCTTTTACGCAAAATAAAAACATAGCCCAGCATGGCCGGGGCCGCTAAATTAATAAGCCATACCAGCAGTGCTGCGGTAATTACCCCTAAGTGGTTATGCGTTAAGTTGCCATATACATACAAAGCCGCACTACCGCGGAACGCCACATCTACCAATGGAATAAATGGTGAAAAAGTTTGAGCCAGCAGCAATACCCCGCTGTGAACCACCAGCGCCAGCCATTGGCTGCTTATGCCAAACAGGGCAAACACCAAAGCATACTGCATAAGGTAAACCCCGTAGCGGAGAAACGACAGCAGTAAAACAATACTTAAAGTGTTTATGCCGGGCAGCTCGCTTTCAGAAATGGTAAGTTCATTTCGCTTTAACCATGGAACAAACTCCAATACCCGGTTGAGAATATTAAACCTGAAATACAGCAGTAAAAAAACAGCCGACAGGCCTATGGCCACTCCGTTTAAAAAAGCACTGCCATTCCAAACCGATAAAAAGATAACCCCGCAAACCAATGTGGCAGCCGTTTGTGCCAGGCCCCCTATGGTGCTTAAATAAAAAACCCTTGTTCGGTTACTTTCGGTAGTATAAAAGGTGCGGCCTATAAACTCGCCCGCCCGCCCCGGGGTAACAAAACCAAAGGTGATGCCCGCCATTACCCCTTTACATAAACGGGTGAACGATTGCGGTTCGCCCTTCAGCAATACCTTCCATTTATATACTTCTAAAAACCAGTTAAGCGGCATAAGGCATACAGCCGGTAGCAGCAGGTACTTACTGCCGCCACTTAAACTTTGAAGGAACAATTGCCATTGTGCATCAAAATTGTTTCCGGCAAAAAGGGTGTGCGCCATAAACCACAGCAACAGCCCGAACAGCGCGGCTTTTGCCGCTATTAGTACCGGTTTATTAAGTGTAAAATTCATGTGGTGCTGTTGCCGCTAATGTAGCATGTTGTGCCTGCCGTTAAACCTTTTACTTTTAAATCGTGAACAAAAAAAAATCCATCATACTGGGTATAGACCCCGGCACCATTGTTTTAGGCTACGGTATAATTGAGGTAAGCAATGGCAAAATAAAACTGCTGAGCATGGGGGTAATACACCTGAGCAAGTACGATGACCCGCTGCAAAAGCTGCAAGTTATTTTTGAAAAGGTGCAGGGCCTTATTGAAAACTACACCCCCGATGCCTGTGCTATTGAAACCCCCTTTTACGGAAAGAATGTGCAGAGTATGCTAAAACTGGGCAGGGCGCAGGGCGTGGCCATTGCCTCGGCACTTACAGGCGGGGTGCCGGTGTTTGAGTATTCGCCCAAAAAAATAAAGCAGTCGGTAACGGGCAATGGAAATTCAAGCAAGGAGCAGGTGGCGTCTATGTTGCAGCGCCTTATTCAGTTCGAAATTCAACCCAAGTATTTAGATGCCACCGATGGCCTAGCGGCTGCCGTTTGCCACCATTTCCAAAACAAAGTATCGGGCACTGCCCCCGGGAAAAAGGTATCGGGCTGGGGCGAATTTCTGAAACAGAACCCCGAAAGGCTGAAGTAGGTAGCAGCAATACCGAAACCATTATTGGGTGCCTTGCTGCCTTACACCTTATATGTTTTAAAAACAGAGGCGAAAATTGGATGCTGGCGGCTTTAGCCGCCCTAAGCCGTTTGTGTTACCAAAATACGGAAACCTTGTTACCTAAATCGGGAATCCTGTTACCAAAACACGGAAACGTGTTACCAAAATGGTGACAGTTGTAATCCAAATGCGGACAACTGTAACCAAAACCCGGAATCGCGGTTATAAAACAGCTCCCGTGCTTAAAGGATAGGAATCCGGAGGCATAGAATCGAGGGGCAGAAGCCTGAAATAGCATTACTTCATTTAAGGGATGGTGGCGCTGGAAAGTGAACCAAGTTGCTGTGCTATATCCTCCACCCTTTCCGCCTATTTCCACCCACTCGTTAGTTATTACCGTTTATTATACTACTTTTGCGCCTTCAATTTATAACCGCAAGGTCATCCAGGGTTTGTCGCAACAAACTTCTTACACAAAATAGGGTGACGGAAAGTATTCCTCATCATGGTTCGGTTAACCCCACCATGACCCTGCACAAAACGATTTATTAAAATGGAAAAATTCCGTTCGCTCGGCTTGAGCGAGAATGTGCTTGCTGCATTGCAGAAGAAAGGCTGGGAAACGCCTTCTCCCATACAGGAGAAAACAATTCCGCTATTGTTATCGGGCTTAAAAGACATTGTTGGCCAGGCCCAAACCGGCACCGGCAAAACCGCTGCTTTCGGTTTACCGCTTATTGAAAAGTTAGATGACAACAACAAAAACGTGCAGGCGCTTATTATGTGCCCTACACGCGAACTGGCTATTCAGGTAGCCGAAGAAATCACCTCGTTCCGTGGCGATAAAAAATTCTGGGTGCTGCCCGTTTATGGCGGACAAAGCTACCAGATACAGGAACGCGGCCTGCGCAAAGGCGCCCAAATAGTGGTGGGAACCCCCGGCCGTATACGCGATATGATTGACAAGCGTATTCTTAAGCTGGACCATGTAACGCATGTGGTGCTCGATGAGGCCGATGAAATGCTGAACATGGGCTTTGAAGAAGAAGTTCGCGAAATTTTGAAGAGCGTGCCTGCGCAGCGCAGAATGTTGTTGTTCAGCGCTACCATGCCTTCGCAAATTTTAAAACTCGCCAAAACCTTTATGGGCGAGTACGATTTAATTGAGGTAGAGAAAACGCAGATTACTACCGAACTGGTAGACCAGATTTACTTTGAAGTAAACGACCGCGACCGCTTTGAAGCGCTTTGCCGCATTATTGACACCGAGCCTGAGTTTTACGGCATTGTGTTCTGCCGCACTAAAAACGAAACCGACATTGTAGCCGATAAGTTAATTGACCGAGGCTACGATTCGGAAGGTATACACGGTGATGTGACCCAAAGCCAGCGCGAGTTGATTTTGAAGAAATTTAAAATGCGCAAGGTGAACATACTGGTAGCTACGGATGTGGCCGCCCGTGGTATTGACGTAAACGACCTTACACACGTGGTTAACTACAACTTACCGCAGGACCCTGAGGCGTACGTTCACCGTATAGGAAGAACCGGACGTGCCGGAAAGCACGGAACGGCTATTACCATTATTGCCCCGAACGAAATGCGCGACCTTCTGTTTATTCAGAAAATTGCGAAATCGAAAATCCGTAAAGATGAAGTGCCTTCAGTAGCCGATGTAATTGAAACCAAGAGCATGAAGCTGAAAACAGAAATTAACGAGCTGATAGAGAAAGACGCAGCCGCTGATTATCTGGAATTTGCCAAAGAGCTTTTGGAAGAAGAAGGCCGCCAGCCTGAAAACGTGTTGGCTTCCTTGCTTTCGTATGCACTGAAGGATACTTTGACGCCACACAGCTACCGCGAAATTTCACCAATAGCCGCCCGCGGTGCCGGTGGCAGCTCTAACAACAATATGGCTCGCCTGTTTGTTGCTAAAGGCCACATGGACCACATGAATGCTGAAAAGGTAGCGCAGTACATAGCCGGTGAAGCTTCGGTGGATATTAACGCTATACACGACATCCGTGTGTTCGATAAGTTCAGTTTCATTTCAGTACCGCAAATGGAAGCCGAGCAAATACTGGTAGTGTTTGGCAAAAACAAACGCAACGGACGCTCGCTGGTTACCCGCGCTAAAGATAAAGACAGTGGCGGTGGAGGCGGAAGAGGCTTCTCGGGCGGAGGTGGCGGTGGCTACAAAAAGTTTGACGACCGCAAACCTAAGTTTGAAGGCGAAAGAAAACGCTACGAAGACCGCGGTGAGAAAAACTTTGGCGAACGGAAATCTTTCGGAGGCAAAAAAGAGTTTGTCCTCCCAGTCGTAG
>CAZLXD010000036.1:5744-20114 GCA_964563185.1 uncultured Chitinophaga sp.
AACCTTTTGATGCCGAGAAAAAATCTTTTGTTCCTAAAACAGAATTCAAAAAAGATTTTGTAAAAACAGAAGGGACTGCCGAACCAAAACCCAAAAAGCGCGAGAACAAACTCACCGACTATTTGGATAAGAACGCAGCACCAACCGCTGAGAAGAAGAAAAAGCAGGATACATCAGAAATCGAAAAATTCATGAAGAAGTTCGATGATGATTTAAGCTGGTAGATTCTTCTTGTTTAAACTATTAGAAAATGATGTGTCAAAGTATTTGGTACATCATTTTTTATTTTGTTCGCGTTCTAATTGTAACCTAACCAACCTGCGTATGAAATTCCCACTTGCAATACTGCTTACCATTAGCACTTTGCTGCTACAGGCACAGGAAAACATTTACCTGCGTGGTTTTGTGTACGATAAGGATGCCGCTAATGCACCCGTGGGCATGGCAGCCGTGCAAATAAAGAACACGCAGCTAGGCGGATTGACGGATGATGACGGCTACTTTGAAATTCCCATACCCAAACTAAACCTGAAAGATTCCCTGCGGGTGAGTTATGTGGGCTATGCCACACAGGTGCTTTCTATTACCAGTTATAAAGAAGGCGATACCGTTCGTGTTTATATTTCTTCTTCGGTGGAAACCAAGCAGGAAGTAGTGGTGGTAGCTATGAATGCCCGCGGTGTTTTATTAAAGGCCATTGAAAACATGCGCAAGAACTTTCTGTTCGACTCGCTTATCTCCACTGGTTTGTATCGCCAGTATCATAAAGAGAACGGAAAGTATGTGCGCCTGATTGAAGCCGATGTAAGTGTGGCCTTTAACTGCAAAAGCATTTACCAGTATTCCTTCCACGAAAGTGTGCAGGTTAATCAGCAGCGCAGAAGTGAGAGCTACGAAACCAATGGCGATGTGCATGGCGACCACTTAGTGGATTTGCTGAAAGAGAACCCATACAGCTACAACAAGAACAATTTCCTGGACCCGAAGAAGCTGGATTTTTACGCGCCCAAGTTTGTAAGCGAGGATAGCGTGCAATACCACATTAGCCTGCAATACAAGGACAACAGCAGTAAAAATTTAGAGAAGGCTAGTGTTTGGGTAGAGAAGGAAACCTTTGCCATTACCCGTATTGAAATTGAAAAATTCCCGAACCCAGGTTACAAGCGCACCCGCTACGAAAACGAAAGCCGCTGGCAGTTGGTGAACGAAAAGAATGTAATTGAAACCGAAAAGGTGAACGGTAAATATGTGGTTAGCTCTATTACCCGCAGCTACAACCACCATGTGGTGAATCTGGCTACCAAGAGTGTTGATTTTGTAGTGGAGGAATTGTTTGAAATTTACTTTGATGATTTTGAAACGGATGAGGTGGGTGGGATAATGCAGAAAGGGAAGTTTTGGGCTATGACCAACCTTTACTTAGAGCCGTACAAATACAACACCAGGTTTTGGGGCGATTATGATTTACTGGAGGAATATCCCATTCCGGCAGATGTAAAGAAAGATTTAGAACACAACAAAAAGCTGGAAGAGCAGTTTAAGGCTCCGGGGCTGTAGTTAGTTCTGAAAGAAAACTGCTTTGTTCAAAAACGGATTGCTTCTTCTTTCCTGCCCAATAGTAGTTTCAGGTCCGTGGCCGCTGTAAACTACTACTTCATCGGGTAGCGTCATCATTTTCTCGGTCAGGCTTTTGTATAAAACCTCACCACTGGCCCCGGGAATATCGTAGCGGCCTACGCTTCCTTGAAACAATACATCGCCACTAAAAATTTTGTTTTCGGGCCGGCAGTAAAAAGCCAAATGGCCGGGCGAGTGGCCGGGCGTAAACAGAACGGAGAAAGACGATTGGCCGAAGGTTATCACATCGCCTTCCTTCAAATAGTTTTCGGGGGCGGGCGACTCTTCCAAAGTCATCCCGAAAAAACTCTGATAATCCAGGGCGCCTTTCATTACCTGATATTCAATTTCGTGAAACTCCGGCAGCAGGTTGTAAGTGTCGCACACAAACTTGTTTCCGGGAAAATGATCGATGTGGCAATGGGTATTTAATAAACGAACCGGAGTATAGCCATTCGCTTCAATTAGCTGTTGCAATTGCAGGCGTTCCCGCTCGTTATGGCAGCCGGGGTCAATAATCACACACTCCTTCGTTTCATCGGCCACTATGTAAGTGTTTTCCATGAAAGGGTTAAAAGTGAGTTTGTGTATCCGTAACATTTGTAATTTGTTTAAGTTTGAAGCAGTTGAAATGCTGCGCGAATTAAAACAAACTTTACCTGCCAGCGTTTGAAGTGTTAATCCTGAATTACCCGATGCGGCAGTTTTTATTTTTTGCCTTTTGCCTTTTACCCGTTGCGTTTTACGCGCAAACCACCGAAGAAAAATTCGGGCAAAACCGCGTGCAATACAAAGACTATACTTTTCAGTATTACGAAAGCGACAATTTTATTACGTATTTCTATCAGGGCGGGCAGGATGTAGGCAAGTATGTGATTAAAGCCGCGGAAGATGTATCGGATGAAATTGCCACACTGCTCGACTTCAAATACCGCAGAAAGATTGACATCATCGTTTACAACAACATCAATGAACTGAACCAAACCAACATTGGTATATACGAAGCCGGACAAAACCCCGGTGGCACCACGCAGGTTCCCGACAATAAAATTTTTATTTACAACAATGGTGACCACCGTTTTTTAGATAAGCAGGTACGCGAAGGCATTGCTAAAATTTACCTGGATAAGATTGTGTTGGGCAGCAGCTTTGCCGAGGTCATTCAAAATGCGGTAATGCTTAACCTGCCCGACTGGTACAAGTTCGGTTTAATACAATACATAGGCCACGACTGGGACAGCGAAATGGAAAACCGCCTGCGCGATGGCATACTTACCGGGCGCTACAAAAAGCTGAACAAACTGCAACCCGAAGAGGCCGTGTTCGTGGGTCATTCTATCTGGCATTATATTGAAGAAGTACACGGCAAAACAGCCGTAAGTAACATCATCTATCTTACCCGTGTTAACCGCAGCGTTGACAATGGATTTCTTTTTGTTCTGGGAACCAACCTTTCCGAAACCCTGCAACAGTGGTTTACCTACTACAGCAATAGGTTTTATGCCGAAAAGAAAATCACGACACTCCCTTCAGACAGTTTTGTGGTAAACGCAAAGATTAAGAAGGACATTAAATACTATCAGCCTCGCCTGAGCCCCGATGGAAAGCATATTGCATATGCCAGCAACGATATGGGTCGCTACAAAGTGCATGTGTTGAACACCGAAACCAATAAACGCAAAATTGTTTTCCGCGGAGGTTTCAGAACCAACACCATTTTTACCGATGAGTCTATTCCGCTGATTGCCTGGGAGCCTTCGGGAAAACGGTTAGCGATACTGAACGACAAACGCGCTCAAACTTTTCTTCGCTTTTACGATTTGGAAACGAAGAAAATGGAAGTCAATCCGGTGCGTAAATTCCAGAAGGTTATCAGTTTTTCCTTTATTGACAGCAAGCAATTGGTGATGAGCGCCATACAAAACGGACAGACGGACGTGTTCACTTACAACATTGCCTCTACAACCACTAAGCGAATTACGGATGATTATTATGATGACCTTTACCCCGCTTACATTGAAGCGGACAGTTCGCGCGGCATTTTGTTTTCCAGCAATCGCCCTTCGCCCGATTTAACCCCTATTCGTTACGAATCGCAGGTAATGAACAAGAATCTCGATTTGTTCTTTTACGATTTAGAAGCTTCGCAGCTTTATAGAATTACTTCAACACCCAATGCCAACGAAACCTTTCCTCAAAATTTCAGCAACAAGGAGTTTTGCTTTTTGAGTGATGCTAACGGAATACGCAATCGTTACATCGGGCATTTCGACAATATTTTTTCTCACCGCCTTAAAACATATTTCTACCGCTACAACGATTCCGGCAATACCGATTCTATTTCCATGCGCGAATCAGTTCCGGCTGACTCACTACTTGATTTTAGTACAGTTACCATTACCGATTCGGTTTTCGAAAAAGTATACATCAAAGGGGGAGTAACAGCAGCTTACAGCAATATGCAGCGCGGTATTTTAGAGCAGAGTACTGTAGCGGCTAAAAACCTTACGCTCGATTTAGTGCGGAAAGGCAACCGCCCACGCTTTTATAAGTATGAACTAACCTCAAACAATGCCCAAGGCAGTGTTCCGCAAATGGATTATGTGGCGCAGCTGGAGAAGAAACTAAAAGGAACCACCGAAGAGAAGAAAGAAGAACCGAAAGAAAAAAAGCCGGACACTCCGCTTTCTGTTTACGATACTTCTACTGCTGCAAAGGGTAACCGTCCGTTCGATTTTCAAAGCGAGTTTGATTACGGTATTAAACTGTTCGACTGGGATTCGGCAGCCACTTCAAAAATCAACAATGCACAGGAAGGCTATGTATTCCGCTTTTCGCGGGTGCGTCCCTACTTTGTTCGCTTTATGATAGATAAAGTGATTACACAGATTGACAACAATCTGATGATGACCCGTTATCAGCCGTTCGACCCTTCGGTTCCGCAATACAATGTAGCTCCGGTTAGCTTCATGTTCAAATTCGGCATTACCGATTTGCTGGAGAACCACAAAGTATATGGCGGACTCAGCCTGCCTTTCACCGGCCCGGGCGGCAGTAATCAGTATTTTATTACGTACGAAAACCTGACCAAACGGCTCGACTACAAACTTACTTTCTACAGACGTTCGCAAAGCAGTACCGCTTACGATAAACTTCCCTTTAGCGGTTTAGCTATTGGTAACAATGCGCCTGTGGACTACAGCATTAAAACCAACTATGCTGAAATTGAATTGAAATATCCGTTGGATGTGTTGAACAGCCTTCGCTTTGGCATTGCGTTTAGAAATGACAAAGTGGTTTATAAAGCTAAAGATGAATTCTCGCTAAACCTGCCAAGCATTTCCGATAACTGGTTATTTGCCCGTGCTGAATATGTGTTCGATAACTGCATGGAGGTAATGACTAACATACGTTACGGAACACGCTTTAAGGTGTTTGCTGAAATTCACAAGCAGTTCCCTACTAAAAACAAAGAAGTGGGCGGGCAGGCCGATGTGCCGATTGTGCAATTCAACAATAAATATCTGACCGTAATTGGTTTCGATTTGCGTCACTATCAAAAAATTTACAAGCAAATTATTTGGGCTAATCGTTTAGCCTTTGGTGCATCGTTCGGCAACTCGCGATTGATTTATTACATGGGTGGCCTGGATAACTGGATTACCTCGCCTACCGTTGACAAATTCAATCGTACCACCCCTATTAACACCAACAATAACTACGCTTTTCAAACGCTGGCAACACCTGTGCGCGGCTTTAAACAAAACGCCCGCAATGGCGATAAGTATATTGTGCTGAATTCGGAGTTTCGCATTCCGGTTTTCTCTGCACTGATTAATCAACCTATTCGTTCCGAAATCATCCGCAACTTTCAGTTAGTGGCTTTTGTGGATGTGGGAACGGCATGGGAAGGCCTCACTCCTTTCTCCGACAGTAATCCGCTGTTCAACGAAGAAATTCCGAACTCATCCGAAAACCCTTCGGTGATTGTAAGGGTGAAGCGTTACAAAACTCCGGTTATTGTTGGCTTTGGCCCGGGCTTCCGCACTACTTTCCTCAGTTACTTCTTCCGCTTTGATACCGCATGGGGTTACGACACAGGCGAGGTAAGCAAGAAGCCTATGTATTATTTTACTTTTGGCACCGACTTTTAGCAGCAACTACTCATGCTCACATTACGCTCAGAACATTTATTGAAAGTTTACAAAGGCCGTGCGGTAGTGAACGATGTTTCCGTGCAGGTGAATCAGGGCGAAATTGTTGGTTTGCTAGGGCCTAACGGTGCCGGCAAAACCACTTCGTTCTACCAAATAGTAGGTTTAATTCCTCCCGACTCCGGAAAAATTTTTTTAGGTAATCAGGAAATTACCGACCTGCCCATGTATAAGCGCGCGCAGTTGGGCGTTGGTTACCTGCCACAGGAAGCTTCCGTGTTTCGTCAGCTTTCGGTAGAAGATAACATTGCTGCCGTATTGGAAATGACAACGCTAACGAAAGCCCAACAGAAAGAGCGTTTGGAATTATTGCTTTCCGAGTTTGGTTTGAACCGGGTACGCACCAGCATGGGCAATGTGCTTTCGGGTGGCGAGCGCAGAAGAACCGAAATTGCCCGCGCACTCGCCACCGACCCTAAGTTTATCTTGCTGGATGAACCCTTTGCCGGTATTGACCCAATTGCCGTAGAAGATATTCAACGCATTGTTATTAAACTGAAAGAGAAAAACATAGGTGTGCTCATTACCGACCACAACGTACAGGAAACTCTCTCCATTACCGACCGAGCTTATCTATTGTTTGAAGGAAAAATTCTGAAAGCAGGCTCTGCGGAGGAATTAGCTGCCGATGAACAGGTGCGCAGGGTTTACCTGGGGCAAAACTTCGTGCTGCACAAAAAAGCCGAATCATTAAGGAGTTGAACGGCTCTTCTCTTCATTCCATGCCCGACTTAAAGAACCTCCTTTTTCGGACTTTTCTAAAGTATTGTTACCCGCCCGTATTCTCTGCTCAACTTTCTTTAAAAGAACAGCAGCGCAACTTCCGCGATGTTTTAAAAGCCGTTGCAGGAACGCAAATGGGCAACGAACTGAGCTTGAAATCGGATGCTACTTATCATGAATTTCAAAAACGGGTTCCCGTAACTCAATACTCCTTCTACGAGCCTTATGTAGAAAAACTAAAAGCCGGCAAACAAAATGTAATGACGCGCGACCGCGTTCGTTGGTTGGGTAAAACAGCCGGCACCACCAGCGGTAAAAACAAACTCATTCCGCTTACCCGAAAGTTCATTCGAAGAACACAAGTAGCCGGAACCTTCTATAGTCTTTCGCGCATCCACTCGCTCGACAAAACCGTTGACATACTCACGCACAAAAATTTTGTGATGACGGGTGGCATTTACGAAACCCTGCAACCTTCGGCCATTGTGGTGGGCGACATCTCCGCCATTATGATGAAGAATATTCCGCTGCCGTTCCGCACTATTTATGTGCCGGATAACGACCTTGTTACCCATCCTTCGTGGGAACACAAAGTAAAACAGATAGCACACGATGTAAGCAAAGCCGATGTGGGCACCATTAGCGGTGTTCCTACCTGGCATTTGGCCGTGTTGAGTGAGATTAAAAAAGAAAAACCTTTTACTACGCTCACCGACTTATGGAAAAACTACCGCATCTTTTTTCATGGCGGAGTCAACTTTGAGCCTTACCGAAAACAGTTTAACGAACTTGCCGGAAGAAGCGATGCGCTATTCTTTGAAACCTACAACGCTACTGAAGGCTTCTTTGGCATACAGTCCGGCTTGCAGGGGGGCGATTTGCTTTTGCTCACCAACAGCGGAGTGTTTTATGAGTTTATTCCCTTCAGCGAATACGAAACCCAGAAACAAAGAGTGCTTAGTTTGGAAGAAGTAAAAGTTGGGGTACCGTATGTGCTGCTTGTTACCGCCTTAAACGGACTGTTGCGCTATGCCATTGGCGATGTTATCACCTTTACAAAACTCAATCCGTTTTCGTTCCGAATAACAGGCCGCACACAGGAATACATCAATGCCTTTGGGGAAGATTTGCTATTGAACAATGTGGTAAATGCCTTAATGAAAACCAATGAGGTATTCGGAACTTCGGTAAACGAATACACCGTAGCTCCCCAATACATCAGCCTAAACCAAAAAGGCCGCATACAGTTTGTTATTGAGTTCAACAAAGCACCCGTTGAGGTAAACACCTTTGCCATAGAACTCGACAAACAACTCCAAAAGGAAAATTCCAACTACGCACAAAAGCGCAGTAACAATTTAGCACTGGAAGCTTTGGAAGTAATCCCTGTTGCTGCCGGAACATTCTACAAATGGATGGAACAAAAAGGAAAACTGGGCGGACAAAATAAAGTGCCAAGGCTGGTGAACGGAAGAGGCTTGATAGAAGAGTTGCTTGCGTTTCTTTAATTCTTCCGCTGTATGGTAAACTCTATCAACTGTGCCACCGAGGTTTTAGCTTCACTGTTGGGGAAAGTATTCAGAATTTTCAGCGCTTCTTCTTTGTATTCGTTCATACGCTTTACGGCATAGTCCAACCCACCGTTGGTGCGTACGGTATCAATCACCCACTTTACCTTTTCGGCATTCTGATTATCGTTCTTTATAACATTGATAATCTTCCTCTTTTCCGATGACTCCACTTTGTTAAGTGTGAATATGAGCGGCAAAGTCATTTTGCGTTCCTTAATATCAATACCGCGGGGCTTGCCTATTTCGGCTTCTTCGTAATCAAACAAATCATCTTTTATCTGAAACGCAATACCGATTTTTTCGCCCATGGTTTTTACCCGCTGTATCATTTCGGCATCCTTGGTAGTAGTGGTAGCTCCGCAGGCGCAGGCCGAGGCAATCAGGGAAGCAGTCTTTTGGCGGATGATGTCAAAGTAGATGTCCTCTTTAATGTCGAGCCTTCTGGCTTTTTCCAGTTGCAACAACTCTCCTTCACTCATTTCGCGGATAGTGTTGGAAAGAATTTCCAGCAACTGATACTGATTATTCTCCACCGAAATAAGGAGCCCCTTCGATAAAAGATAATCGCCCACCAGCACCGCAATCTTGTTCTTCCACAAAGCGTTGATGGAAAAGAAGCCTCTGCGCTGATACGAATCGTCCACCACATCATCGTGCACCAGAGTAGCCGTATGCAATATCTCTACCAGCGATGCCGCTACAAACGTGGCTTCGTTTACCTGCCCGCAAAGCTTGGCCGAAAGAAAAACAAACATAGGGCGCATTTGCTTGCCCTTGCGGGTAACTATGTAATGGGTAATGCGGTCCAGCAGCGGAGCCTTGCTGCGCATAGATTCACGAAACCTAACTTCGAACTCATTCAGTTCTGTGGCAATCGGTTTCTTTATGTCTTCAAGGTTTAGCGACATGGCGAGCGAATGTAAGAGTTAAATGCAAATGCAACGGCACACAAATAGAGGGCTATGAAACTGATTTCCGCTGAATTTACTACCCGATTTAACCGGCCAAAATCTGTATTGTACGTGTGCTAATGTATTCTATGTTTGCGCTTATGATTATCCGCGAGCGGAACATTATTCTGCAAAGCAAACACGGGCGGCCTTTCTTGGCCGATGTTTATTACCTGAGCAATCGGGCAAAAAAACCGGTAGTGATTTTCAGCCACGGCTTTAAAGGTTTTAAGGATTGGGGCGCTTTCGATTTGGTAGCCGATAAATTTGCCGAAGCGGGTTTTGTGTTTGTAAAATTCAGCTTTTCGCACAACGGCACCACCATTGATCATCCCGTTGATTTTGTGGACCTCGAAGCCTTTGGTAACGACAACATCAGTATTGAGTTAGATGACTTAGGCGTAGTGCTCGATTGGGTTTGCTCCGAATCTTTTCCGGTAGAAGAAAGGGAATGCGATAAAGAGCAACTTTTCCTTTGCGGCCACAGTCGCGGAGGAGGCATCTCTATTTTAAAGGCACGCGAAGATGCCCGCGTAAAAAAACTGTGCACCTGGGGCAGCGTAAACGAAATAGGCAAGTATTGGAAGCAGGACGAAATGGAAAAGATAAAGTGCGATGGCGTTATCTTTATTCCCAATGCGCGCACCAACCAAATGATGCCCGTTAAGTGGCAGATGTACGAAGACTACTTTGCCAATATTCACCGCCTCTTTATTCCCGATGCGGTAAAGCAGCTAACCATTCCGTTTTTTATTATACACGGGGCAAAAGACGAAACAGTGCCCGCCACTGCTGCCACCGAAATGCACGAATGGAACAAACATTCTACGCTGCTGATTGTTGAGAACGGAAACCATAACTTTGGCGGTAAGCACCCCTGGGACCAAAGCGAACTACCCGCCCATTTACAAACCGTAGTGAACGCTACCATTAATTTTTTCAGTAAATAAAAACCGGGGTTCAACTCCGCGATACGATATAAAACATGAGCAATAACATTTGCATAGGAGGAGTAACCGAACACTTTAACCTGCCCTGGAACTTAGCGGTAGAGCAGGGCAGGTTTGCGCAGGCAGGCGTTGATGTAAATTGGAAGTTTTTTCCCGGAGGAACAGGCGTAATGACCGAAGCCCTGCGCTCCGGTGAGTTGGATTTAGCCATTCTGCTCACCGAAGGGTTTATATCGGCAGCCTCCAAAGGCCTGCCCGCAAAAATTGTAAAAGAGTATATCACCTCTCCCTTAGGCTGGGGAATTTTTACGGGCGCTCAGTCTTCTTTCCATTCCGTTTACAGCCGCCAGCCAAAAAAATATGCCATCAGCAAACTCGGCAGCGGCTCGCACCTCATGGCCATGATACATGCCGAGCAGCGGGGCGAAAAAGTAAACCCCGAAGACCTCATAGAAGTGCGAAGCATTGATGGTGCCATCGAATCGCTCACTAAAAACGAAACACAAATTTTTTACTGGGAAAAATACATGACCAAAGAACATGTGGTAAGCGGTAAGCTGCGCATGATTGGCGAGTTCAGTGCCCCCTGGAGCAGTATGCTGGTTATAGCCAGCAATCAGGCACTAACTGCTAAAAGTAATTCCATCAAAAAAGTGCTCGAAGTAATCAATACCGAAAGTGCCGCCTTCGTTTCCTCGGCACAAACAGTGCCATTGCTCTGCCAGCGTTTTAAGCTAAGCGAAACCGATGCCTACACCTGGCTGCTTTCCACCATTTGGAGCACCGACCACTCCATCCGCCTGCGCGGTTTAGAAAATGCCAAACAGGCACTAATAAAAATAGGCAGCGCCACACCGGGTTTAGATGTAAAAGCCCTATGCCACCAAACCCTCACCTTACTCTAACCACTTGGGCGCGCCCCCGCCTTTTGCCCCGTCATTGCGACCGCGAGGAACGAAGCGGGAAGCAATCTCCTCCTCCTGAAGCTATACCACTTAGCGGGGTCGGGCTGTCCGCTCATACTCCTCGGTTTTTGCAAAAGCAAATAGCGTCATTGCGAACCGTAGCGCAGCGTAGGTGAAGCAATCTCCTGCCCATTAAGTGCATGCCTCTTGCAAAAACCTTGCGGGGTATCCGCTTCCATCCCTCGCGCAAATACAAAAACAATCTTCCGCCTTGTATTTGGCTGTTAAAGTCCTCTCCTTTAGGAGAGGATTTAGGTGAGGTGGCTGTTCTGTCCCCCTCTACGAGGGGGCAAACAAAATTTGCAAACAGATATTTTCTTTTTCCCTTCTCCTTTAGGAGAAGGTGCCCGTAGGGCGGATGAGGCAATTTTGTTGGGGGAGGTTTGCATTTAATTCTCCTCCTTTTCAAGGAGGAGTGCCCGAAGGGCGAGGTGGTTATCTAACAACCCTGTCATTGCGAAACCATTGCGAGGAACGAAGCAACCTTAAAAAACAAACAAGTATTGGTTGAAGCAACCTTCCGCCTTGTATTCGGCTGTTTGTATTTGTCCCCCTTTGGAGGGGGCAAACAAAATTTGCGGTAGAAAATTTTGTTGGGGGAGGTTTGTATTTAATTCTCCTCCTTTTTTCAAGGAGGAGTGCCCGAAGGGCGAGGTGGTGGCTGTTTGTATTCCACCCTCTCCACTCGTGGAGAGGGTCGGGGTGAGGCGCGGTATTCGGCTGTTCAAATTCTCCTCCTTGTTTCAAGGAGGAGTGCCCAACGGGCGAGGTGGTTTGTATTAACAACACCTCGTCATTCTGCAACTTTTACCCTTTCGCAATCCCTCACTCAATACAACGCCAAACTCTCCTTCCCTCTGGTCACAGCAGTATATTGAAACCTCAGGTCCGGCATATGGAAAGTATTCAGGTAAACCTTCTCCCACTCACCGCCCTGTGCCTTGTGGCAGGTTATCGAATAACCGTAGTTTAAACGCAGCGCACCCACATAGCGGTCATCTTCCGGAAAACCCGTTTCCGAAAATGCCCGGTTCACTTTAAACCGCTCTCCCCTCAATCGGTTCTCGGTAACCGAATCCAACTGCCCGTTCTTGGCTTCAATACTCTCCACCAGCAAGTAATCTTCAATTTCCTCCTCCTTGCCCTGCAAGTCTTTGTAAACAATCTTTACCGGCACAAAATGAAGCCCTGCCACTTCCTCCATCTGCTCCGCAAAAACCTCCTTAATGGTAACATGGTCGCCATTGTATAATCGGTGCGAGTTACGCGTCCAGTTCGTAGTCACCATCATTAAGTCCCCCGGCTCTAACATCAGCGCTGTTTTACCAAACAATCGTTCCCTTACGGCACCGTTAAACAGGCTGTTCATTTTATGCGTAGCACCTATCGAAATACCATGTTCGCTGCCATTGCTGGTAAACCCATGCACATAATCATCGGCTGCCCGCCACAAATTGGCAAACTTATAACCGTCCAGGCGCACCTCCATCTTCCCCTCATCAATACCTTTTCGCGTGTCAATCGCATTCATCATTATCTGGCTGCCTTCTGCTTGTCGTTTCACTTCCGTCAGCAGGTTTGTTTTCCCTTTCCATCCAAACTTCTTTTCCAAATACGTGGCACACAAAGCCCTCGACTCTGTTTCGTGTATCGGTGGCAATTGGTAGCGGTCGCCCAAAAACAACACCTTGCTGCTTTTATGTCCGTTCTTTACAAACTTCACCAGGTCACTCAGCAGCGAATCCTCACACTTAAAAAGCGAATCCTCGCTTTTATCGGGCAGGCTGGGTATCATCGATGCCTCATCAATAATGTATATCGTCTCCCTTGCGTTCAGGTTCTGCTTTAACCGCCATGTAATCTCTCCCGTTTTCTTATTCACCACGCGGGTGTATATCATAGAGTGTATAGTGCTGCTCAGCGTATTACTCTTGCGCCCTAAAATACGCGCTGCCCTGCCCGTAGGGGCTGCTATTTGGTAGCGTATATCCAGCGCATTCAGGTAACCGATAAAGGCACTTACTATCGAAGTCTTCCCTGTTCCTGCCGCTCCGCACAGTATGTAAAAGTCATCGCTGTTTTCCTTTTTAGTAAAATCAGCCATGCCTTGCAGCGCATTGCGTTGCTCGGTGGTAGGGGTGGCAAAGTGCAAATGGTCGAAAATGGTAATTGCGTTTTTCATAGTGTTTATGTATAATTACGAAGCAAAGAAGTTACACCTGAGTGCAATCCATTTGCACACCAAACACCCCGAATAATGATACCAACAGAGGACGGAGCATATATTTCCTTAGCTGAACGCAGGAGAGAACATTTAGAAAAATACCTGCAAAGCCGAAAGGGATATACCAAAAAGCAATTACTAAAGTTGCTGGCAGACGATTTAGCCGATGTGCGCGATGCCGCAGAAATTTCCTTGCGTACCTTAAATTACGACCTGAAGTATTTAGAAAAACTGGGCGCTGAAATCACAAAAGATCCGCGTAAAGCAAAAAACAAAGCCGGCAGAACCATTACCGAATACTATTACAGTTACACCAATCCTAAATGGAGCTACAAAAAACATCAAATAGACCCTGACTCACTTGCATCGGTTAAAGTGGCGGTGGCTATTTTAAAACAAATACCCGGCATACAACTGCACGAGGACCTGAAAGAAATTTACGAATCATTGGTACACCATGCCGATACCATTGCCGATGAACGTCCCTATATTCTATTCGACCAACGGCAGGGAATCTCAGGGTTACAACATATACCTAAACTGCTACAGGCTGTTATTGACCGAGGGGTAGTGGTTTTCGATTACCGTTCGTTTACTAGCGAGCAGGCCGTTACCGAAACAGTAAGCCCATACCTATTAAAAGAATACAAAAGCAGGTGGTATTTAATTGGGCACAGCGATGCCAAAAACGAATTGCAGCATTACGGCTTAGATAGAATTGTAAGCCGTAAAGTAACGGTTGACAACACCAGGCAATTTGTTCCGGCACCCGACTTTAACCCTGTCGAATACTTTAAGCACGTAATAGGAGTATCAGTTATAAAAGGTGCTCAGCCGCAAAAAGTAGCCATTAAGGTAAATAAGCCAAGAGCGTATCATTTAGATAATGCTCCTCTGCACCACAGCCAAACATTAGTAAATGAAAACGAAACCTCCAAAACCTACCAACTGCATTTAGTCCCCAATTTTGAATTGGAAACTATTTTTTTGAGCTATGGAGCTGATTTGGAAGTTTTAGAACCAATAGATTTAAAAAACAAAGTCGCCTCACTTATAAAAGATGCTGGTAAAAAGTATTTTTAGTGAATGCAAATAGATTGCATTCAAATGGCTGATGTTTGCTTGCAATACCATAAACAATGATAGAATACCTACG
>CAZLXD010000037.1:0-1856 GCA_964563185.1 uncultured Chitinophaga sp.
CATAAGCGACCAATGTTTGTTTAATTTTTGGTCAACCTATTTTAGGACGTGACACTGCGTTTGCCCGCTTTCTTTTTCAGAAACTGCCGAATTTAGGTTAGTTGAGGCATTCTCTGGTCGGGAAATGGAAGAACTGAAATAGGTTATTCCATTTCTTATCTCAGAAATGGAAGGATTGGAGCCGGTTATTCCATTTTCTTTTTCGGAAATGCCCAATCCGGTCAGTTTTTCCAGCATTTCTAATTCAGAAAGGGAATAAGCTGTCTGTTTGGCGGCAATGGCCGAAGCAAGGAGCCTTAGTTTTTCCTTAAGTAAAGCATTTTCTGAAACGAGGACTTCGATAATATGCCCTCGCAGGGCTATTTCTTTTTCGGCAGGGGTTAAATGGGTGTGTTCTATATCATTGGCGTTTCCTTCAAGAGTACGAAATGCGCGGAAAATATGTTTCCCTTTTACAGGAAATGTGAAAGAGTGCTGTCATCCCTTAAATGTAAGTTGGCGCCCCCGCATTTAGCCTTTGGCTTTCTATCTGCCATATTCCCAAAGTGAGGAATATCATCGCCAGCCGGCAGACGGGCATGGTAGCTTTGTTGGTATAAAACTATTCTATGAAAACCTACCTGATACCTGTAACAGTTTGCCTGCTGTTTTTCGGCATAGCGGGATGTGTTGAAAACAAAGGCAACGAGGAATGCAACGAAACAAATTGGCCGCAGGAAAAAGAAGAACTGGTGGCGGTAAAAGCCAAACTGCCTTCGCTGATGATAGCCGGCACCGATACTATACCCATTACCTCATTTGCTAGCGTAAGAATATACGGCAGCATGAACAAGGTATATTGCGATGGCACCCGCAAAGGCGAGGTAAATATTGAACTGGCCATGTATAACAACATTGATGCGGTTACCTACTATTTACTTGCCCCTAAATACCTATACAAATTCCAAAACGATGAAGACGGGGTAGAAGTGCAGCTGCGCTTAGAGGCCACTACCTATAGCGGTGATGTTTATCGCGCAAACGAAGATTACAAGCGCTATCCCTATGCCGATATACACCTCGACATTTACGACTTTTATAAGTACTGCGAGTTTGTGTTTACCAACCAAAGCACCGTTTGGGTAAAGCAGTAAACTAAAACAGCGAGGTTACAGCCCGCTTGCCTGTATATACTTTACGCACAAATCAATAGTAGCCTGTATGCCTTTTTTGTGGGTACGCTCCACGCCATGCGAGGCGGCTACACCTGGGCCAATTAAAGCTACTCTGTAATCTTTACCGGCACCCAGGGCGGCACTGCCATCGCTGCCGTAGTAAGGGTATACATCAATAGCGTAAGGTATGTGGTTAGCCTGCGCCAGTTCCACCAGTTTCTTTCTAAACCCGTAATCGTAAGGGCCGCTGCTGTCCTTGGCGCATATACTGCATTTTACTTCGCTGCCCTCGCAGGCATCGCCCATTACTCCCATGTCAATTACCAGTAGGTCGGTAACGGTATCGCTGTAGCCCACCGTACCTCCGTGGCCTACTTCTTCATAGTTGCTGAAAAAAAGTTCTACAGCAGGGCTTAGATTATTGGCTTTGCAGTAACGGGCAATTTCAAACAATACAAAGCAACCGGCCTTGTTATCCATAAAGCGGCTTTTAATAAAACCGTTGTCGTATTCGCGGTAGCGGGGTTCAAAGGCTACAATATCGCCTATGGCTATGCCTAGTTTAGTTACATCGTCTTTAATATAAACTTCTTCGTCAATGCGCAGGTGCATATTGTAGTTGCTGCGGTGGGTGGTTTCGCGGTCTTTGTTAGCATGGGCCGAGGGATTATCAAATAGCAAAGTGCCTGTGTAGGTTTTCCC
>CAZLXD010000037.1:1866-20031 GCA_964563185.1 uncultured Chitinophaga sp.
TTTCCCGTTCAGGGTAATAATGTTTACATACTCGCCCTCGGCACTGGTAAGCAACAAACCGCCCAGCGGGCTAAACTGCAAAGTGCCGTTGCTTTTAATGCCCGATACAATAGCCCCTAGAGTATCTACATGTGCGGCAATGGCCAGCGCGGGGTTATTGCCCAGTTTGCATTTTACCGCTCCTTTGTTGGTGTATTCGGGTTGGTAACCTATGCGGGTCAGTTCTTCAAAAATGTATTTACAGGCATTAGCCGTGTAGCCGGTGGGCGAATCAATGTTTACTAATTCTTCGAGCGATTTGTAGTTAGCCATGTTGTGTTATTTACAGCGTGGCGAAGGTGAAAAAATATAACAAGCGGAGTGTGGCGGACCGGCAGAAGAATTTAAGGACTTCCCTAAAAAGCGATACGCAGGGGCCTGACTCCCTGCGTATCTAAATTGCCGCCCACCAAAAAGCGGTAACGCTAAACTAAAAACTCTTTTTTAATTTTTCTACATAGTTTTTTCGGAAAAATTTTCTGACCCCTTTACTTCTGCTAAGTTTGGCAGGTAATGATAAAAGCTAACCTTTTACTTTTCCTGCCTGCAATTTTGCTTTTCGCCTCCTGCCAAACCCAGCGGCTGTTTCATTCTAAAGACCCGGGCAGCATGAAAGAGATACTTTCCGGTTACCTGCCCGCCCATGCTGTTACCCCCGAAGATCCGGTGCTGTTTGACGGGGTTACTGATACCAGCTTGCAATATTGCGTTCAGCCGGCCGAGCCTTACTGGCTGTCGCCTTCGGCCGATTTGCCTGCCGGAGTAAAGGCACAGGCTTCTAACAACAATATCAGCATAGCGGTTTATAACCACCGTTTGTATGCGGCTTTCCGCACCGGTCCTACGCACTTTGCATCGAAGAAAACAGGTGTGTATGTTATTTCAACAGCCGATGGCAGGCAGTGGCGTAAAGAAATGGAGTTGTTTCCGGGGCGCGATGTGCGCGAACCTTATTTGGTGGTAATTGGTGGCCGGCTGCAGTTTTATTGTTTTACTGCCGGTGCCAGCATGATGGCCTTTGAGCCTCAACACATCAATCGCTATTATACCGGTGGCGATGGCAATTGGTACGGGCCGGAAAACGTGCTTGCCAAAGGCGAAGTTCACTGGAGCATGAAGAACCGCAATGGTCATACGTATTTAACCAGCTACTCGGGTTCACACTACGAATTGAAGGGCGATGGAACCGTGTCGCTGTTTTTTAAGCAAACAGGAAACGGAAGAGATTTTACGGCAGTAGGCGACACCGATGTGGTGTATTACGGTGGTGTATCGGAAACGGACTTTGAGTTTGACCGCTACGGCAACCTATGGGCAGTTACCAGGCTGGAAGATGGGGACAGAAACGGTTTTGGCTCGCAGGTGGCTTTTGCTGCAAAAGATAGCCTTGGCAAATGGCACTTTTCCGAAACAGACCCTTATTGTTACCAATCGCCCCGTATGTTCCGGCATGGCAACGAGTTGTATTTAATAGCGCGTAAACAATTAGGTAAAAAACCTTTTGGCAAAGCATCGCAAAAGAGCTCTATGCGCCATCAACGCTTAACAAACTGGATAGGTTGGTCAATTACTGCCAAAACAACGGCCCTTTACCGCATTAACCGGCAAACCGGTAAAGTGGAGTGGGTAATGAACCTGCCCGGTGCGGGAGACACTGCCTTCCCTTCGGTGGCAAGGTTAGATGAACACCGCTTTCTGGTTGCCAATTATTCTTCGCCCCTGCGTTTTAAAAAGCGCAGCTGGATAAGCGGGCAATTAGGCAAAACAGGTATTTACCTACAGATAATCCAATTTACTCCTTTGGAAAGCAAGCACTAAAGAAAGGGCTGCTGCTAATGGAGTAAACGTACTCCATACGCTGCAATAGCTATACATTGATAGAATGATAGATATGCATATACAGCACGATTGACTTAGTCATCTTTCAAACATTTCCACCCCTCCTATGTTACCCCTATTCAATTTCCCTAAATTCGCGCCTCCTGAATGACAACGAAAAAATCTACTGATAACACTTTTATAGAAGAAACGGCTGTAGAGCCATCTCTTTTAGCTGACGGTTTGGGTGAGGCAGCACTGGAACCTGATAGTATTGATGTATACGGGGCCCGGGTACATAACCTTAAAGGGATAGATGTTTCCATTCCCCGCAACCAACTGGTGGTAATTACCGGTATTTCGGGTAGTGGTAAATCTTCCTTAGCATTCGATACTATCTATAATGAAGGCCAGCGCAGGTATCTTGATTCTTTTTCGGCTTATGCCCGCCAGTTTATTGGTGGCTACGAGCGCCCCGATGTAGACAAAATTACGGGACTTTCACCGGTAATATCCATCGAACAGAAATCGGTGAACCGCAACCCGCGCTCTACCGTAGGCACCGTTACTGAGATTTACGACTTTATGCGCTTGCTTTTTGCCCGAGCGGGCGATGCGTATTCGTACGCAACGGGTAAAAAAATGGTGAAGTTTACCGAGGAGCAGGTAATTGACAACATACTTACTTACCACAACGGAAAAAAAATGGTGGTACTGGCACCGGTAGTGCGTGGGCGCAAAGGACACTACCGCGAGTTGTTTGAGCAAGTGCGCAAGCAAGGGTATCTGAAAATTCGCGTGGATAGCGAAATGGTAGAAGTAAAGCCCAAAATGCAGATTGACCGTTATGTGGTTCATGATATTGAATTGGTTATTGACCGCCTGAAGATTGAAACTGAAGAACGGGATCGTATTCGTATCGCGGTAAGCCAGGCTATGAAAGCAGGCAAAGGATTAATTCAGTTGCTAGATGCCGACACCAACGAAGTATTCAGTTTCAGTAAGCACTTAATGTGTATTGATTCGGGCATTTCATACGAAGAGCCTTCGCCTAATACTTTCTCCTTCAACTCCCCTTATGGCGCCTGTAACACCTGCAACGGTTTAGGAGTTACTTATGAAGTAAGCCGCAAGGTGATTATCCCCGATGAAAAGATTTCTATTAACAAAGGAGGAATTACCCCATTGGGAGAAGCACGCGATAACTTTTTGTTCCGCGAATTAGCAACCATTGCTAAGAAGTTTAAGTTCTCGTTGAACGACCCTATCAGTAAACTTTCCGATGAAGCCCTGCAATACATTTTGTATGGCGATGCGGAGGAAGTGGCCTCGTTTGAAGAAGAGGAAATTGAAATTGACGATTATGACGACCGTTGGTATACACTCAGCAAAGGCGGATTGGTGGGTTTGCTGAAACGTTGTTTCCGCTTTACTACTTCCGAAAGTATCCGCAGCTGGGCCGAAGGCTTTATGGAGTCGCACCACTGCCCCACTTGCAAAGGAACCAGGTTGAAGAAAGAAAGCCTGTGGTTTAAGATAGATGAGAAGAACATTGGTGAACTGGCGCAGATGGATTTGAGCGATTTGCAGAAGTGGTTTACCAATGTGGAAGGCCGCATGAGCGAAAAGCAGCGCACCATTGCCAAGGAGTTATTGAAGGAAATCCGCGCTCGCATCACCTTTATTTTAGATGTAGGTTTGGACTATCTCGCACTTGACCGTCCTGCCAAAAGTTTGAGCGGTGGTGAAAGCCAGCGTATCCGTTTAGCTACGCAAATAGGCTCACAGCTTTCTGGCATAACTTACATATTAGACGAGCCAAGTATCGGTTTACATCAGCGCGATAACCGCAATCTCATTAATGCACTCAAACAGTTAGCCGCCAATCCGAACACCGTATTAGTGGTAGAGCATGATAAAGACATTATGCTGGAGAGTGATTACATTATTGACATTGGCCCGCGAGCCGGAGAACATGGCGGAAGGATTGTGGCACAGGGAACTCCGGAAGAATTTTTGAAGCAGGGCAGTACTACGGCTAAGTATCTTTCAAATGAAATGCGGATTGAAATACCTAAGCACCGCAGGCAGGGCAATGGAAGATACCTGGCATTAAAGGGAGCTACCGGCAATAACTTAAAGAATGTAGATGTGGTGTTTCCGCTGGGAACATTTATTGGTGTAACAGGAGTTTCGGGTAGTGGAAAGAGTTCGTTGATTAACGAAACACTATACCCTATTCTGCATAACCATGTTTACAGCGGAAGGCATAAACCACTGCCGTATAAGAAGATTGAAGGCTTAGAACACCTGGATAAAGTGATTGACATTGACCAATCGCCTATCGGACGCACTCCTCGCAGTAATCCGGTTACCTACATTAAAGTGTTTGATGAAATCAGGAAACTGTATTCCATTCTTCCCGAAGCAAAAATACGCGGCTACAAGCCGGGGCGTTTTTCCTTTAACGTAAAGGGCGGAAGGTGTGAAGAATGTGGTGGCGGTGGAATGAAAGTGATAGAAATGAACTTTCTGCCCAATGTAGAAGTGCTGTGCGAAAAGTGTAACGGTAAACGATATAACCGCGAAACGTTGGAAGTTCGCTACAAAGGAAAATCCATCAGCGATGTACTGAATATGACGGTGGAAGATTCGCTTGAATTTTTCGAGAGTATTCCGGCTATTTACCCGAAACTGAAAACACTGAACGAAGTTGGCTTGGGCTATTTGCGGTTGGGGCAATCGTCTACCACACTTTCGGGTGGCGAAGCACAACGTGTAAAACTGGCAGCTGAGCTTTCAAAAAAAGATACCGGAAAAACATTCTACATATTAGATGAACCGACTACCGGCTTACACTTTGAAGACATTAGAGTGCTGCTGGATGTATTGAATCGCTTAGTAGAGAAAGGGAACACCGTTCTTGTCATTGAACACAACCTTGATGTAATAAAAGTAGCCGACCACCTTATTGACATTGGCCCCGAAGGCGGTTTCCGTGGCGGGCAGGTAATAGCTACCGGTACACCCGAAGAAGTAGCGGAAATAGCGGAAAGCCATACCGCCAAGTTTTTAAAAGAAGAATTTTCCCTCCAAACATAGCGAGTGACAGATTGATTTGTGAAGTAGTAAAGTATGAGGTATGGCGGTGTTGAAACCCTTTGAAAAGTGGCGTTTAGTGGATTCCCTTTTGCAAATGCCATTAAAGAAAAAGTATGCGGTAACTACTTTTGGACGGGTCATCTCTTTTACAGAAGATATTGAAACAGACGGCATGGAGATAGGCCGAAGCCTGCATGAAGGCTACCGCGCTATAAAACTGAAACTAAACGGAGGCAAAAAGAATTTTACTTTTTTGGTGCATAAGGCGGTAGCCGAATGTTACTTAGCCCCACCCACCGAGGAGCACAAGTTTATTATACACAAGGACCGCAATAAACTGAACAACCGGCCCGAAAACCTAAAGTGGGTGAGTAAAGCTGAATGGTGGGAACACTGGAAGAAATCGGAAGCGGTACAGGAAAGCCTGAAAAAGTTACATGCGCCTAAGCAAGATGGACATAAACTAACTTCTACTGATGTTATACGCATTAAGCGAATGCTGGCCGACCCTAAGCGTAAAAATACCGCAGCGCGTATTGCCAAAATGTTTAAGGTAAGCGAAATGCAAATTCACCGAATTAAAACGGGAGAAAACTGGTCGCACATAAAAGCATAGTTTTTGTTTCATTTTGCAGTAGTAAGAAAGTGTCCGTTTTGGGTTTGTGCATGGCATTATGTTGCCGCACATTTGCCTTGCATAAAGCAGATAAGTTTTTCACCTGAATAAATTCTTAATTGCTAACCAAAAAGCGAGATAAAGCGGTTGGATTACTTCAACCACTTTTCTTTTTGTGGCGGGCAGTTTTTCATCATTAAAAGAAGTTGTCCGTAAACACCAAAACTGCCCCGCAGGTAGCGCTGCATTTTTTCTTCTTCCACCGGTTTAAGTTTTCGCCCCGTTGTTTTCTCTTCAAAAATGGCGCGGGTAAGAATGTAGAAATACGGATAGTTACTATGCTTTACCGGATGCCCGTGTGCGCGAAGATACTTGATATTGCGCTCGCACATTTGCAGGGCTTCGGTTTGTTTGCCGGTTAAGTAAAACAGAGCTACCTGCAAATTCCGCAGTTCTACTTCATACTGAAAATATTTCCCCTTGGGGTTGCGTTGGAAACCAAGCTGAAGGTAGCGGAAGGTATTGTCGTAATCACCTGCAAAGAGGTAATACTTAATAAAGGAGAAGATGTCGCGGACGGGTAATGTTTCCTCTAAGTTATCCCCATAGAAATTGCGCATCTTATCTATCTGTGTTTTCGCATCATTCAAATTCCCCGTTATCAAACATATTTGAATGTACTTGGTGGTGTGGTAGCCACGCTCAGGAATCATGTCGGCCTGTGGGCCGGTAAATACAGCATCATATTTCTGATACGACTCATTAAACCGGCTGCTGAAGTAATACAATTCGGAGAGCTTTAGTTCCAATCGCAGCTTATTCAGCGCAGCTTTTTCATCCGGTAGTTTGCTGACCTTTTCAATGGCCTCAATAGCAACTTCAGCGGCTTTACTGAAATCTTCAATAGCCATGTGGTAATACAGTAATACCCAGTAATATTCAAACAGGAGCTCATGCTTTTGAATGACTAAAGGGTTGCCGAGTTTTTGAATTTTTTTTAAAACCTCCAAGGCTTTATCCTTCACTTTCGAGGCCGCAAAGAGACTATCAATACGGTTGAAGAGCAAACGACAGTTTACCCATAACTGTGCTTCTGTCTTCTCCTGCTTAGGTATAGTGGCAATGTAATTTTTGCAAAGCATTCCCAACACTTTAGTATCTTTATTAACAATAGGAAGGTTGTAGTGTATGTGGTTAACGGCTTCTTTGTAAAACGCAGCTTTCACTTTTTTGTCTTTCACTGCTTCTAACTGTTTTATCTGCCTTGCCAGTTCTTTGTAAAATAGTTTATTGAAGGCTACCCGCATACTCAAGTAGTTCAGCAAGGGCAATCCACCTTCGGGATACAGTATGGTGAAACATTTCGATAGCAATTCGCTGGTAATTTTATCGAAATGAGAGCCTGAAAGGTTCAGCGCTTTCTGAATTTTTTCTCTTTCAAAAACACCGGTTTCTGCTTGTGCAATTATTGCACGGAACAGCATTTCGGTTTTTCCTTTAAAAGATTGTGCGGTTACTTTCTCGCGCTCGGAGGGGGGCAAATTCTTAATGAAGTCAAACAGCAAACTCATAATCGCATTATTACTAACTCCTAAAGTTGCTTAGTCTCTTACTGTGTCTTTCAGCTTTTTAAATGCTGTGGTATTGCTGAACCGGTCTAAGGAGCGAACAATATCCTTTTTATCGCGGCTGGTTAAATGAAAACTCATTGCCGCCTTTTCATCTTTCTTATCAGCTGTATATTCAAACAAAACAAACTTCAGTTTCCCTTTTAGTTCTTCATCCATGTCGTCAATACGATAGTCCGTCAAAAAATCCTGCATATTTTCCATGTTGTTATATACAGTACCCAAAGGGTCGGTTAATCGTGCAAATATGGTTTTCTGAGATGTTTCTTCCGGCTCTTCCATTTTTTCTGTATCGCGAATCTGAATAATTACTACCCCTGAGGTATTTTGGTTAATCCAATCTTTAAAGGTTTTCAAAAAGCGGATGGTAGTTTCTACTCCGAAGTTATCCAGTGCGCCCCCATCCATTACATACGTAGGCGGTTCGCTTGGCAATACCGGATTAGGTAGAATGAAAGGAAACGTAGCATTCATTCGCATAGCAGAAGTAACAAGTAACTTCTGCCCATTTTGCTTTTCGAAGAATCTGCAAAAATCTACTCCGTCAATCTCTAACCTATTGTCGAAAGCGTTTTTACCCAACGGCCGCATAAGGAATGAAACAGGATGCGGGCTAATGAAATACCTGCGTGAATCATTCATAATAGCGGTGTGGTAAACTATTAACGGGATGCGCGCTTCATACTCTGCCTGTTTATAGTCTTCAATTGTTTTGTCGAACCTGAAATCAGTGTTACGGCAAAATCCTTTCTCCAGGGCATATCCCCGGTCAACAAAATAATGGTAGTTGCCCAGTTTAAATTTGTGATAAGGCAACAGCGCATCATTGCTGAGAATAGTAAGCGCCACGGGATTCAATAAATCTTTTGAAACATTATCTGCGTGTTTCCTGTCGCGCCAATCGGTTGCAAAGCCGTCTTTTTGCTTTAGGAACAATTCGCGCAGGTTGGTAGCCCCCAACATTCCTCCCGAAGCTCCCGTAATCATAAATGTTTTATCAAACAGTCCTCCATTTAGAATGGAATCGCAACGCTGCAATACCACAGAAGTATACATGGCGGAGCGGAGACCTCCACCGCTTACGTTTACCAGATATATTATCGGTTTTGCATTGGGGTTATGCTGATTAATATTCTTTCTTTTCCAGTTTTCAAGAATGGGCAAATAGTATTCCCTGTCTTTTGCAATAATGGAGTCCGTGCAGAGTTCACGCAGATTTTCGAGAGTATAGCTTGCCTTTTCAGTTTCATAATTTAAACCATAAGCGCGGCTCTGTGCACCGAACAAATCGTACTTGGTAAGATGGTTGGCTATAATGACAAAAGTAATGAGAGCAATCGAGCCCCATGTACCTGTCCAGTAAAGGAACATACCTGTTAATGACATCAGAATGCTTAGAAACAAAAAGCTGCTGGCAGCAATGGGAATCTGGAAGAATGGATTCTCGAGGAAAAAGCCGATACTAATTAAAAATACAAAGGCCATTATAAATGCAACAAAGGTATTAAGGTGATGTCTGCGAAAAACTATCTGCTGGAGAGAGGGGCCGTAGTGCTCCACCATTCTGGTATGCCGTATGTTAAGCCGGTTGGTGATGTAAAAATCTACGCGGGTATATTGCCTGCTGTCGCGTATCTCATCATACGGCACCTTGCGCCTCCTTTTGCTTTCGGGAATGATGGACTTGATCAGGCTTTCGGCATCGCGGTTGGTAAAGTTGAAATATAAGGCCGTAATGAGTATCACCAGTAAGAAACCTGCACTGAACCCAACCAGACCCAGCACCACACTGCCCAAGGTTTGGTATTCGTTCCGTATTTGGTGATTGAAAACAGTAATGAAATATGCGACAAGGAAGAAAGCGGGAATGAGTGAGTTATTAATGAAGAACATGCCCAGAGGATACTGCAAACTTGCCATGAACGGGAAGCGATGCGAATGCAAAATATAAATGACCACATTCCAGGTTACATACAAGGCGCCAAAGCCAATGCCCACTATAGCAAAACTCAGGTAGCCTACATTACCTAAATACTCAGGGTCGAGAAAAACAGCAGGCACTCCAATGTGGGCTCCGAATCTTCCAATAATGATGATGAGTAAAAAGACCCAGAAAAAAAGTAAGAACTGATGGCGCTTAAACGATAAAAGCAGTAGTTGGAAAGGGAAAGAAAAGTAGATGTCTTTGAATAAAGTGAGCATACTATTGTTGACTCAATTTACTTAAAGTGTGGACCAGTGCAACTGAAAGCTTGATACAAATCCACGCACCCGATTAACTTGTGTATAAGACTATACAAACTACGGTTCTTTTATTTCTACGAGAGCGATGATCCACCCCAAATCCATTTGAACAATCAACGGAAACTGCCGCGACTCTATAGCAAACACTTTATACTTTACTTCGCTGCCTCCTTCCAGTTCCCAGGCGGGTACAGCAATAAGATTTCCATTCAGGTTAAAGTTAAACTCGCCAATAGTGTTGCTCATGCGGGTGGCAGTATCGGATGCTCCGTTTACTTTTAAGAGAGTTTCGGCATTGGCAGCTACATCGTCAAACACTTTCTTGCTCAGAAAAATCGAAGTCTCTTTGTCCAGATTAGATGCACCGCCTGCGAAGTAGTTAAACAGGGCATCGGCATTCTTTACAGCAGCAGCACTCATATTTACTGTCCCGCTTTTGTTTACCGGTTCCGTCATTTTCCAGTCGAAAGAAATTTCATCGGCTGACTTTTTTAATGTGACGATAAACTTATACTGCTTGCCGCCCATGTTTACATCATACGTAAGCACTGTGCCGGGGCGCATAGCCTTCTCAAAACTTTCAAGGTCAGAAATATTTTGACCGAAAAGATTTGCTGAAGCTAAAAGCAATAAGAACACAAAGGCACTCAGGAACTTCTTCATAAACCGATACTATTTCCCTTAAAGGTAACAAGGGCGGGCAGAAAAGCGAATCGAAGCACTTATAATGGTGCTTCGATAGCGCCAATATCGAATTTATTAGCGTTCGTTGTTTTTGAAACAGGGCGGGGGCGGTCATACATATCTTCTCCCAATCCTCCCGGGGCATAATCAATAGCCGGAGAAAAATATCCGGCACTGTCCGAAGGAGTATAGTTATCCTTCTCTAACTCTTTAAAGCGAGGGTCCTCATTGAACAAATTTTGGTCGTTGAGTGTGCTGAAAATGTCGAGCGTATCGCTCTTGGTCTTTATCAGGCAATAAGAGAACTGATTATCGAAATTGGGGAGGTTAGTATTTTGTTGCGCACGGCTAAAAGAAATTTCGTTTTGTAAACTGCCGTATATAATGCAGTTAGTAAAGGTGGTTTTCAAAGGCTCTTCGTATACATTACTATTGCCATCGGCCAATAGATTGCTTAACAACAAAGCTTCTTTTTCGTGCGCTACATAGCGTGAGCCATTATTGAACAAAGTGCAATGATAGAAACTGTATTCGCCACCCAAACCAAGTTTTACCAGATGTTCGCCCGCTACATAAAACAGTGAATTCTCTGCAATGATTTTTGCATTAAAGCCGTAAACGGTGTTGTATAACCCGTTTTTGATAACAGAGTTTTTAATGCTTACCTCGGGTCGCTTTGTAGGCCCCAGATAGTCGGAAATATCGGAACTTAAACCCGCACCGGCATAAATGCCGTAGGACGATTCATTGATAACACAATGGTCAAAAAAACCTTTCGGCACACAGTTGTTATTACGCAGAAACACTATGCCAAACCACTGCCCCGGCTTTTCATCGTAATAGCTTTCTAGGCGTGCTCCCTGAAAAACAATAGAATCGTTCCAGTTATTGGCTTCTGCTTTAAGGGTGCCTTCTACAAACAAAGCAGAGTTGCCGGCAAAGAAAATTTTACAACCCGGATTGATAGTCAGTGTTGCTCCGCATCGCACATAAACTCCGGGCACCGTATCTTTTGTAATAACTACATGCGGTAAATCACTGGTCCAGGTAGTAGAAGCTGTTATCTCTTCTCCATAGTGAAAGTGGGCATTTTGTCCAAAGGCTTGTAAGTGTACTGTTTCAGTTTTACTGCCCATGGTAAATACCACATCATCGATAATTACATACGGGGTGGTTTGGTCGTTAGGGTTAACGGTTACTTCCACAAACACATAAATGGAATCCTTTGCAGGAATTTCCACTTCGCTGAATTGGTCGCCACTTACCCCGTCTACGTTTATGCGAAACTGGGTTCCCACTAAATGCATCAGGCGCAGGTCGTTAATCTTTACGGCTTTACTATTCTCGTTATACACTTTGAAATACCGGGTGGTGGAGCCGAAGGTAGCGAATACTGTATCGAAGGTTAGGGTATCAGTGCTAAAGGTAATCGGGCCATTGCCGAACTGTTCCTTACGGCAGCCTCCTGAAAAAAAGAATGCGGTAAAGACAACTGCTACAAAAGCTACGGAAAGAAACTTTTTCACTGATTAAATTGAATGCTATAAACGGCAGGTGAAAATAGAAATTGTACAACAGGGTGCTACCCATATTCAGTGAAAATGATAACTTGACGACATGAATCCGTTTTTAAGCAGAATGATGCAGCAATCGCTGCAAAGGAAGAAGGGAGACATGCCGGCCGAGCAGTTTTCAGCTTACCAGTTGGCAAAAGCTTTCCGTGAACTGCGCATTACTGCATGGCGTGCCCTTAAAGATGTTATCCTTATCAGTTTGGGAATTTTATCGGCTGCGGTAGGCCTGAAGGGATTTCTTATTCCCAACGGGTTTATTGATGGTGGCGCTATGGGGGTATCGCTGCTTACGTTTATAACTACCGGCTTTCCCTTGCCGGTTTTAATTGTGGTTATTAACCTCCCCTTTTTATTGCTAGGGATACGTGTGGTTAATCTGCAGTTTGCTGTTAAGTCAGCGGTGGCGATTACTATTCTGGCTATGGCAACTTCAGTAATGCCGCTGGAATCTATTACACACGAAAAGCTGCTCATATCCGTTTTCGGAGGTTTTTTCCTTGGAACAGGAATTGGTTTGACGGTTCGTGGAGGTGCCGTAATTGATGGTACCGAAGTGTTGGCTATTTACCTTAGCCGCAGGTTGGGTGTAACTATTGGCGATGTTATATTGTTTATCAATCTCCTTATCTTTTCTGCAGCTGCTTATTTTCTTTCCATTGAAGTGGCCCTTTACTCTGTGCTTACCTATATGGCCGCTTCCAAATCGGTTGACTTTGTAATTGAAGGTATTGAAGAATACACCGGGGTAACCATTGTATCGGTACACCACGAAGAAATACTGCACATGATTAAAGAAGTAATGGGGCGAGGTGTAACAGTTTATAACGGTAAAATGGGCATAGGAAAGCGGGGCGAGCAGCGCGAAGCCGATATTATCTATACGGTTATAACCCGCTTAGAGGTTTCGAAACTGAATGCCGAAATTGAGAAGATAGACCCCCACGCTTTTGTGGTAATGAGCAGTATAAAAGACACCAAAGGCGGTATGATTAAGAAGCGACCGATGGCGCATTAAACTTACCCGAACAACTCTTCCACCAGTTGTTGCACTTTGGTTAAATGCACTATTTCTATGTTGAACTTACGGACATCTACTTTTTGATTGAACTTACTGATATAGATTTTTTCGAAGCCGAGTTTATCTGCTTCTGAAATGCGTTGGTCAATACGGCTAACCGCCCGCACCTCGCCACTTAAACCCACCTCGGCTGCAAAAGCAGTTTTTGACGACACAGGAATGTCGTTGTAACTGGAAGTAAGTGCTGCCATCACCGCCAAATCAATAGCCGGGTCATCTACCCGAAGGCCTCCCGCAATGTTCAGGAACACATCTTTAGTGCCGAAGCGGAAACCCGCACGCTTTTCAAGCACTGCTAACAGCATGTTCGTTCTTCTTACATCAAAGCCGGTAGAACTACGCTGCGGTGTACCGTAAAATGCCGGTGTAACAAGTGCCTGTGTTTCTATTAGAAAAGGGCGCATGCCCTCCATCATACCGGCAATGGCAATGCCGCTTAATTCTTCTTCGCGCTGCGTAAGTAATATTTCGGAGGGGTTGAGCACCGGGCGAAGGCCTTCGCCTGCCATTTCGTAAATGCCTATTTCGCTGGTAGAGCCAAAGCGGTTTTTAATGGTGCGCAGAATGCGATAGGTGTAATTACGGTCGCCTTCGAATTGCAGCACCGTATCTACAATATGCTCCAACACTTTGGGGCCGGCAATCATTCCATCTTTAGTAATGTGGCCAATCAGGAAAACCGGAATGTTACTCTCCTTGGCAAAGCGTTGCAACTCGGCTGTGCATTCGCGCACCTGGCTTACACTGCCCGGAGGCGATTCTACATAAACGGTGTGCAGCGTTTGTATGGAGTCAATCACTATCACATCGGGCGCGAGTAGTTCTGCCTGCTTAAAAATTTGTTGAGTGTTGGTTTCGGTTAGCAGGTAACAATCATCGTTGTTGATGCCTATGCGCTCAGCACGCAGTTTTATCTGGCGGTCGCTTTCCTCGCCTGTTACATACAGCACCTTGGTGCTTTTTAACTTTAATGCCAGCTGTAGTAAGAGTGTTGACTTGCCAATGCCCGGCTCGCCTCCAATTAACACCAAACTACCTAGCACAATACCTCCGCCCAGCACGCGGTTTAGTTCAGTATCGAGTGTATCAATGCGTTTGGTTTCCAGTTCCTGCACTTCTTTAATAGGCACGGGGCGCACTTCTTCGTTGCGCTTTACGGCATAGCCGCGTTTCTCTTTTAACTTTTCTTCCTGTTTGTCTACCACTTCTTCCACGTAGGTGTTCCACTCGTTGCAGACAGGGCACTTACCTACCCACTTGGGGCTTTGGTTGCCGCAGTTTTGGCAGTAGTAAACGGTTTTAATCTTGCTCACGGTTGCAATATAGGAAAGATGGAAGAGTGGTTGGTTGTGGCTTTTATTATTGAGCAGAGTGCATCTCTGCGCAATAATGTTACGCCCCTTCGGGACTTACAGGCAGCGCAGTTTGGTTGGTTGTTGCCTGTTAGAGGCGATTTGACACAGATACGCGGTTAGCTGACATTCCATGAAAGTGGTTTGACAGACCCCTTTGATAGGTTTGACAGGGCAAGTCAGTCTTTTGGCATTCCACACAGGTGGTTCGACATTCCATGCGAGTGATTTGACGCTCACGAAAAGTAAATTGACATTCCTTGAAAGTGTTTTGACATAGCCATTTGATAAGTTTGGCAGGGCAAGCCAACCGTTTGATATTCCACACAGGTGGTTTGGCATTCTATGTAAGTGATTTGACATTCCTGAAAAGTGGATTGACGTTCCATGCTAGTGGTTTGGCAGGGATGAAAAGTGATTTGGCGTTCCTGATTGAAGGGTTTGGATGTATACTGTAGGTTTGTTTTTGTCACTTTTCTTTATAGAAAAGTAACCAAGAGAATCGTCAGGTCAGAACGCTCCGCTCTGACCGATCAGTTTGTATTTCATATCGGGTTGCAAATCGAAAAAGTAAGTGCCGTCCTGCGAGTTAACAGTTTTAAGCACTGCCCCTGTTTCGGCATCAATGAGGTTGATTGGCTGATTGGTTACCGCACGGTTGCTGTCGGCATCCAACAGGGTTCCTTTCACGGCAATGTAAACCACGTTTCTGCGAAAGCGGTAAATATCATCGCAGTAGGAACAGAACTTCTAGTGCTTTATGGTTTCCATCTGCAATCAATTTTGCTTGCAGGTAAAAACCTGCAAACGGGTGGAAAGCATGTTTCCTCTAAATGCAGACATTCCGGAATTATCTATTTTCGTCATACCATGAATAACAAAAATACCTACACGTTCTGGCAGCATGTTAACCATGCTGTAGTTATAGGCGGTGGTTTCGGCTTAATAATAAAAAGCATTTTTGTGCTGGCAGGTTATGGCACCCCTCTAACCACTTTCAGGGCTATACTTTATGGCGGCTTTTTGTTGATGTATGTGCCTTTCATTCCCTATTATGTTCACAAAACTTTTTTTAAAGAATAAACAGTTTATGCGCTCTGCAAAATTCTTTATGGTTGTATTTCTGCTAAACAGCATGGTGGCGGTTACACTGGGGGCTTACTTTGCCGCCAACGGGCTTAAGTATCCGGGCTTGTTTATTGGTGGCATGCTCAACTTCGGGCTGGCACTATTCATGTATTACCGCATAAAGCAATAGGCCAGCAAACCGGTATAGCAAGTAAATACAGCCGCGGTTACGCAACCTCTTCATTCCCCGCATAATCTTTATACTTGCAGCCGTTTGCGCGGGCGTACATAATACAAACAGCAAACGCACGTTTTAAGCAGGTTATTACACATAAGTGAAAAAACATCTCTCTCTTCTTTCTTTTCTACTGTTGGCGTTTGCCGTAAAAAGTTTCAGCCAGTTTGTTTACCCGCCCGATTTGCAGTGCGTGGCCAACGACAACGTTAACGGCAACATCACCCTTACGTGGACCATTCCCAACAACCCCTGCGGTGCTTTTACCGATTACACCATTTATGCCTCGCAAACAGCCGGTGGGCCTTTTAACCAACTTACACAAATATCCACACAGGCACAAACCACCTATGTGCATACCAACGCGCTGGCTACTTCCAACACCTGGTATTACTACCTGGTTACCAACGCCAACTGCCCGGGTGCCACCCAACTAAGTGGCGATACGGTAAACAACCTCAATCCGGCTATTCCGCAAATAATCAATGTAGATGTTACCCCCGGTGGCGATGCGGTGTTTAACTGGGAAGCAAGCACCTCGCCACAAACGCATGGCTACGTTATTTTCTATTACCTGCCCAACGGCAATGCAGTTCCGGTTGATACCGTTTACGGAAGGTTTACCACCACCTATACCGATGTAAATGCCGACCCAACCACACAATCGCTGGTATACACCGTAGCCGCTTTCGACAGTTGCCAAAAGTTCAGCTCCTTTAATACCAGCCCGCACAACACTATTTACATGGCGGGAAACATTGCCAGTTGCGATAACCAGGTAAGCATGGCCTGGAACAACTACATCAACTGGCCGCAGGGAGTAAAAGAATACCAGATATGGGTAAGCACTAACACCGGAACACCTGTAATGGTAGGAAGTGTTGACAGCAGCACGCTTACCTATAACTATTCCGGCTTTACCGATGGCGATTCGCTTTGCATAGCCGTACGGGCAATAAGCGCTGCCGATACCAATGTGGTGTCGAACAGCAACACCCTTTGCCTTAAAGCAACCGTGGTGCAAATTCCTTCGTATTTGTATGTAACCAATGCCACGGTTACAGCCGATAACCACATTAGTGTTACCTGGATGATAGATACCATTTCGGAATTGATTTATTACAAGGTAGACAACAGTGTAAACTCCGTGGTGTTTAAGCCGGTAGCGCAGTTAAGTGTTCCCAACCCGCTGAATTGGTTCGAAACCTATATAGATTCGGCAGGCGTATTCCCCGAAAAAAATCCGTACTGGTATCGCATTACTGCCTTCGACAGCTGCCAGCACATATTTGTTTCCGACTCGGTTAAAACTATCAGTTTGCAGGGAGAGTTATTCGATTACTACGTGGCACATTTAGAGTGGAATAGCTTCGAGCTGCCCTATGCAACAGTAATAGGGCAAAATCTCTATCGTGATTTTGGTAATGGATATCAACTGATAGCTTCCTTCGGGCCCGGGGTAACAGAGTATTCTGATTCGCTACAGCAATTTTTAAGCGAGAAGGGTATTTTCTGCTACAAAGTGGAGGCTGAATATGACTTAACCCTCCCAATCGGCTACAACGCATCCTTAAGCAGTTTCTCCAATGTGCAATGCATTATTCACCGTCCTATTATTTACATTCCCAATGCATTTGCCCCCAACGGTGTAAACAACGAGTTTAAGCCCACTATTATTTACGGAGAACCGAAGGCTTACACCATGAGCATATTCAACCGTTGGGGTGCCGAAATTTTTACCAGCAACGACCCTAACATTGGCTGGGATGGCAACGACCACGGCAAACCCGCGCAGGCCGGTGCTTATGCTTACCTTATTCAGTTTTATGCCAACGATGGTGTAAAGGTAGAGCGCAAAGGTATGGTGCTGTTGGTGAAGTAGATGCTATTTTGGCCCTAATAAATCCTCAATTATGCTTCTTACTGCTCTTATTGTTGATGATGACCCTGCGTTTGCTATTCATCTACAGGAACTCTTAAAAAAAGACCATCCTGAAGTGCATGTAAGCGGAGTATACCATAAGCCCGAGGATGCTTTAGTGATGTTAAAGAAGACTGTTCCTGATGTTGTTTTTTTAGATGTGGAAATGCCTGGGCTTACCGGTGTTGAGCTATTGGATTACTTTCCCCATAGAAGTTTTGAAGTGGTTTTTACCACCTCGCATGATAAGTATGCGCTACAGGCAATTAAGAGCAATGCATTCGATTATTTGCTTAAACCTGTTAGCCGTTTAGAGTTGGCTAATGCCCTTTCGAGAATAGCAGAAAAAAGCAAGACTTTACTAACTAGCAAGCGCGACCCGTTAAGTGCCAAAATACCGGTGTTTAGTGCCGAAGGTGTAATGCTGATTGAGGTTAAGGATATTGTTACCTGTAGGGCTGATAATAACTACACCACCTTTTTTATGGCAGATGGTAAAAAGGTAGTTGCCAGCAAAAGTATAGGTGACATAGAAGTGCAGTTAACCCCACACGGTTTTTTTCGCCCGCACAAATCGCACCTCATAAATTTAAATCAATTGAGTGGTGTGGTGAAAGCTGATGGTGGTTATATTTTAATGAAGGATAAGTCGCAGGTGCCTTTGGCAAGAGCGAAAAAGGATGAACTGATGCGTCTTTTAGAGAAGCTGTTAGGGAACTAAGTATTTAGCAGGGGAATTAGTTTAATTACTAATTGCTCTTTCGTAAAGGGCTTCATAATAAAATCAGTGAAGCCAAAGTTCTTCA
>CAZLXD010000038.1:0-6403 GCA_964563185.1 uncultured Chitinophaga sp.
TTTGTAGAGTTCTGCCAATGGTTCGCAGAGTTCTAAAAATCATTTGTAGAGTTCTGCCAATGGTTCGCAGAGTTCTAAAAATCATTTGTAGAGTTCTTCCAATGATTCGCAGAGTTCTAAAAACCGTTTGTAGAGTTCTTCCAATGATTCGCAGGGTTCTAAAAACCATTTTTAGAGTTCTGCCAATGGTTCGCAGGGTTCTAAAAAACAATTTCAAAGCTCTCTCAGTAAGTGGTAGAGTTCTATATCGAAGCCTACCGAAATGTAATTCCGTGAAGTAAGAACAGGATTTTTGAACAACCGTCTAAAACAACAATCGGTACTGGGGCAGAATAAACAAACCCTGCTGGTATTCGTTGTTCAGCGAGTTGGTGCGCGGGTTATATACCTTGCGGAATATGTTTTTAATGTTGGCCAGGTTCTGAAAATCGGTGCTGAACTCCTGCGTAACGCGTTTCATGCTTATGCGGTAGCTAATCTTTAAATCCCAGCGAAAGTAGTCGGGGTATTTCTCCGTGTAAGCCTTGCTGTCTATGCGCACCTCGGCATTGGCGGCATCGCTGGCGGCTAAGTCAATAGGCGTGTAATAGCGGCCACCGGCACCGGTCAGTTTAGTATCAATAGCCACCGTGTGGCGCTTGTTTACTTTATCCTTCTTACCACCAAAGCGGTACTCGTAACCGCCCAGGGCGTTTACTACATACAACCCGTTAAAAGCGGTATTGCGCCACACCTTATCGCTGCCCGTGTATTTCGATTGGAAAACGGAAGCCGTAACTAAAAAGTAATAACCCTTCGAAAAAAACTTCTCCATCGTTAACTCTAAACCATAGTTAAATCCCTTGCCGTTGTTTAGCAGGTGAATGTTGTTGGGCGTAGCAAAATCGGCACCGGCATTCAGCATACTAAACGAACTGCTCTTCGTTTCTACCGGCACACGGTCTATGTATTGCACATAGGCTTCGGCCTTTATACGGAAGTCCTTTAAAAAGCTAAGGTCGTACCCCATCACCAAATGCTGGCTGCGGGTAAAATCCATTTTCTTATTCGTTAGCGTAGTGCTGCCACCGGTGGTTACTTCGTAGTTATAATAGGTAGGAAGCGGTTGAATTTGGTTGTGCAAGCCATAGCCAATAGTCACCGACTGGTTTTCGCGGAACTGATACTTAAGGCCCAACCGTGGTTCGGGCGTAAAGCTTTTGCTTAAACTGAAATACTGAGCGTGCATGCCGGCATTCAACGATAGCTTTTCAGTGAATTTGTGTTTCCACATTACATAAGCCTCTACCAAAGCACTTATACCGCTGCCGGCCTTTACGGGTATAAACTGGTTAAAGTAAAGAACACTATCGGCAAAGCGCAGGTCGTAAATATGCACCATCACCCCTTCGGTAACCGTGTTGCGGCTATCTAATTTGGTGTTGCTCATTAAGTGGGCCGTGTATTTGTTCTGGCGAAGCTTTACCTTGTTGGTGCGTATTATCTCGCTGCGGTTATCAGGGTTTATCGAATCAATATCGGCCAGCTGCGTTTGGTGCGTAGCCGCCAGCATTAACTTGTAGTACGTTTTTGAGTTAAAGAAGTAGGTATGCGAAAAGCCCACCATGCCCGTTTGCACTTTGTTGTACAGGTCAATGTTTTCGTTGCCGTACAAATCGCGTTGCGGTTTGCTTAAATCAACCCTGCTGCCCAGCAATTCAATACTGCTTAACCCACCCAAACCCCAAAAGCGGAACACGCCTGCTTTTTTGGTAGGTACATCCACCTTAAAAGTTAAGTCCTGGTATTGCGGCACAGCGGTGCCTGTTCCAAAGTTGGCTTTTAAAAGTTTAAAGAAGGCAAGCGTGCTGTAGCGGTAGTTTACCAGCCACGAAGCCTGGCTTTTCTTTTTGGCAAAGGGGCCTTCGGCCCCGGCTTCAATACCATTAAAGCCTATTTGTGCCATAAACTCATACTTATCCTTGTTGCCGTTGCGCAGGCCCAAATCAAATACCCCCGACAAAGCATTTCCGTATTCGGCAGGAAAGGCGGAAGTCATAAAATCGCCCCGCGAAAGCGTATTGTTGTTAAGCATACTTACCGGCCCGCCTGTACTGCCAAAGGCCGCAAAGTGGTTAGGGCTGGGTATGTCAATCCCCTCTAAGCGCCACAGCATACCCATGGGCGAGTTGCCGCGTATAATAATATCGTTTCGGGCATCGTTGGCACCGCTTACCCCTGCAAAGTTCGAGGCCATGCGCGAAGGGTCGTTCCTATTACCGCTAAAGCGTCCGGTTTGCTCCACATCAAACGAGCGGGCACTGATGATGGCAAACTCGTTTCGGGCTTCGCCATTTTTCTTTTCGGTAATTACCACTTCATTCAGTTCGCTTACTTTTTCTTCCAGTTCAATGGTTACTTGTGTTTCCTTGCCCGATAATGCCAGTACATCGTTTACACCGCCATCTTTATAACCAATGTATGAAACGCGCAGGCTTACCCTGCCAATAGGCACGTTCAGTTTAAAGTAACCATTCTCATCGGTAGTGGTGCCAATTATAGGGTTGCTGCCCGGCACGCTTACGGTAGCTCCTATTATAGGGTAGCGGGAATCTTTATCGAGCACCTGCCCGCGTATAACAGCTGCACCGGTTTGAGCATTCAGCAACTGCGCATAGGCAATAAATAAAACAAAAAGCAGAAAGCGCATGTGGTGTATAATAGCGCGAATATAAAGCGATGAAGGATTGGTAGCGAAAGGCAGCCGTGTTAATCCTACACCGGCTATCGGTAAAAACTTACCCCGATGGTGCTGGGCGTTTGTTGGTCATCATTCCCAGCATCATAACCAAGGCACTAAGTATAATTACCTGCACTATAAGCGATTTGTTAACCAGCGGTATGGTTCGTTGGGTATCAATGGAAAGGAAAAGAAGGATGGTAATAAGCCCGCGTGGTGCAACAAACAGCAAGGGGCTTAGCGGCAGGTTTGATACCTTTAACTGAATGGCACGCAACAGAAAAATGAGCGATACAATAGCCACTGCCCATATCAGTGTTTCGGTGTTCAGTATGTCGGCAGTTTCTAACAAAAAACCAAAAAGCAGAAAGAAGACTGCCCGCACCAAAAAGGCAACTTCAATAGTTAGCTCTTTAAACTTGGTTACCTCGGCCTGCAATATATCGGGTTTAAATACTTGCATCCATTTAAACTGGCGCAACTCATCCAGGTTACCCAAAAACAACCCGAAGAGCAGAATAAAAACCAACCCCGGTAAGTGATGCACCTTCGATATTTCATAAATGAGTATCACCAGTATAATAATGGGGATAAACTTTATGTGATGGGTTATTTTACTAAGCAGGTACGAAAGCCCCAGTGTAGCTACAAATGATACCACCGCAATAAGGACGAGCTGCCATCCGAAGTTGGCAAAGGAAACAAGCCCGAAACTTCCGTTAAAAGCAACAAAGTTAAACAGCAGCACACCAAGTATATCGGAAAAACTGCTTTCGTAAACAACAAACTCGCGGTAAGGTTTTGCCAGGTTGCGCACAGTAGGAATGGCAATGGCACTGCTTATAACACATAGCGGAACCGCATTGAGCAGGCTATCGGTAAAAGAATAATTACCAAAGTAATGGAACAACCCGGCTAAGCCTGCTACCATTGCCAGAAGTGGAAGAACAGCCCCTAAAAAGGACTTTAACAGCATTTGCTTTTTACCGGAGTGCAATTCCAGTTCCAGTGCCCCTTCCAGCACTATAAGTATAAGCCCTATGGTGCCAAGGGCAGGCAGGGCGGTTGCCAAATCGGGTAGTTGAATTCGAAGCAACATGCTCAGTTGCTTCACTGCCCACCCTAACAACAAAAGGAGTATAACAGAAGGAATACGGGTTTGGGCAGAGGTGAGATCAAACAGATATGCCAGCAGCAGTAACACACAAATAGTAATAATAATGGTGGCAGTCATACGGGTTAATTACAGGCAGCTAAAGCTGTTTATCGTTGCTGCAAAATAGCATTTTTTGTATGCGGGTAAATAAAGAAATATCTGTCCTCATATACGTTTCTGTAAAGTTTGTGTAACATGATTTGTATGTTAAGTAGGGTTGTTGTTTAACCTTTTACGACTATCTGCTTTAAGTTTAGCCAATTATAAATTATATTGTGCCTGCCGGGTTTATCAATGGTCCCTCACAGCATACCTTCCGGCTTCAATCGGCTCGCTTTCAGCAGCCTTTATAACAACAAATACGGCTTTTCCGCTTTTACTTATAATGCCGGGCAGCCATTTTAATTAAACCAAAACAACTGAAATATGATTACAGTAATTATTCCTACCCTGAACGAAGAAGAAGCCATAGCATCGGTAGTTAACTTTGCCAAAACACAACCCCATGTTACCGAAGTAATAGTGGTGGATGATAAATCGCAGGACAACACGGTAGCCCTGGCTTTGGAAAATGGCGCACGGGTAATTACCAGCACCAAACTGGGAAAAGGTGCCAGTATGAAGGATGGTGTGCTATGTGCCACTAATGATATTGTCGCTTTTTTAGATGGCGATATAGACCCGTATCCGCACTACACTATTAAATTGCTTACCGACCCTGTTTTAAACGGAGAAGCCGATTTTGTAAAAAGTACTTTTGGCCGCAATGCCGGGCGCGTAACCGAACTAGTGGCAAAACCGCTGCTCAGTATTTTCTTTCCCGAACTACTTCGCTTTACCCAGCCCCTTAGCGGTATGATTGCCGGTAAAACAGATTTGTTTAAACAGTTGGATTTTAGTGATGATTACGGGGTGGATATAGGCATACTTATAGACATGCACCTGCTTAATATACGCATGAAGGAAGTTACTATAGGCTATATTGAAAACAAAAGCAAGCCCTGGCAGGCACTGGGTAAAATGAGCCGCGAAGTAGCACAAACCATTATTAGTAAAGCTGCCGGAAGCAATAACCCGCACTACAATTTTGAAGAATTGGGCATGCTTCACGAAATACGCTCACAAATGGATTTTGCCTTTAACAACCGCCTGCAGGGGTTCGACAAAATGGCGGTATTTGATATGGACGATACGCTGCTGCAAGGCCGGTTTATAGACAAATGTGCCGATGCCTTCGGGTTTAAAGATGAGTTGATGAATATCCGCTCCAGCGAAACCGATGCGGTGCTGCTTACTAAACGCATAGCGCGCCTGCTAAAGGAAAAAAGCTTTCAGCAACTGATAGAAATAGCCGATAGTTTGCCGATAGTGGAGGGCACCGCCCGAATTATGAAAGAACTGAAAAGCCGCGGTTATGTAACCGGAATTATCTCCGATAGCTACGATTGTATAACCAACCACATAAAAACTAAACTGAATATGGACTTTTCCCTCAGCAATGAGCTTGAGTTTTCAAAAAGCATTTGCACGGGCGAGGTTAAAATACCTTCCTTTCTGTTTAGCAATGCAAACAGCCGTTGCCGCCACACGCTCTGCAAAACAAATGCCCTGCTTAAAATACTCGGCAAGTACAACATAAAGCGCGAAAACTGCATAGCTGTAGGCGACAGCATGAACGACCTTTGTATGATTAAAGAGGCCGGAATGGGTATTTCTTTCTGTTCGGCCAGCGAGCTGCTTAACCACCATGCCGATGTTATTATTTCGGAAAGAAGTTTTAACCGGATACTCGAAGTGGCTGCGTAATTCGTGCGCCTCCTCTGTTATCAAAATAAAAAAGCCCCGAAACATTCGGGGCTTTTTTGTGGTGTCAATCAATCAAGCTTAAGCTTTTTTCTTGCGGTTCATTAAGTCCACAACTATAGGCGATGCTACAAATATAGAAGAGTAGGTTCCTATCATTAATCCGATAATTAAAGCAAAGGAGAAACCGCGCAGGGTGGTTCCGCCAAAGAAGAACAGGATGATAGATACAATCAACACGGTCATTACCGTCATAATAGTACGGCTTAGGGTCTGGTTGATAGAATCGTTTACATTTTGCTCTAATGAACGGGTTGGGTGCAGGCCAATGGTTTCGCGTATTCGGTCGAATACCACCACGGTATCGTTAACCGAGTAACCTATTAGCGTTAATACCGCTGCTACAATGTTCTGGTCAATTTCCAGCGAGAAAGGCAACACATGGCGCAGTGCCGAGAACACCCCTAATACTAGGATAGGGTCATGCATCAAAGCAAATATGGCACCTGCGGCAAACTCTATTTTACGGAAACGGATAAAGATGTAAAGGAATACGCCTGACATACCGAACACAATAGCCCATATAGCGCTTCTGCGGATATCATCGGCTACCGAAGCCTCAATTTTAATAGAGCTCTTCACGTTACGGGCACGGAAATCATCAAATGAAGGAGCCTCGGTAAAGAGAGGCTTCACCCCTTCGTAAATTTTCGATTCCACAATGC
>CAZLXD010000038.1:6413-17635 GCA_964563185.1 uncultured Chitinophaga sp.
AATGCTGTCAATGTTCTTGGCATCGGAATCAATCATATACGTAGTGGTAATAGAAACCTGGCTGCTGCTGCCGTAGGTTTTAACCACCGGTGCGCTGCTAAGGGCAGGGGTAAGCACCCCCGAAACTTCTTCCGTAGTTACGTTCTTGTCAAACTGTACTACGTAGCTGCGGCCGCCTTTAAAGTCAACACCATAATCAAATCCGTAGAAAGCAATAGAAGCAATTGAAAGGGTGAAAATAACTCCGGAGATAGCATAAGCGATTTTACGCTTGCTCATAAAGTCGAAGTTGATACCCTTTAATACGTTCATGGTAAACTTGTTACCAAAACTCATGCTGATGTTGCGCTTAAAAGCGGCATCAAACAATACGTGCGATACCAATACCGCAGTAAACAGCGAGGTTAAGATACCCCAGAACAATACGCGGCCGAAACCGGCAATAGGGCCAAGGCCGAACACCATCAACACAATGGCTACTACCATGGTGGTTAACTGTCCGTCAATAATGGCACTGTAAGAATGCTGGTAACCTTCTTCTACGGCTAAGCGCAGGCCTTTGCCGCGGTTAATTTCTTCGCGCACGCGCTCGTTTATAATTACGTTGGCATCTACCGCCATTGCCAGGGTAAGCAGTATACCCGCCATGGCAGGCAGGGTAAATGCCGCACCTAATGAAACCAGAATACTTACCTGAAGGAACAGGTTCAACAGCATGGCAATGTTGGCAATAACACCGCTCTTGCTGTAATACATAACCATAAACAGGAACACCAACAGGAATCCGATAGCTAATGAAAGGAGGCCTGCCTTAATAGATTCGGCACCTAACGAAGGCCCGATAATCTGTTCTTCAATTACCTGTGTTCTGGCTTCCAGTTTACCGCTCTTAAGAATGTTAGCTAAGTCAATAGCTTCTTCCAGTTGGTCTATACCGGTAATTTGCGAGCTGCCACCGGCAATTTTCTGTTGTACGCGTGGGGCAGAAAACACTCTGTTGTCCAGCACAATAGCAATACACTTCTTTACGGTTCTGCCGTTAACGTTGCCGTTTACCGCAGCTTCCGTCATCTTTTCCCACTTGGCGGCTCCCAAAGCATTCATCTTAATATCTACTTCAGGTATTCCAAACTGGTCGAAACTCTGGAATGCATCTGTAATTACCTCACCGGTAAGTGGAGCCTCGGGGGTAGCCGGGTTTTGCTTAATAGCGTACAAACCGTAAACATTGCCGGTAGTGCCTATAGCATGAGCGCCCCACAGCAGTTTCAAATCGCGAGGGAACAGGGCCTTAATCTCCTGGCGACCCAGCATACGGTTAACCTTAGCGGTATCCTTTCCAAATGCACGGCCAACCATGGGGCCTTCGCCTGTTTTCTGGCTTTGCCCTTCGGTAATAATATTCGGGTAAAGGGCATCCCATAACGGGTTAATGTTGGTATTGGTGCTGGTATCGGCCTTGGTGGTATCGTTGGCCGCAGCGGCAGGGTTATCTAAGCCGAACACGTTAGCATTGGCACTGGTATCGGGAGTAGCAACTGTAGTGTCAACCGTAACGGCTGTTGCTGCTTTTTCTTTTTCCTGTAAATCGCGCAGGGCACTGTTGGCATCGCCTAAGTAGCTGAGCACTTCTTCGGTTTCGTAAGTGTCCCAGAATTCTAACTGAGCGGTTTGTTGTAAAAGTTTACGAACGCGGGCAGGGTCATCCACACCGGGCAGTTCCAGAATAATACGTCCGGTTCCTTCCTGTAACGATACGTTGGGAGAAGCTACGCCAAACTGGTCGATACGGGTTTTTAATACCTGAAAGGTGTTTTGGATAGCCGCATCAAAATCTTTGCGAAGTACATTTACTACTTCATCGTTGGTGGAATTGATATTGATTTTTCCCTGATAAGCCTCGATAGGAGCAAAGATGGCTGCCAGTTTTGCGTTGGGGCTCAGCTTTTCGAATTCCGCTTTAAACAGCGTAAGGAAGTCGCCCTGGTCGGTGCTTTGCGCTTTTTTAGCATTGTCAATAGCTTTATTAAAAATCTCGCTCTTGCTGTTGTAGGAGAGTTTGCGAAGAACATCGTCTTCTTCAATCACCATTATCAGGCTCATACCGCCTTTCAGGTCGAGCCCTAAGCTAAGTGCGTGTTCGCGGCAGAATTTATAAGTGTAAAAATCGCGCAGTGCCCACACATCTACCAGTGGAGTATTTTGAACCGAGTCGAGATAATTTCTGCGTACGGATTTGAAAACCTGATCTACAGAGTCGTTCCAGTTAAGTAATTCTAATCCTTTCAGGCTGGCGGGAGCGGTGCGGTTTACCTGGCTTGTTGCGTAACCGTCTGCTTTACTTTCAACATTGCGGGCAACGAAAGTAAACGATAACTGTATGAGGCAAACAACAACTAAAGTGTAGGTAAAAACTTTAATTACTCCTCTGAGATTCTGCATTTTGTGGCGTTTATATCTTAAAAAATGGAGTGCAAATATAGAAGAATGGGGATAATATGAAACCCGCATTCCCTTTATCCTTTCAGCGCATTAGTAACAGTGGTTGGTAAGGCAACACAACCGCTGCATAGCTTCCTATCACTTTTACGCGGAAGTCAGTAGCATTGTAGCACTTACTGCCAATGCCGGTGGCCTGACCGCCATTAAGTGGTTGGTCGGGCGACACAACCACGGCAATGCCTCTCGTCACTTTGCAGAACCTAAAAAGGAATAAAAAACAAGGAAAAAGGATGTTGGAATTGTAACTACGGGCAATGTGCCTGCCCCTGTATTTGCCTTAACACATTAACACCTTCGCACTTAAGCACATAGCCTTACCCCAACAGCACCGCCTGCACCTTGCGGAGTATTTCTTCCACCCGCTCTTCGTTGCCGGCTTCGGCATATACCCGCAAAACGGGCTCGGTGCCGCTGGCGCGTATCATCAGCGTTTCTTCATCCTGTAAATAGAATTTGTAGCCATCTGTGTCCTCTACTTTAGTAACCGGTATATCGCCAAACGAAGTGTACACCCCGTTTTTGCAGTTCTCCATAATCTGCACCTTCTGCTCTTCTTTTAAATGAAGGTCGTTGCGGTTGTAGCTGAACTTGCCTACCACGGCATATACCTCGTCAATCAGTTCCTGAAGAGTTTGCCCTTGTTTCACCAGGTGTTCCACTATTACCAATCCATCCCAAATGCCATCGCGCTCGGGTATATGGCCTTTTACGGCAATACCTCCGCTTTCCTCTCCTCCCACCAGCACATCTTCGTTCTGCATAATTTCGCAGATGTATTTAAAGCCAATTTTGGTCACCTCTACCGGAATACCATAGGCTTCGCACAACTTCTTCACTTTATTGGAAACCGAAAAGGCAATCACCACCTTACCGGTCATTTCCTTGTATTTATGAAGGATATGAATGAGCAGCAGGATAACATGGTGGGCATCAATAAACTTTCCCTTACCATCATACAGGCCAATGCGGTCGGCATCGCCATCGGTGGCAATGGCTAAGTCCACATGCTTCATTTCCTTCAGGTAGTTCTCCAGTTCCTTCAGGTTTTTGGCAATAGGCTCGGGTGCCTGCCCGTAAAATGAAGGGTTATATTCGCAATGCAGAAAATCGGCATGGGGCATAATGCGCGGGAACACACTCTGTCCGGCACCATACATGGCATCGTAAGCCACCACCGGCTCGCTACTATCGTTAATCGCTTCCAGGTCGAAGTTGGCCGCTACATGCTCGTAGTACATCTGTTCCAGGTCAACAAACTCCAGCAGGCCTTTCTGTTCCCATTCTTCCAGGCTTAAATCTTCGCAGCTAAAACTTTCGGGTATTTGGTTCTCTATTTCGGTAATATACTTTTGAATAAGCGGGCCACCATGCTTAGTCTTTAATTTATAGCCGTTGTAAGAAGGCGGATTATGGCTTGCAGTAAGAATAACTCCCACCTCGCAGCCCAAGTTGCGGGCTGCTAACGAAATCATGGGCGTAGAAACAAAGTGCTTATCGTAAAACACTTTTATGCCCTGCCGGCAGAATACATTAATAGCCGCATAAGCAAACAAAGAACCTCCAAAGCGGCAATCGTAACCTATTACTATAGAAGCGTTCGGGTCTTTAGCCAGCGTCCAATCGGCAGTGGCTTTGGCCACGCGCTTTACATTATCTACCGTAAAATCTTTGGCTATAATACCGCGCCAGCCGTCTGTTCCGAATTTTATGCTGCTCATAATCCTGTTTTAAAGTTTGTAATCCGCCTTTTGCGGGGCGTAAATCTAAAAAAACAAGGTTATGCGGTAGTGTCCTATAATGTGACGGGGCATTGCGTATTTGTTTAAAAACCAATGGTTTTAACAAAATTCTATTCCATTCTTTTACGGGCGATGATTGCCATGCAGCAAAATGACAGCTACCGCCATAAAGGCTTGCGGAAAGAATTAGTGCGGGAGTTAGCTTCTACCCCCCGTTATTTTAACCGCGACAGGAATAAATGGGAACCCCGCCAACCCATAACCGATAAAGCCGTTTTAGCCGCTCTTGAAAGTGTTCCCCGCCACCTTTTCTTCGGTAACGACAGTATTTTTTTCGAAACCTATGCTTATAAGGATACCGCTTTTCAAATAGGGGAAGAGCAAACTATTTCGCAACCCTACACCGTAGCCCGCCAATCGGAACTGCTACAGGTACAACCCCGCGAAAAGATACTGGAAATAGGTACCGGCAGCGGCTATCAGGCAGCCGTGCTCGATGTTTTAGGTGCCCGGGTTTATACTATTGAGCGCCACCGCAAACTATACGAACGAACCCGCCCGTTTTTAGAAGGCCTGGGCTACAGCAACGTGCGCTGCTTTTTTGGCGATGGCTTTGAAGGCCTGCCCATGTTTGCCCCTTTTGATAAGGTGGTAATTACTGCTGCGGTACCCGAATTACCCAAAAAACTACTTCGTCAGCTTAAAACAGGAGGGCAAATGGTCCTTCCTTTCGGAAGTGAAACTAATTGCATAATGCTTCGTATAACCAAACAAGGTGAAGACCAATACTCCCACGAAGAGTTTGAAGGATTCGCCTTCGTTCCGATGCTAAAAGGCAAAGTATTTTAACACTAATCATCACTCCAGTATGAAAAAGTTTTTACCCGTTATTATCCTCTTTCTTTCGCTACAAGCCTTAGCCGAAACAGTTCCTTATTCTATTAAAGTAGTGGACCAGAAAACGCATCTGGCTTTAGCCGATGCTTATGTAAGAGCGATTGATATGACCGAAGGACGTTCGGTTATTGGCGTTTCGAACGATTCAGGTTATGTGGCACTGCTGCTTAAGCCGGAAAACAAATACCGCATTGATATTAGTAAGAAGACCACTGAAACCGGCACTAAATACATTACCGTTTCTTATTTCGTTTCAGGGCTTGAAATTATTAAGCCCAGTTTTCGTGAAATTAGTTTGGAGAAAGTGAAGAGCAACAGTTTGGTTTCTCTTCAAAACCTGGTTTTCGACCGCAACCGTGTTGAACTGAATGCCAACGATAAAATGGCTTTAGCCAATACCTTAATTGCCTTGCGCAACTCACCTACCCTGTCTATTGAAATTGCCGTACGTGCCGATTGTAACGAAACAGAAGAAATTGCTGCCAAGCGTGCCGAAGCCATTAAGCAATACTTTGCCGATAAAAGCGATTACGCTAAGCGCATTACCGTTAAAAACTACGGAAAGAGCAAGCAATTAGCCGGCTGCAACTGCGATAGCCCGATGGTTTACCCCGATGAGGTTTATACTATGAACCGTGTAGCGGAGTTCCGTATCATGAGTTTCTAAAACCATAACAAAGCAAAAACAGAAAAGCCGCTCATGAGCGGCTTTTCTGTTTTATAACTATCGGTATTTCTTCATCACCCGGTCCATTTCGCGCTTGGTTTCTTTTTGTTTCAGGCTGTCGCGCTTATCGAATTTCTTTTTACCGCGAGCCAGCGCCACTTCCACTTTAGCAAAGCCTCGTTCGCCTATAAACACCCGCACCGGGATAATAGAAAAGCCTTTCTCGCGAATCTTACTGTCAATACGCTCCAGTTCTCGCTTCTTCAGCAGCAACTTGCGCAGGCGGGTAGGTTCGTGGTTAGCGTAAGAGCCGTGCGAATACTCCGGTATGTTCATGTTCTTGATGTACAACTCGCCATCGCGCATTAGGCAGAATGCTTCGTTTATGCTTCCTCCGCCATCGCGGATAGATTTTATTTCGCTGCCGGTAAGCATAATGCCCGCCTCGAAACTCTGAACCAATTCAAAGTCGAAACCCGCCCGCTTATTTCTCACATTTATCTTTCCCGGTTCAATCATTCTTTAATGTATCAAACAACTTGTCAATCTTTTCTTTCGGAAATATCTTTTGCCCTGTTCTTCCTTCGGCTACTAAGCGTTCGCCCACCTTAGCCGTAAAGGTACAGTTTACCTCGTTTCCTTTCAGTTCATCTACCACTGCTTCAAACAATACTTGCTGCCCGGTAAAAGCCGGTGAAACATGGCGTACATTTACAAAGGTGCCAATCCCTTCTTCCTGTGTTTCTTTCATTTCCAACACAAACAGGCGGCTGCTCCATTCGGCATCACGGGTAAGGGCAAAGGTGGCATACACCGGGTGCACTTCCCCGCTTTCGAAAGCAGCGGTATCCTCAGCGCGCACTACACGCGTGAATTGTTTTTTATCGCCTATTTGAAAGATGGATTTCACAGGGGCGCAAAGTTGAAAAAAATGAGGGAAGTGTTTCGATTGTTTACACCACCAGCACCGAACACTTTACCCGGTGGCGAACGGTAGCAATGGTTTCCCCCAGAATAATATCCATAAAACCGGTGTGGCCGTGGCGGGCAATCACCAGCAATTCGGCATTCACTTCGGCAGTAATGCGCGGTATCTCCTTCTTGGGGTTTCCGTAGCCTATCTTTTCGGTAACTGAGTAGCCCTGTGCGCGGAGATGGTCGGCATATACTTTCAACTGTGCTATATCCTCATTGGTTTCATGGTCGCTTATCTCTTCCCCATAGGAGCGGGCACCGGCTGTTTCCACAATATGAATGAGGTGATATTCGGTTCCCTTGTCGCCATGCGATACTCCTTCGGTAAGTGCCTTTGTATCGAAATCGGTAAAGTCCACACAAATAGCAATACGGTTGTACTGCTTCCGCTCAATCTTAGGAATACTCATGGCTTTGCCATGCGGCACATTGGCTTCACGTACTTTGCCCAACCCTCGGAAAGCATAATACAACACCAGAACCAAAAGAAGGGCAGCGCCTGTAACTACCGGCATTACTACAAAGTTAAACACCCATTCGTAACCCGCTAACTGTGCATGCCAGCCGCTTAAAGTTTCAATAACCAGTTTAATGTTAAGCCCCACAATAATGGCTGCCGAAACCCATGCCAGCAGTTTTACAAAATTGCTGATGGCGAAAATTCCCATCTTTTCTTTATCGCTTACAAAGTGTATAAGCGGAATAATGGCAAAGCCTAACTGAAGGCTGAGTATTACCTGCGAAAAGATAAGCATATCACCTACCTTCTCTTCGCCCATAAACCATATAACTATAAAAGCGGGAATGACCGCAATAAGCCTGGTAATAAGCCTGCGCAGCCAGGGGGCAATACGCAAATCCAGATAACCTTCCATAACTATTTGCCCCGCCAGTGTACCGGTAATGGTAGAGCTTTGCCCCGCAGCAATAAGTGCCACGGCAAATAATATGGGGGCTAACTTTTCGCCTAACAATGGTTCCAGCATGCGGTGAGCATCCTGTATCTCCACAATATCATGATAGCCCTGTTTAAAGAACACCGTAGCGGCAAGAATAAGTATGGAGGCATTAACGAAAAATGCCATGTTGAGGGCAATAAGCGAATCGAAAAAATTGTAGCGGATGGCGGTGCGTATGCCTTCATCATCTTTTTTGTTTCTGCGGGTTTGCACCAGCGATGAATGCAGGTAAAGGTTGTGCGGCATTACCGTGGCACCAATTATACCAATGGCAATGTACAGCGCCCCCGAATCCTGTAAGGAAGGAATAAAGCCGGTGGCCAGTTCGCCCAAATGTGGTTTTGCAAAAGTAAGCTCTATAAAAAACGATAATCCGATAAGCGCTACCAGCGAAAGAATGAAGGCTTCCATGTAACGCATGCCGCGGCTTTGCAAATACAATATCAAAAAGGTATCGAGTACGGCAATAGATACACCCCACAACAACGGAATGCCAAACAACAGGTTTAAGCCAATGGCCATACCCAACACTTCGGCCAAATCGCAGGCGGCTATGGCTACCTCCGCCAAAAACCACAACGAATAATTAACCGCCTTAGGATATGTTTCGCGCGATGCCTGTGCCAAATCGCGCCCGCGCACTATGCCTAAGCGCGCACTAAGGCTTTGCAATAGTAAAGCAATCAGGTTGCTCATGAGCAACACCCATAAAAGCGAGTAGCCATACTTGCTTCCGCCTGCAATGTCGGTGGCCCAGTTGCCGGGGTCCATGTAACCTACAGCCACTAAAAATGCCGGTCCGGCAAACAGTAAAAATCTTTTCCACTTGCCGTTAGCCAGGGTGGTATCTATACTGCCATGAACTTCTTCTAATGATTTATGTGAGGGCAATCTTATCAATTTTAGGCAAATCTAAATTATTTGTTTTAACAAACTAAATGCGTCTTGTGTCTCTGCCTTCAGAATTTTTCCCTCTCCTAACTACTTTTACCAACAAACGCGGTTAGCGCATAGCTACCGGTCTGGCGACCGTCAGCGGCCAAGATTGCGCCCGATTTAACTAACGAGCAAATTGACGATGTCATCAGCGTGGTGCAGCAAACCAAAATACAGGGCTTGATTGCCACCAACACCACCATTTCGCGCGAGGGGCTGAGTTACTCCAAAGAAGAGATTGAGTACATAGGTGCCGGAGGCTTAAGCGGCCTGCCGCTCACTACCCGAGCTACCGAAGTTATCCGCTACATAAAAACCAACAGCAGCATAACCGTAATTGGCGTGGGCGGAATAATGAATGTAAGGGACGCACAGGATAAACTGGCTGCCGGTGCCGACCTTATACAACTCTACACCGGCTTTATTTACCGGGGCCCGCAACTGATACGCGACATTAACCGGGCGCTGATGAAGTAGAGAATCAGCTTCGAGCCATTAGCTTTTAGGAAAACACCCCGCTATATACACCGAAGCCATCCCTTTAAGGGATGGCTTCGGTTGTTTTTGTGGTTTGGGTTATTGGCACCAGCGGGACGCGAGCCAGTTGATGGTTACTGTAGCACTATCTCTTTTGTTTCTTTTACGTTTTGTTGCCCATCTATTACATACAAAAAGTAAGTGCCACTGCCGCCCCAAGTGCTTAGGTCTATATAAAACTGCTGTTGGTTGACCGGCTGGTTAAACACTACCTGCCCTAAAGCATTGGTTATTTTAATGCTATAACCTGCCATAGCTGTTAAGTTGCCGTTGTTTATTACCAAATGGTCTTTGGCGGGGTTAGGGTAAACTTTTAAAGTATTGGTGTTATTCGATGGGGCTACGCCTGTGGCTACATCAATAATAAGGGTATCAACTGTAGAGGATGTTAAGTAGATAGTGTCAAATACTGTTACGTGGGTGGTATCATACACGGTGACATGGGTAGTATCGTAAACTTCCACAGTGTCAGTGTAAATGCATGGATTACCAGAACCTCCTCCGTACACCTGCGAAACTTCCTGCGATGTTAATGCTCTGTTCCATATACCTATATCATCTAATTTACCAACAAAATTATCAGAGCCGGGCGCACCCGGCACCACGGCACCACTACCTATAGTTACAGTAGTATTTGCCACGCCTGCCGCACCCGCCAAATCTGTTCCAATAGAAACACCATCTAAATACAATGTTCGACTGTTTCCATTGTAAGTAACTATAGCATTGTGCCAATTCCCAGATAAATCGGTTGTACCTACTGTTAAGTCATTAAGCCAAAAGTAATGAACTAAACTACCGCCTGCTTCTTCACCTGTGCGCAATACATTGCTCTCCCCTCCGGCACTTGAGCCTTTTCCCCATCCATACATTGTCCCTCTGTAGTCCCAATTAACCGTATTAAACCACACAGAAACAGTAAACGGTGACGCTCCCGTAGGTAAACCAATAAAGTTTTCAATAGTCATTGAATCGCTTCCATCAAAATAATATGCACTTGCAGGAATATTATCGCGGTCTGATGTAAGTGTTGCTCCGTAGTTCACGGCACTATTATTATTCCCACTTGCATCGGCAGAATTGCCACTAAATGGAAGCCAGGTTCTTAACCCGTTTGTTGGTATTTGAGCATAACTAATACTATATATCAATACAGCCAAGGTTGTTATTGTCTTTTTCATTTTTGGTTAGTTGATTTATTGGACTTTTACTTTGGAGGTGCCACTTTGGTACGAAAATATCCGCACATCATTGTTATTGTAGGCATTTAACTCATCTTGTTTTAGCCAGATTACTCCTGGATTCTCACAACCTACCATCCCGCATATAGAAGAAGTATTTGGGTAACCCAAGGGTATTTTATAATCTAAATAAGGAGGATGTCCTCTTCTTGCAGTGGATTGCCCACAATATTTGCACTTACATAATGCCATAAGTCTTCTTTTTTCTCGCCTACTCTAAATCCCCTTTTCGGCTGCCGGGGTTTATGTTTAAAATCGGGGCGGCAAAGCCGCCCCGATTTTTTGTTTGGTTACTTACGGAGCAATTACCTCCACCGCATTGGCCATTTCGCCTACTCCGTTGGCGTTAAAACCAAAAGCGGTTATGTAGTAAAGCTGCCCGCTGTTCAGTTCGTCAAACTCCACCTTGCGCTTGGTGGTAAACAGCGCATAAAACTCGCCTCCGCCTCCTTTGCTTATTATCTTTTGCCCCTTTACCACCAGTGTGTTATTGGGTGGGGTGGTGCTTATAATAAATACAAAACCCTTGCAGCCGTTTAGCGGCTCCATTTCGGCATGTATGCCGCTGCCGCGCCCTCGGTTGGCCCAGGCATCAAGGGCTTTTTTGTTTTTGCTTGGTAGTTGGCGCGAGCGGGAGGCTGGCGCGAGTTGGGGGCGAGTTGGGGTCAGTTGTGTCTATCTGTTTTTTGACATAAAGTAACCGGCAATCAGAAATACAACTACCCCTATAACAATAAGCCGGACAATCCTGTTGAAGGCTTCTTCTTTT
>CAZLXD010000038.1:17645-19983 GCA_964563185.1 uncultured Chitinophaga sp.
CACGCTACTAGCAAAGCAATTACACCGTAGTACCATTTTTGCTGAAATGCTGATACTATTAAAAAGAATCCAACCAATCCAACTATAAGCTTGGGTACACGATCCATATTTTCTCGAACAACTTTAGTGTGCTCAGACAACTTCCTATCATCAATTTGTTCGCGTTTGCAATGCAGGCACAGTAGAGCTTCACGTGCTATGGGTTCTGCGCAGAATTGGCATGGTTTAGTTTGATTTTCCATTTTTGTTTCGATTTATTTTAGTAAGAAAGTGGTATGGCTTTACATTCACCGGAAGTTAAGTAGAAAGTTCCGGTTAGCACACTGCCCGATTCGGTTACTGCCCTGTAGCTGTGGCTACCGTTTGACAAGAATATGTAGAACAGCAACAGGCATCAATCAAGTATCTTCCTTTTTTCTAAATCAAATTCCTCTTGTGTTAGAATTCCCCGTTCCTTTAGAGTAGCGATTTTCTCAAGCTGTTGAATGCTTTCATCACTAAGGTGTTTATTGGTTTTTGTATAGGAAACGTTTTGTTGCACGCTAGTTGGGTTTCCGTGGTTTTCCTGAAGCCAAGTGTTGGTATATAGTTTTTTTACACCGATTGCGGCTAAAGAAATGGCAAATACAATTTCAAGGGAGCCTCTAGCAAATCCTTCGTAGAGGTCAATTAAACTGTAATTTTCTATAGAATACACTATACGTGGAAGGATGAATGGTAAACACACCCCAAAAACTATGAGTAATATGCCTGTAATTCTATTTTTCTTTTGCATGGTTTGTTTGGTTTTGGATATATCGCTTATTTGGGTGACTTGTGTAGTGGTTTGGTTTGTGTTGGTGGTTTCTTGGTTAACTTTGTAATAGCTCGCACTATTTTTAGGTTTAAACAGTAAACGAATCTCCAAAAATAAATAAGCAATAACGGCTAAGACCATCATCAATACACCAGTCACTACGTGTCCGCCATTTTCACCTATTTTTTCCCAGCAATTCTTTACAAATTCGGAGCTTGTGCCACTATTTACTGCTGCTTTCCATTCATTGGAAATAACTATACCGCCTTCTAAAAGAGTTACTAAAACAATTATACCAAGTATTACTACAGCTATTATTATTAATGCTTCCATCACTATATTTTTTCTTACCTGCTCATCAACCACAGGAATTGTGGTTATTAAAAAATTTTCAACTCTTCTTTGACTTGTAAAAGTTTACTTTCGGTAGTATTCATTTGTTGCCGTAAAGTATTTATCTCATCCTCTAAGTTCAATATCACTAGTGATTGATTTTTCACCTGCTCAGCTTTCTCTGCTGATGTCCGTAGCAGATGAAAACTTTCGATTGATTCCAACCTTGTTTTCTCACCTTGTAAATCAGCCATTCTTATCTTAATTCTTTCCTTAAGCGAATCATAATCATTTGTCAGGTTACTGATTTCAATTTCCAATTCATGCCTCTTATCCTCTCGGGCTTTGGTTGCTGCTGCTACAGAATCCATTTTTGCCTTTTCTTCGGCAGCTTTTTGTTGAGCACTAGGGCCACATGCACCTAATAGCAGCAGTGCAGAAAATGTCATTATAAATACTCGCATCACTTAAGATTTATTTTTTCTTGCCTACTCTAAATCCCCTTTTCGGCTGCCGGGGTTTATGTTTAGCTATTAGCGGTTAGCCTTTAGCTTTTCGAAAAATAAAAGCGATACCATCTCTTTAAGAGATGGTATCGCTAAAAACACTACGGAGCAATTACATCTACAGCATTGGCCATTTCGCCTACCCCGCTGGCGTTAAAGCCAAAGGCGGTTATGTAGTACAGCTGCCCGCTGTTCAGTTCGTCAAAATCTACCATGCGCTTGGTGGTAAACACCGCATACATTTCGCCTTCGCCTCCTTTGTTTATTAGCTTTTGCCCCTTTACCACCAGGTTTTTAGAGGGTGGTACCGAGCTGATAATAAACACAAAACCCCGGCAACCGTTTAGCGGCTCTATTTCGGCATGTATGCCGCTGCCGCGCCCTTTGTTGGCCCAGGCATCAACCTGTGCCTGCTCAGGTATGCCCACCGGGCTTACCTCGGTATCGGTGGTATGGAAACCACTTTTGGCAATAAGCACCTTATTACCGTTAGCAATACGCTGCACATACTCCGCCTGCTTGCGGTATTTGTCCTCCCAAACCTCCTCAGTGGCATTCCGCTCGGCAATTTTTACCTTATCGCCACTTAATGCCTGCTGGGTTTTCAGTTTTAAGGCATCGTTTACATCCTTCAGTTCCAGCAAGGGCACATCCGGATTGGGGAAATCGGCTGCGTTTTCCGTCATATAGGCTATAACGTTGT
>CAZLXD010000039.1:0-6552 GCA_964563185.1 uncultured Chitinophaga sp.
CTTGTTTGATTTGTATATTTCTTCGCCCCATCGGTTGTATATGCGTATTTCGTATTGACCAATGTTCTTTTCAAACAAAGTAAAGTGGTCATTTATACCATCACCATTCGGGCTAAATGCCTGCGGTACCTGTATGTAACTTTCGCACACATCAACCGTTATGCGCAGGGTATCGTAAGCAATGCAACCGGCTGTATCGGTAAGCGAAACTAAATACTCCACCGATTCATTGAAGCTAAAGGTAGGTGCTACTATTGTGGTGCTGCTTAAGCCTGTGGCAGGGCTCCAGTTAATGTTGCCTTCTGTAGCGGTTGCTTCAATTACAAAAGTTACATCGGGGCAAACTGTAGTGTCGTTGCCTGCATTCAGTAGCGGGCCTCTTACACGTAATAAAACGGTATCGGTATGGCTACAGCCGGTGGTATCGGTAGCTGTCATTATATATTCTACCGAGTCCTGATAGTTGAATGTAGGAGAAGCAACACTGTAACTGCTCAACCCTACTTGTGGTTCCCATTGTATACTCGCTCCGCTAGTTGTTGATGGAAACAGGTAATCCAACCCTTTACACACAACTGTATCAGGTCCGGCATTAACCAATGGAGCCGGGTTAATAGTAATCAGTACGGAATCGCGGTTTTGGCATCCGCTGGTATCGTACACAATTACTGAGTAAGTAGTAGTTTGTGTTGGATTTACCAAAATAGTGGCTGTGGTATCGCCCGTGTTCCACAGGTAATGTAGTCCTGCGCGGGTGCTGTAATAAATTCTACAGTTAAGAACCCGCGGCCCAATAAAAGAACCGAATGGATAGTTATTAGCTGTTCCCTGCACAAAATCAATTACGCCATCCGTTTTGTAAACTGTTCCTGTTTGTATGCCTGTGCCGGGGCTGTAAGCCATGTTTACTGTCGGAGTATTTTGTGTAGTAATATAAAATCCAAATGTGTCGCCCGGGGCTAAAGATTGGTTAACATGGTAAGGGATAACGGTCATTTGTCCTGCACCGGCCGGAGTAATGCCAAAGTAGCCTCCAAGCTGGTTCCAGCTAAACTGACTTTGCTCAAACGATTTATAACTGCCTGCTTTCCCATAAATTTCTGTATTTACCATTTGGTTAGTAGGCAGGAACTTAACCGCGAAGGAATCAATAGTTACATCCTCGTGCGCAATGATGTTAAACATAGCGCCCTGCCGGCCTTGAGTAGCAGTATCCTGTGTAGTAAACACTTTATCAATATCGTTGCTTTGCACTGTTAAACTTATTTCAGCCTCTTCGCAAGCGGTTTGGTCGGCACCGGCATTTACCACATAAGGCGAAACTACCTTAACGGTGTAAGAACCACTATCCCCTCCGCAATCGTTCAGCGTAAAATTGGTTAGTGTAAAGGTGCCTATAGAGTCGAATATCACTGTAGTTTGACTATTGGCTTCATCCAAAATGGAAACACCCGGAGGGGCATCCCAGTTGTAGTAAGTTTCTTTTAAATAACCTACGTTATAAGTTACTGTATCACCTAAACAAACCTGGGTTGGCCCCGATATAGAAACATTAGGTATACCTATAATGGTAATTTTTTTAGAAGAAGAATAAGGCCCGTAACAACCAAAATTAATCTCACGAACATAGAAGATGTAATCGTTCAAAGGCGCACCGGTAAAATCCACCAAAAGCGGATTGTAAGGCCAGATGAATGCATTGCCGTTGTTTAACCCGCTGGAAGCCCACTCGTAATCAGATGGCGGATGTAAGAACGGGTTCACGTAAAGTTCTACTAAACCAAGGTTGCAATAAACCGTATCAACCGTAATAATTTGCGGAGCATTTACCTGTGGCGCGCCAATGGTAATGCGAATAACGCTGCCGGTTTGGTTCCATGCCAAGTTTGAACAATTACTTACAATACGCATGTAGTAAGTGCCGGGCGCTACCGGTAGCGAATCGGCTGTGGAAGGAACACATAACACAAAGTTACCGCCAATGCTGTCTTTATAAACACCTAATCCGCCTGAATTCACTAGCCCGAAGGTCATCATGCTTCGCAGTTCCACCGTCCATTTGTTACAGGTATCATAGCTGGCTACATTATTCCAGTAATTAGGCTGAATTACAATAGTTGAACAAGAAGGGTAAGGGCCGGAGGCAATACAAAAGTGGATGTCGGTATGGTTGTTGGTCAGTTCATCGCACTGTGTTAAGCAAAAAGGCCCAATAACGGTTCCTACCACAGCCGGGCTGGTTGAACGAATACGTATGTAATAACCACAACCCGGAGGAACACTTTGAGGAATGAGGCCTGATACGTTGCCGGGCATAGCAGGGAAAGCTTCGTTGCTTGGTAGAGTACCTAACAAGAAGGGATTAGCAAAACTTCCGTTGCTGTCGGAAAGTTCAGCCCGGTAAATATTTCCTATGTTGAATACCCCAAACGAATTGAACTTAACGTCAATCACACTTAATATACAAGCTGTGTCAACATCGGTCATTACCGGTGCGTTGTTGGTTATAATGGATTCAGGACAATCAATAATGCTGAAGCAAATGCTGGTGTCACCAATAATTAATGGCTCAGGGCTAATACGGTTTATACGAATACGGAAGCAATTTCCCACCACATTATTGGGCACCTGAAAGCCGATAAAGCCGGTAGTGTCGGGAGCCGAAACATTGAAAACGCCACCGTCAAAGGGGTTAGCAAAATTGCCGTTGGCATCACTCATTTGTATGCGGTAGGTTCCATCGCACAGTGGTGCACTCAATTCATAACCAATGGTCAAAAACTGATCCTGGCAAACTGTAAGCGGAGAAATAAGCGTAATGTCCAGTTGTACCGGATTGTTCTGAGAATCGTAAGTGCCTACCGCAATTATGTCATCAATACCAAACGAAACATTGGCTGCACCACCCGCTGCCGGGTTCACCCATCTGAAACCAACTTCCAGGTTTTCTGCATTGTTAAAGGCCGGATCCTGTATAACCTCATACTTCCATTTCGATTGGTTGTTGTAAAGAGTTTGCCCTGTTTTAATCCAAGGGCCGCCATTGTTGCGGTAATACACTTCGCCATAAGCACTGCTGTTTCCTTCGCATATCCAAAAGAAAGTAAAGATAACGTTGGTCATTCCCAGTGTACAGAACGAACGATTAATGAATGCAAATCGGTCGGACGCATTGGCAGGGTTCCAGTTAGCGTTGTTAACGGAACCTGTAGCATCGTAAATGTGGAGGTAGGTTGAGTTAGGTGCTCCGTTAATAGTTCCGCTTACAATACTATCCTGTGGAGGCGTGTTAGGGTAAGTAGGCTGGCCGGTGTAGGTATTGTTTACTATCCATTGGTTAGTGCCGCTATTGGTTCCTACGCCACCCGTTGTTGTGTTAATAACGTTGGTATTGTTCTCAAAGGTTTCCGTTAGCAACAAAATTTGTTGCTGAGCCGAAACACTTGTAAGAAGAAAAGCAGTGCCGATAAGTGTAAGTAGTTTCTTCACGTGCTTGTTTTATTAGTCCTCGTAAATAAGTTTTCCATCTAATTCGCCTGTTACTTTAAACTCTGTTCTCCTGTTCAGTTGATGGCAATCACAATCGCCACTCTGGTCGTTGGGGCAATCACTGTATTTTGAACAGTCATCCAAAGTTTTTGTTTCGCCATAACCTTTCGCCACAATTCGTTCAGCGGGAATTTTGCGCTCGCTAATCAAATAGTTTACGCAACTCTCAGCCCGCTTTTGCGACAGGTTCAAGTTGTAGGCATCGCTACCCCGTGTATCGGTATGTGAACTCAACTCAATAATAATAAGCGGGTTTTCTATAAGAATGTTATAAAGGGTATCCAGCGTAGCTTTCGACTCTGGGCGCAAGTCCCATTTGTCAAAGTCGTAGTAAATGTTGTTCAAACGATACGCTTTGTTCTTCTCTAATTTCTTCAGGTAAACATCTACCACCAGTGTATCGCTTTTAGTAATGCCTTGTGTACTGAAGCTTTGCGAACCGGTAAAGTAACCTTCCTTTAAGGCTGTTACCTTGTAAAGCTTTTCTGTTTTAAGGTTAAAGAAGTAAGGTATTTCACCTTTCGAGGTGTCGGAGTTTATCACCACATCGCCTTCGGTAAGGTTTGAGCTACGCAACGAAAGATTTACGGCAGCACCTGTAATAGCTTGCTTGGTTTCATCGTCAAACACGCGGCCTTTTACCGCAACAAAAATTCTACGGTCGTATTTGTAGCTGAAAATATCGAAGCAACAGGTTTTACCGCGCACCGAAAAAATGCCCGGGCGATTAGAAACCAAATAGCCATCCTCGCTTGTTTTCCCGAAACGGAAATAGTTGTCATCGCAACTGGAGTTAAACGGAGCACCTATATTCTCTGCATTAGCCGAAAACTTACCCGAGGCATCGCCTTGTATTTTGTAAATATCAGTTCCACCCATGCTAATCCAACCATTCGAACTAAAATAGAGTGTTGCCGTTTTAGCATCGTAGAAGGGAGTTACCTCTTCACGGTCAGTGTTTACCTTGTTTCCGCAGTTGCGGGCAGTCAGGTATTCCCCCTTCTTGATAACGCTGTACCAAATATCGTTGCCGCCACGTCCTCCTTCGCGGTTTGAAACAAAGTAGAGTACTTCGGTTCCGTTTGGTGTTTTAGCATACCACGGTTGAGTATTGGTAAAGCCGGGCGCATTTACCTGCTCATTCAGTTTTGTTCCGTTTTGCCATTCGCCCTCTTTACGCTCGCTTACATAAATGTCGCACTTGGGGTTTAGTAAACCATCGCAAATGGTGTAATACATTCTTGTTCCATCATCGGTAAAACTTGGATTGGAGATATGTTTGCCTTCTTGGCTTAGCCTGGTAAACTGTACTGCTTTAGCATAAGTTTCTCCGCTAATTTGGCTGTAGTAAAGTTTCATCAGCACATCTTCTTTTTTCTCGTTGCTGCGGTCAGCAGCTATGGTAATTACCGTATCGGAATGTATGGAAGCGAAAAAGAGGGAATCGCCATCCAATGCAGGCGCCATATCGCCATAGTTGGAGTTAATCTCTTTGCCTAAGTGGTTCAGTTTTACAAAGGGGTCGGGTTGCGCTTCGCGCTGGGCAAAGTTACATCCGTCCATTTCAGTTCGTGCCCACTTTTTCATTTTAGCACCATCGGCATCTTTGTAAAGCTTACGAAAACGCTCAAACATTTTAAAGGCCTCCGGGTACTTACCTGTCATTTTGGTAGTAAGTGCTGCGTAGTAAAGCGATGAGATGTTGTTTACAGAATCAGCTTCGTAAGCCTTAGTAAAACAAGTGGCGGCATTTTCGTAATCGCGGGCTATAAAGTAAGATTGCGCTAAGTTGAATAACACCGATTTTTCGTTTGGGTCATTCTCAATGATTTTCAGATATAAATCGGTTGCCGAGAAAATACTCCCTTCCTTAAAGGCGCCATCCGCAGCCTTCAAATATTTTTTCTTGTTAAACTTTTCATCGGGACTTGCCTGCAATATTCCACCTATTACTAGCAGACAGAGAATCGCTAAAGGGTAACGGCAAATTGTAAACTGTAAATCTCTTTTCATCTTCAATTTTTCAAGTTCGCTCATTCATAAATTAAACTACATCATTGGGCACGGAACCAGTATGGGGTAACTGATGGCTTTGTTCTTTAAGAAGCCGGTATATATAAGTGCTATTTCAAAACCACCCCGCCCGTTGGTAGCAGGCTTTAAGGTAGAAGCATTGATGTCGTAGGCGAACAAAGCTTTTACACGGTAGTATTCAATTCCCGCAGTTACAATGGCGGCATCTTTCACCCTATACCATCCGCCAATGCTTGCCACTAAAGGCGATTTACCGGCATTCATGTGGTATTCAAAGGCAGTTCCGAAGTTTATCTCCTGTGCTTTATTTTGGTATTGAAAGATGAAGTTAGGAGTGATGTAAAAATTTTTGGCCGCTTTAATCCTATAACCGTGCTGCACTGTGTAGCGCATAGCCAGTTTAGTTGATTTGGTGCCGTAGAAAGATTCAGAAGGAACGGTTAAGTGATAAACCGTAAAGCCGGTAGTGATGCCTACAATATCTTTGATGGTGCTTTGGTGTAGTATACCTGCTTGCATATCAAAATAACCAATGTTGGGCTTTGATATATTCTCGCCATTGGCTATCGATAAATCAAAATCGCCATTGCTGAATTGCGAAGGGAATGCCAGTTGTTGATACTTTAAACTTTTTTGGGTGTAGCCCAATTGTATTCCAAGCCCTAAAAAATGACGGTGGTTTTTATCCAAACCTTTATGAAATGCGGCAGATACCATTCCACTATTCATAGTTAGTTTGCCATCACCGCTCTTGTCGCCTGTAAACATTCCGCCTACGGCAAATACATCGTTCTTTAGTTTTGTTTGTAGCAACTTAATGTCAAAAGAGCCGGAGTAAGTATTAAAAGCGGTGGAAATGCTTCTCCACTGGTTGCGGTAAATACCCGCCACCCGATATGTTCCATCATAAACTCCTGTAAGTGCTGGGTTAAGGTTAAGCGGGCTGGCGTAAAACATACTAAAGTGTAT
>CAZLXD010000039.1:6562-19948 GCA_964563185.1 uncultured Chitinophaga sp.
TAAATGCGAGGATAAGCAGGCGTAAACGTATTCTCATGCCATGGTTTTAGTAATGGTTTAAAAATAAGAATAGGAGAGTCGTAGACAGAGGTATTTGGCTAATGAAATTTTGATATACCCCTGTTACTACTTATAAGAAATTAGTTAGCGGTTAGAATAATGGAAACTTCCTTATTGTTGATGTGTGATAGCTATAGATAACGGGGGTGTTACCAATCCTTATTTTAACCTTGCATTAGAGGAATATTTAGTGCGAAATGCGGATTGCAGCAAGGAGGAGTATTTGCTTCTTTATGTCAATGAACCATGTATAGTTCTTGGTAAAAACCAGAGCATTTACCGCGAGGTGAACTTCGATTGCTTGCGTAAGGAAAAATTGAAGTTGGCAAGACGGGTTTCGGGCGGAGGAACAGTTTACCACGATGAAGGGAACTTGAATTTTGCATTCATTTCATCGTTCAATAATAGCAAGGTGAATAACTACCATTACTTCAACTCCCGTTTGGTAGAGGCGCTTAATACCGTTGGTGTAGAGGCTAAAATGGATGCCCGAAACAATATTATCTGTAATGGTAAAAAGTTATCAGGCGGGGCACAATTTACCAACCGGAGAAACATTATCAGCCACGGGACACTTTTATACAATGCCAATCTGGAGGCACTTCGCCATAGTTTAATAGAGAACCCATTTCCCGTACAAACAAAGGCCGTGGCTTCGGTAAAGAGTTCAGTAGCAAACATTGTTAACTTTTCCTCCTCTATAACTTCTGTAGCAGAATTGAAGCGGTTGATTCTTGATGCTTATAGCGTGAGCCAAACCAGGCAACTTACTGAAAGGGAATGGCAAGATGTGAAATGTTTGGCTGCGGAGAAATATGCTTCATATGCATGGGTATATGGGCGTAGCCCGTTAACTACTATTCAACGCGAGAGGATAGTAATTACAGTGGAGGATGGTGTTGTTACAGAAACTAATTCATCCCTTATTCCACCGCATATAACCGCACATTTGGCGGGAGTATCTTACTCCCATGCACACATAAAAAAAGCGCTGGGTCAAATCCTCAACGCTTCTCATTACCTTACGGAAATATTCTAATAGTTATTTTCCCCAGCCTTCTACGCGCTTGCCGTTAATATACTTCGCAACAAACGCATCGGCAATCCCCATCTTCTTTATGTCTTCAAGAAATCCGAATGCTGCTTTTCTGTCAGCGAAAGACCCAATTACATACCGGTTAGTTTCTCCGTCTGCTTCATAGCTGATGTAGCGGGGTTTTTCAAAGTGTTTAGTGGCATTAAACACCTTGTAATTTCCAATTTGCACTTTAAAAACTGTTCCTTTTTCGTTCGCGCCCGTGTTGCCAACTACTGTGGATGTTTCTGCCTCCGTGGCTGCAGATTGATTCCAGTTTTTTAACTCTTCATTCTCAGCGAGTAGTTTTTTTACTTCGTTTTCATAGGCAGCTACCTTGTTCGCCATTTCGCTTTGATTGATGATAGTGTATGCCAACTCATCCTTCAGGCTCTTTATTTGCGATTCATTTGAATCAAGTGTAATCTGAATGTCATCCTTTTTAGCTTTATAGCCTTCCAGATCACTCATGTAGCTTTTTAACTCATTCTTAAGTTTTTGTTTTTCGGTTTTCGAAAGTTGACTGAATGACAGATTGGAAATCAATAATGCGAGTAGAAAAAGAGGGAGAAACTTGTTCATAACAGTTTATTTGTCAACAATGTTAGCAAATGTATCCCCTTTAGGTTAAAAAATGAAATTGCTCATTTACATCATGCTAACGGTTTTTTAACCTTGTTCTAATTAGAATACTATGCACATAATTGAAAACGAATCTTTGAAAGTAAAGGCCCGCGAGTTTGGCGCTGAATTAACCTCCATTTTAGATAAGCGGACCGGCATCGAACATTTGTGGCAGGCTGATGAGCGCTTTTGGGGATGGCATGCCCCGGTGTTGTTTCCTGTTGTTGGGCGTTGCTTAGAAGATGAGATAACTGTAGACGGGAAGATTTACAAAATGGAGAAACACGGTTTTGCCCGTAAGTCAGACTTTCGCTTACTTGAACATGGAACTTCCAAAATAGTTTTTGTACTAAGTTCTTCTGCCGAAACAAAGGCTGTTTATCCTTTTGATTTCGAGTTTTTGATAAGTTATCACTTAAGAAACTCCACGTTGGTTTGTAGCTATGAGGTAGTAAACACCGGCAATAACCGGTTATTATTTTCGCTAGGGGGGGCACCCTGCCTTTGCTGTGCCTATGCTGGCAGACGATAGCTATGAAGACTACTATTTAGAGTTTGAACTGGAAGAAAATGCTGAACGGCATTTTATTAACTCTATTGGTTTCTTTGACGGCAGGCGGCTGCGTGTGTTGGATAGTAACCGTAAACTCCCTTTGCAATCAGAAATGTTTAAGGATGATGCCTATATTTTTAAAGAGCTAAACTCCAGAGCCGTCTCCATAAAAACTGATAAGCATAATCATTCCTTAACCTTAAGGTTTCCCGGTTTTAGTTATCTGGGCCTTTGGGCTAAAACCAATGCCCCTTACGTATGTATAGAACCATGGTTAGGCTGTGCGGATACGGCCGGTCAGCAGGGTGAATTTGCCCATAAAGAAGGAGTTTTAGCAATCGAAGCAGGGACGAATTTTACCAGAAGTATTATTATTGAGGTTGGTGGATAAAGAATTTGAGTTGTTGCTTGATTTTTTACGCTTCCACACTATCTTTATAAGCACTAAACTTCATTTATGAAGACTCTTTCTCAAACCTCCCCTGTGGGTTATGTAGATGTACAGGAATTGATTGAAATAGACCGTAAATTGATAGTACACAACGATGACTACAATACTTTTGACTGGGTAATTGAGACCTTGGTTAATGTATGTAAGCACAGCCAGGAGCAGGCGGAACAGTGTGCTATGATTATTCATACTAAGGGTAAGTATGCCGTCAAGCATGGTCATTTTAAGCTACTAAAGCCAATGAAAGAGGCTATTTCCGAACGCGGTATTGATGTTACCATTGAGTGATGAGCATCCAGCATATACTGATACAAAACTAATGAGTCAATATTTCAGTCAGGAGCACGAACTTTTCAGGCAATCAGCGCGAGAGTTCATACAAAAAGAAGTAATTCCCAATTGCGAAAAGTGGGAAGCAGAAGAAGTAATACCACGCGAGGTTTTCCGTAAAATGGGGGAGCAGGGTTTGCTGGGGATTAACTTTCCTGAGCAGTATGGAGGTACCGATAACGACTTTTGGTACACCGTAGTTTGGCTGGAAGAAATAGCCAAGTCAAAGTTGGGTGGCTTTGCCGCAGCTGTCAGCGTTCACCAGTTTATGGCTACCAATCACATGCTGCATGCCGGTAGCGAAGAACTAAAGTCGCGGTATTTGCCAAAGTCTGTTAAGGGAGAGTTGGTGGGAAGTATCGCCATCAGCGAACCCGGTGCAGGAAGCGATGTTGCTTCTATGCGTACTACCGCCCGCAGGGAGGGAGACCATTACATTATCAACGGTAACAAAACCTTTATCACCAACGGTTACTACGGTAATTTTGTAACGGTGGCATGCAAAACCGATGTAGATGCCGGAATGGCCGGCATTAGCCTGATTGTGGTAGACCAGGGAACTCCTGGGTTTACCACCAACAAGTTGAAAAAGATGGGATGGAAGTCCTCCGACACAGCGGAGTTGTTTTTTGATAATGTTAAGGTTCCTATTGCTAACCTGGTAGGGCAGGAGGGGCAGGGGTTCTTTTACATTATGGAGAGTTTTCAGCTAGAGCGTTTAGTGGCAGGTATAATGGCAGTAGCCGGTGCGGAGTTTGTTATTGACATGACTCTGAAGTATATGCACGAGCGTAGCGCTTTCGGCAAACCTATTTCCAAGTTTCAGGTGCTGCGCCATAAAATGGTGGAGTTAGCTACAGAAGTGGAAATTACCAAGCGCTTTGTATACTACTGTTGCGACCTTTTTGCACGCGGTATTTTCTGTGTTAAGGAATGTTCTATGGCAAAATTGAAGGCAACCGAGTTAGGGAAAACGGTGGCAGATGAGTGTTTACAGATGTTTGGCGGCTACGGTTGGATGAGCGAGTATCCGATTGAGCGTTGCTACCGCGATGCCAGAGTAGGAACCATTGTAGGCGGCACTACCGAAATAATGAAAGAGATAATTGCCAAAATGGTAGTAGATGGAGTTAACTATGAATCGGCATATAAAAATATGAAAGCAGCAGGTGATGTAGCTAATGCGGCTACTTCAACCCCGGCAAAAGCAGATAATAATTCTTCAATAAAACAAAACGGAAAGATGGCAGCACCCGAAACAGCTAGAGACATTATTTACTCATTACCGCAGCGGCTTAAGGCAGACAAAGTTGATGACACTGCTTTGCATCGCTTTCACTTTAAGTTAGAAGGCAACACCGGGGGTAATTTTACAGTTACACTTAAGGATAAAACCGTAACTGTATTGGACGGCCTGGTTGATGAGCCTACGTGTGAAATAAAAGCAAAAGCAAGCGATTACGAAGATCTGGAACACGGGCGCGGAAACCCGCAAATGATGTTCATGATGGGCAAAATAAAGGTGAGTAATTTAGGAGAGGTGATGAAGTTTGTTACCTACTTCAGTCGCATTAAGTAACCGTAATGTTATTCCTCTGCAAAGCCCGTTTGGTAAAACGGGCTTTGTTTTTTGTGCAAATACATACAATCTGATTACTCTTGTGCGTGTAGGTAAACTGTTACACTGTTATAAATGAACTTGCCTAAAAAAGTTGCTGTTGTTATTCTTGGTTGGAACGGGAAGAAATTTCTTCGCGATTTTTTGCCTTCTGTAGTGCAGCATACTTCTCCACAACTTTGCGAAATTATTGTGGCCGATAACTGCTCTACCGATGGTTCGGTAGCTTTTGTAAACAGAAGTGACCCGCAGGTAAGGGTAATACAGAATGCCAGAAACGGAGGATATGCAGGCGGCTATAACGATGCTTTGAAAATGGTGGATGCGGAGTATTATGTGCTACTGAACCAGGATGTGGAAGTAACAGAGCGCTGGGTGGAGTTGGTGATAGATGAAATGGAGAAGGACCCCTCTATAGCTGCAGCACAACCTAAACTACGCGATTTTAATAAGCGGGCTTATTTCGAATATGCAGGAGCCTGTGGCGGATATGTTGATACGCTAGGCTATGCTTACTGCCGGGGAAGGTTATTTGATACCATGGAAAAGGATGAAGGGCAATACGATAATGTAACGGATGTTTTCTGGGCATCGGGTGCATGCCTGTTTGTTCGAAAAGATGCTTATTGGCAGGCAGGTGGTTTAGACGAGGATTTTTTTGCGCACCAGGAAGAGATTGACTTGTGCTGGAGGTTAAAGAACCTCGGATACAGAGTGCTGAGCGTTCCGCAATCGGTAGTATACCATGTGGGCGGTGGAAGTTTGAGTTACAATAACCCGCGCAAGGCGTATCTCAATTTCAGAAACAATCTGTTTATGCTGTTCAAGAACATGGTGGTGGTAGAACTATGTTGGAGGCTGCCGGCCCGTTTAGTATTAGATGGGGTAGCTGCTGTGCAATCTGTTTTTAGCAACGGCAACTGCAAAACTTTTGTAGTTATTGTTAAGGCGTGGTTAGTTTTTATACAAGCTATTCCTTCATTAACTAAAAAGCGTGCGGCTATAGCTCACCGCAAAGCAGGCTTACTTGAGCCTGTTAGCGTGGTATGGCAGTATTTTGTAGCGGGAAGGAAAACTTTTAAGGAGTTGCAGTAAAAGTTCCATGCTCAAAATGCTACATTAGTTGAAACTCCACGATTTACAATAATTTGCTGTTAAGCATTTTTTGTAATCTCCCGAATCGGTATTTCTTTCACGTGTATTTTTTCTCTTAATGTTACTATGCAGCTAATCTTATATATGTTTATGCCATGCGGCATTCGTTAACTTTTTGTGCTTGGTTGTTAGTAGTTTATTGTTGCGCTCAGGTTACTCCTTTAACTCACGGCCATGCGCATAACGATTATTTGCATAAACGCCCCTTGTTCGAAGCTATAGAGAATGGTTTCACCAGTATTGAAATAGATGTTTTTCTGCACAACAATAAACTGGTGGTATCGCATGTAGGTTTTGGTTTAAACAATAAACCCACTATTGAGGAACTCTACTTTGAACCCGTAGAAAAAGTAATTGAAAAGAACAACGGTTGGGTGTATGCTGCTCAAAAAAAGCCCGTTGTTTTTATGCTTGACTTTAAAACCGATGGAATTGCCACTTACGAAAAACTGAAGGAGATACTTAACGACTACAAAGACATGTTCACTATTTACAAAGGCGATTCGGTAGTGCAGCAGCGGGCGGTCAATATTCTTATTTCGGGCAGCAGCCCGGTTTTTTCTTTAAGGCAGGAAAAGCTAAGTCTAACCACAGTAGATGGAGGTATAGACAGTATTGTCAGTGCCGAAGTGCGCAGTGTGGCAACCCGCTTTAGCAGTTCGTGGAGGAGTTTCTTTAGTTGGAGAGGTAAAGGAGAAATGCCTGCCGTGCAGAAAGCTAGACTCGATTCTTTAGTCAGCCTTATACATTCCTACAACAAGCAAATACGCTTTTGGGCCATACCCGATCAACCTTCCGTTTGGAAGGCTATAGCCGATGCTGGTGTTGACTGGATTAATACGGATAGATTGGCGGCCTATCGCAGATTTATGGAGCGTAAGGGAGATAGAAAATAGAAATGTTCATTCCACGATTTTCCAGTCCAAGCACGTATCATCTCTACCTACTTTTCCCTTTAAGATAGTATTGGGTTAAGCGTACTGGGGTTTTGGCAGCCATAGTAATGCTTAAATGGCAATAAAAGCGACATGAAAATTTTCTAAAAAGCTGCCTCAGAACCAAAACGTAAGCTATTGTTGTATGTTAACATTACAGGCTATAAGATTAAAGAACTTTGTTTTTATAACACGTAAAAGACTGAATGCCAAAGTAAAAGCATAAATAGGAAGCAATCAGAGTAAAGTGGGCGTTTAGCCGCAAGTTTTGATTGTTATTTTGATAAAAACCTTATTTGAGTTAGTTTAGACCAAATGCAGAATTCACCCATCATCGACATAGAAAACGAACGCAAGGTTATTTTAAAGGAATACCGTGGCCTATTGCGTGCCCTCCGTAAAAATGTTTCCACACAGGAGAAGAAACTTATCCGCTCCGCTTTTGAGTTAGCTGCCGAAAGCCATAAAAACATGCGGAGGAAAAGTGGAGAGCCTTATGTTTTACATCCGATAGCAGTAGCGCGTGTAGTAGCCGAAGAAATGGGACTAGATGCTACTTCGATTGTTTGTGCCCTGTTACACGATGTAGTGGAAGACACGGAGGTTACGCTTGAGGAAATTGAAAGAACTTTCAATAAGGAAGTAGCCAAGATAGTGGATGGTCTCACTAAGATATCGGGTATTTTCGATCTTAACTCTTCTATTCAGGCTGAGAATTTTCGCAAACTGCTTCTTACGCTTAACGATGATATCCGTGTTATCCTTATAAAGTTGGCTGACCGCCTGCACAACATGCGCACGCTTGATTCGCTAAAGCGCGAAAAGCAGTTGAAGATTGCCAGTGAAACCATGTATCTGTACGCCCCACTTGCTCATCGTATGGGATTATATGCCATCAAGACGGAGATGGAGGATTTGTCACTTAAGCATACAGAGCCTGACCTCTATAGAGATATTGCGCGAAGACTGAGCGAAACCAAGCGCGAACGTACCCGCTTTATTCATGACTTCATTAAGCCACTCAAGGAAGAATTAGAGAAGAGGGGATTCAATTTTGACATTTACGGCCGCCCCAAGTCAATCTATTCTATTTACAACAAAATCAAAAACAAGGGTGTTCCTTTCGAGGAGATTTACGACCTGTTTGCTATTCGAATCATTCTAAAATCCCCTCCGGAAAAAGAAAAGAGTGATTGCTGGGGCGTTTACTCTGCCATTACTGACATTTACAAGCCTAACCCCGACCGGTTGCGCGATTGGTTGAGTAATCCTAAAACCAATGGCTATGAGGCATTGCATACTACGGTGATGAGTTCGCATGGCAAGTGGGTGGAGATACAAATACGAACTGAGCGTATGCATGAAGTGGCAGAGAAGGGATTTGCCGCACACTGGAAGTATAAGGAAGGGAACAGCGATACCGCACTGGATGAATGGCTGGAAAAAATACATGGAGTACTCAGTAACCCTGACAATACTGCCTTAGATGTTGTTAATGATTTTAAGCACGAACTTTTCAGCGATGAGATTTTCATATTTACTCCAAAAGGAGATCTTAAGCGGATGCGCAAAGGCGGAACAGCGCTTGACTTTGCCTTTGAAATTCACTCTGATGTAGGGAAAAAATGCATAGGAGCAAAAGTTAATAACAAACTTGTTCCATTAAGCCATGTACTTAAGAATGGCGACCAGATTGAAATACTGACAAGCAACAAACAAACTCCTAACGAAGACTGGCTGAGTTATGTGGTAACGGCCAAGGCACGTTCTGTTATCAAGCAAACTCTGAAAGATGAAAAGAAGAGAATAGCCAATGATGGAAGGGAGGCCTTGGAGAAAAAACTAAAACAGCTTAAAATTGAAAACAGCGAGGCAAACATTATGCTGCTGATGAATTACTTCAAAACTGTTTCATCGCTTGATTTATTTTTTGGTATTGCCTCAAAAAAGATTGATCTCAGTGCTATTGCCAATCTAGAAGTAATAGCCGGCAAAATAAAACTGCCTAAGCCAGCCAACCTGCAGAAGTTAGAATCGGGCGAATCTATTGACGAAGCAGTAAAGAAGACACTTCAGAAAAATGCCGAGTTGCTTATTATGGGCGAAAGTTCCGATAAGATTGATTACAAGTTTGCACCCTGCTGCAATCCTATTCCAGGGGATGATGTTTTTGGTTTTTTGACTATCAGCGATGGAATAAAAATACACCGCACCAATTGCCCCAATGCGGTGCAACTAATGAGTAAGTATGCCTACAGGATTATTAAAACCAAATGGACGAAACAACGGGAAATAGCATTCCTGACTGGAATTAAGCTTACGGGTTTAGATGATGTGGGATTGGTAAATAAGATAACGAACATTATTACCGGACAAATGAACCTGAACATGCGTTCTATTTCCTTTGAAGGAGCGGATGGAGTGTTCGAAGGAAGGATAATGGTATATGTGCATGATACCGAAGAACTGGAAGACCTTGTGGGCAGACTTACAGCACTGGATGGTATTTTAGAGGTTGAACGTTTTGATTCGGAGGATACAGAGTAGTGTAGTACAACCTCAAACTCCGTTAAGTAAATTTTATCTTTCACCCGCAAATGGAAAAACTGAGTTACGACAGTATTCTTAAGGATTTAAAAGCGCGCAAGTTTGCTCCCGTTTACTTTTTCTGTGGCGAGGAGGATTACTTTATTGATAAGTTGACTGACTATATCGAAGGAAATCTCCTAAACGATATGGAGAAGGCCTTCAATCAAACGGTGGCTTATGGTAAGGATGTTACAGCCCGACAAATTGTTGAAACTTGTGACCGCCTTCCTATGATGGCGGAGAAGCAACTCGTAATTATTAAGGAAGCTCAGGCTCTGAGTTTAAAGGAGGAAGAAGAGAAGCAGTATTTAGCTTATTTGAAGAATCCGGTAAATTCTACCGTGTTGGTGTTTGCCTGGAAACATGGCTTGCCTGATGGACGAAAAGCTTTTGGTAAGGAGGTGAAAAAGGCCGTCTATTTCGAATCGAAGCCGCTGTATGAAAACAAAGTGGCCCCTTGGATTAAAGCATGGCTTGCCGAGCGCAAATATAAAATTGAAGAGGCTGCTGCTGAATTGATTGTAGAGTATGCCGGCAATGAGCTATCGAAGGTGGCCAATGAGTTGGAAAAACTCGTGTTGAACAAAGCTCCCGGCTCTACTATTAGTCAGGAGGATATTGAACGGTTAGTAGGCATAAGCAAAGAATTTAATGTATTTGAACTTAGCAATGCAGTGGGGGCTATGAATCGCGCAAAAGCCTATCAAATCGTCAATTATTTTATTGGTAATCCTAAGAATGGTCCATTGGTGCTTGTGATTGGTACATTGCATAGCTACTTTACAAAGGTTTACCAGTTTCATTTTAACCGCAACCTGCCCGATAAGGATATTGCTCCCATAATAAAGGTTAGTCCGTTCTTTGTAAACGAATACAGGCAAGCAGCACAGAGTTTTCCGGTTAAGAGAATTGAACATGTATTTAATACTTTGGAGGAGTATGACCTGCGCTCTAAAGGAATTAATAGTGGAGGTACGGAAGAAGGGGAGTTAATGCGTGAGATGATTTTTAAAATAATGAAATAGATGCGTGGCACTCTGCTTCTTCTTTTTTTGGTTGTGTACGGCCTTTCCTTTACAGAAGAGAAATGTAGCCCTGTGGTGGTAGCTGATGCCACTAAGCGTAATTGGGTTTCGGGTGCTCCCGGGGGACGTACTGGCACGAACTATACTATTAAACTCATTGTGAAAACTGATGAGAAAATAGACTTTAGTAATGTATGGCTCGGTTCTGAGAATGTTCCCTTTAAACTTGAACATTATGTGCAGGAACCGAAAGGGGAGATAGAGAAGGGCGACTCTGTTCTACTAACTTATAACCGTATTAGTAATGAACATACTACAGACTTCACCGGAAAAAGTTTGCCTATTGAATACAAAGGGGAAGCGCTTGTTGAGTGTATAATAGGAGGGAAGCCGCGTTACTATACCGTAAAGAAGTTTCGTGAGTTGGAAGCGTTAAAGGGAGAATAGCTTTCGGGTATCCTTTTCGTCCTGACGGATAGCTTCAATCAAAGAGTCAACTGAATCAAACTTCTTTTCGTCACGCAGGAATTTTACAAATTCCAGCGTTAGCGATTCTCCGTAAATCTCTTTGTCAAAGTCAAGAATATTTACCTCAATAGTCTGTTCCTTGCCATCAAATGTTGGGTTATAACCAATGCTTAACATGCCATTGTAAGTTTCATTGGCATAGTGAACCTTTACAGCATGAATACCTCTCTTCGGAACTAACTTGTATTCATCGGCACAATGAATGTTAGCGGTAGGGTAGCCGAGTTTTCGTCCATTTTGTAATCCTTTGACAACTGTCCCTGAAATTAGGTAGGGGTGTCCCGATAACTCATTAGCCAAGGTAATATCACCACTGTTTAGTGCTGCTCTTATTTTAGTAGAACTGATATCAATATCTGCCAGCGTTTCTTTGCTTATCTCTTGCAGTTCATACCCAAATTGCTGTTTCATTTTTCCCAGCAATGTAAAATCTCCAGCCCTATTTTTGCCAAACTTATGGTCATAGCCAATTACAATGTGTTTAGGTTGAAAGTTTTTTACCAAAAAATTACGCACATAGTGTTCGGCATCCTGCTCTGAAAAATCCCGGCTGAAAGGAACAATCACCAAATTGTCTATTCCGTAATTTTCAAGCAGAACAATCTTCTCTTCAATCGTATTTAACAGCCGGAGTGTTTTGTCCTGTGGGTTAATAACTATGCGCGGGTGTGGATGAAAAGTAACAATGATGCTCTCCCCGCTGATACTCTGTGCTATGGAGTTTATCCGTTCAATCAGTTTTTGATGCCCCTTGTGTACACCATCAAAAGTTCCAATGGTAACTACCGAGTTTTTGAAAGATGGCAGAGTTGCTAAATCGCGAAACACACGCATGGGGCTAAATTATGTATTTGACGATTCAATTAGCTGAACGGTATCCGTAAGCGAGTTGGCATCGGCCAGATTAAAACTTCCAATAGCCGTGCGGCAAAGCGCTTTAAGGTAAGCCCCGCTGTTTAACTCTCTTCCAAAGTCAAAGGCCAACGAGCGTATGTAAGTTCCTTTACTACATACTACACAAAAGTCAACTTCAGGCAGTTCAATTCTTGTTAACTCAAACCGGTGAATAGTAACCGGACGCTTTTTTAATTCCACTTCCTTTCCTTTCCGCGCCATAGCGTATGCTGTTTTACCCTCTACCTTGATGGCGGAGTAAAGCGGAGGCATTTGTTCCAGATTGCCGGTAAACTTAAGTGCAGCCTGTTGAAGCAGTTCCGTTGTAATATGCCCGGTGGGGAAAGTGGCATCGGGCTGAGTTTCTGAGTCGTAAGTAGGGGTGGTAGCGCCTAACAGAATAGTGCCTGTATATTCCTTGTCCATTCCGGTAAACTCATCAATCCGTTTGGTCATTTTGCCGGTACATATTATCAGTAAACCGGTTGCTAACGGATCAAGTGTGCCTGCGTGCCCTACTTTTATTCTCTTCCCGAGTTTTTTGGTAATGGTATACCGCAGTTTGTTCACCACATCAAATGAAGTCCATTGAAGTGGCTTATTCACCAGCAGCACTTCTCCCTGTTCAAAATTCATGAAGTTAAATTTCGAGTTTGTAGCCCATTGCCATTAAACCGAGAAGGAAAAGTCCAAGAAGGATACGGTAATAGCCAAAAAACCTGAGGCCATAGCGGGTAATAAGGCCAATAAAAAACTTGATAGCAATTATACCTACCACAAACGAGATAACGTTGCCAATAAGTAACAGGTTTATATCTGTTCCTCTTACAAAATCAACACTCTTTAAAAGCTTATAAGCAGATGCAGCAAAAATGGTAGGAACCGCCAAAAAGAATGAAAATTCGGCAGCGCGTTTCATACTCATTTTTTGAGTGAGGCCACCAATGATAGTTGCCGCAGAGCGCGATACTCCGGGAATCATAGCAACACACTGGTAACAACCAATAATAAACGCCTGTAACCACGAAACTTCAAATCTCCTTAGGACAAGTTTCTTTCGGTCTACCCCGAATTCATCGATTTCCGTTACCAGTTCTTCATCTTCATCGTTGTTGGAAAGCTGCATTTGTTGATGAAAGACTTTATCGGCAATTATGATAACAACACCGCCTGCAATAAGCGATACCGCAACAACCGTTACACTTGAAAGTAACGAGTCAATGTAATCATCTAACAGAAAGCCAAGTACAGCAGCAGGAATAAAGGCAGCCAATAGCTTAAAATAAAAGTCAATGGATTGTAAGAACCTTCGCCAATAAAGCACTACTACCGAAAAGATAGCGCCAAACTGAACGTTGATGATAAACACGTTTGTAAAACTACTTTTCTCCATTTTCAGAAAAGCTTCTGTAATAATCATATGGCCGGTAGAGGAAACCGGGAGAAATTCTGTAAGGCCTTCAACAATGGCTAGAATAACCGCCTGGGCAGTGGTCATTAGCTTTTGGGGCGTTTAAGAATGGCAAAAATCTCAATGCCGAAGCCCAGC
>CAZLXD010000040.1:0-5524 GCA_964563185.1 uncultured Chitinophaga sp.
ATTCTCTCAATAGCGGTGGCATGTATGTAATACTCGACCAGATAAAAGGAATTGGTGGAAATTCACAAATGTCAAAAGCTACCACCTCATACATGGCGTTAAATCTACTGCATCAGGCGGGAGGTAAAACGTATTCAAAAAATGAAATAGACACTTTCACAAAAAAAGTCGGGTTTCAAAAAACTGAACTCAAAAAACTGAATGCTCCAGGTTTTGGAGTTGTTGTTTGCTATAAGTAAATCGTAACTAAAATAATATAGCAGCCCTGTGCATACCAAGGGGTTTGCGATAGCGGGGGTTCCGTGCTTCGCAGACACATTTACTCGTGCTCTAATTGATTCTAAATGGAACTCGTGAACCTCCGGTTTGTGCAAGGTGGAAGTTCAGTTCTCCCCCGCCTGAATGACGCAGTCGGGCAGGGAATGAAGTTTAGTGCTAAAACACCCCGCCATCGCAACCCGCCCCGAAACGTTGAACTATCCGATTTTCTTCGAAAATTATTTGGCTACCCCTGCCTTATGGCATGCCTGCCTGTTCCGTTCAGGCGGGCCTAATACGGCTAAGGGTTAACACCCACACCATTAAAGCCAACATGGCGGTTGGTGTGGACACGCAACCGCGGGGCGCTAATAGTGCCGCACCAACAGCCAAACAGGTAAACAACTAATACAAACTGCCTTTCGTAGCCTCTGTATCTCACCACCCCCTACCCCCGCCAGCGGGGGATATGCAGCCGCTTGTTTTTAAGCACATGCCTAGAGCGCTTGGCTGGTCCTCCGCTGGCGGAGGTGCCCGAAGGGCGGAGGTGGTTGTATTTAACATGGCGGTTGGTGAAACAACCAAACAGTTAAACAACTAAACAATAAACTTAGTGTAACTGGCACGCCCGGGTTCCCCTGCCGGAGAACGGCCCCTAAAACTCCATCAACTCCACCACCTCCACCGCACCCAGCAGTTTATGTAAATCGGCATCGGCTTTTGCCAGGCCTATTATAAAACCGCCTCCGCCTGCCCCGCAAACCTTTAAACTGTATTGCCGGTTCTTGAGGCCGTTTATCCAAAGTTGTTTGAACTGGCTTGGTATAAACTCGGGCATTAAATCCAATTGCAGTTGCGATATAATCTGCACCGATTTCCAAAGGTCGGCATACTTATGTTGCAGAAAACTTTCAATGGCTATGTTAGTGGAAGGCACCAAACTTTCCTGCACGGTTTGCATAAACTTTTTGTCCCTGCACTTCTCTAAAAACAGGTTTACGTACGGAGATGTTTTACGTTCTATGTGCGTGTTAATCAAAAACAGTTTCAACACCGCATTGTCGCCTTTCTTCAAATCAAAGGTTTCGGTTACTTCCCCGTTGTTTACCAACACCGCTTTATCTAAGTAACACACTATGGCATCTAAGCCCGAGCTTTTGCCGTGGTAAAAACTTTCCAGTTCTGCTAGTTCGCGCTTTACTTCGCTTACCACATAGTTCTTCTTGCGGTTTTTGCGGTACTGGTAATACACCGCAGCCACCAGCGCTCCCGAACTTCCCAAGCCATACCCCTGCGGAATATTAGAATCGAACCAGAGGCCCTTTTCAATATCTTCCAGAAAAGCATTGGTATCATATAAACCCGAAAGCGCCTCGGTATGCACTATGTAATTAGCCAAGGCCTCTAATGATTTATTGGAAGCGGCAACCGTTTTCTCTTTTAAGCTGCCAAAGCGAAACACCCCGTCATACTTATGCAACGGAGCCGCCAAACCCATAGCCCCTTTGTTGATGATATGCTCACCAAACAACAGAATTTTAGAATGAAATAACTTGTGCTTTAGTTTCTGAGCCACTGCGGTTGTAGGGTTATTTCTGCCATGCAGCAGAAACGGTTATCCTTTAATCTTTTTAGGCCCTTTACCTACGTTGTCCAATATCAGCCTTCCGTTTTCGCACAGCGGCACCAGTTCCTCGCTTATAAAAGCGCCTACTTTTTTAGCAGTGCTTTTCGGATACAGCAAATGGATATTGGGCCCGGCATCCAACGTAAAGTAAACGGGCAGTTTACTTTCCTCGCGGAACCTGCGTATTCTTTCAATCATACTAAGGGTGGAAGGAGCCATGAGCACAAACGAAGGGGTGGAACACATCATTAAGGCATGAAGGGTCATGGCCTCCTCTTCTACTATGGCACCGAATTTTTCCAGGTCGCCTTTCTTCAGCGCATCAATAACTTCTTTCAGATTGGTTTCGGCCTGCGCGTAGCGGGTTTTAGCAAACGGATTGGTTTTCATCAATGAATGCCCCACGCGGCTGGATACTTTCTTCTCGGAACTGCTGGCTATAAGAATAGTATTCTGATAGGTTTGAAAAGTTTTGTGCAGATGCTTTGCAAACGGAATAGCATACTCATCGGCCGAACCGCGAACCGTTTTTGTTTTTCCCCACTCTGAAATAAGCGGATACACCGAACGGGCGGCACTGCCCGAACCTAAGCGCGCATAGTAAGAAGCCTTTTGCAGAAACTTTTCTTCACTCAACTTCTTGCCGCTGAGCTGTTGCCTTAAATCGCACAGGGCCATGGCCAGCGCACTCATAGCCGAAGCCGATGAAGCTATACCGGACGAATGCGGGAATGAGTTAGTGGAATGTATAAGCAGGCCATACTGCTGCATAAACGGAAAATCCTTTTTTATGCTTTCGAAAAACTTGAGCATTTTAAGCTGAAAGGCCATGTTGGCCTTGCCGTCAAAATAAAAACGCAGCTCCACATCCTGCGGCTTCCCTTCTTTTTCCACCAATGCCACACTTGTTTCCGAGTAGCACTTATCTAAAGTAAAACTGATAGAAGGGTTAGCAGGAATCTGCACCCCGCTCTTCTTTCCCCAATACTTTACCAAGGCAATATTGCTGGGGCTGCGCCAGGTAACTTTCTTTATCTCTTTCATAATTATACGCTTTAGAACTCGCGGTCGAAACTATTTAAAATTCAGGAATAGGGAAGCGCAGACGCTGTGCTCAGTCCTTTACCGCTATGTTGTAGCGGGTGCTGTTGTAGGTGGGGGGAAGCCAGCCGGTGTTTAAGGAAAAATACAAACCATATTTTCCCGCCTGCCCGGGCGCTGCTACTTTTAGTGCTATGGGCTTTCCGGCAGCTATGAGTGCATTCGTTAGCGGAATATTGGTAACCTCCTGTTGAATCAGCTCACGCCCTTTAAAAAACTGATACGAAATAAAGGAAGGGTAATCGGGGTTGGCCTCTACGTCTAACAGCTTGCCCTTTGGCATTTGCACCGTAACTAAAACTGATAAAGTATCATTGGCACTGCACCGCTCCGGAACGAATGCAGGAATGAGTGAAATACCCGAATAACTTTGAAAGTTAGGGATGTATTTGTATTGCAGTATTCCCTTCACGGTTATCATGGAATCTAACCCCTGTACCGGATAATTAGGAATAAGCATTACTTCTTTACCCCGAAGGGAATCCTCATAATTCCACACATCATACTGGTTCTTTCGCCCCATTACATTATTACCAGAAACCCCTAATGAGCCTGAATAGAATTCATACTTAGCCGCCTTTTTGTACGAGTTCATAAACAATACCGGACGATTACCGGCCTTTGCCTTTATTTCAGCTGCCCATTCCTTCCAATAATGATAATCGTTGCGCACCTGTCCGGTTACGGCATTGTATGGCAGAATATCCCATACCAGAACAACTCTTATAAGAATAACAATACATAAGGTGAGCGGTAGCAGTTTGTATATCCATCGTTTGGCAGCCTCGTGCCCTTCCAGAAAGTAATAACCAAAGTAAACAGATGCGGGTAGTGCTATAAGCGTCCAGTGTGCTTCTACGCTTCCTTTAAACGACATGAGAAAGAAAAACAGATACACTCCCCACCAGGTCCACTTTAACGTTGCCTCCCATTTATCTTTAGCCGGTTGCTTAACAACAGCCCACATAAACACAAACCCCATAAACGGCCCGAAAACCAAAGGCTGCATAGCTAAATAGAAGGCCGTGTTGAACACTTTATAAGAATCTATACTTCTACCTGCCAAATGATACTGAAGCGATGGGTAATCATTGGCGTATTGCCAATAGAAGTGCGGCACAAGAAAGAGCAGAGAAAGAACAGCCACCAACCAGAAAAAACGGCTGCCCAAAAGTTTCAGATTCGACAACACTACAAAACCCACCAGTAATATGCCGTGATACTTACTGAGCAGTAACCCTGCAATAACAGCAGCAAGCAAAAGAGAGTTTAACCATGTAGCCTGCCGCGAAAACTGCCGGTAGCAAAGCAAAAACACTACTGCCATAAAAAGCAAGGGAGCATCGGGAATTGCCAGAAAACCGGTGAAATGCAATACCGCTACCGATAAAATGATAGTATAGAATAGCCGTAAATCTTTGGGCTGAACCAACCTTTCTAAACCGTAAACAGTGCATGCCCCCAACAAAGCCGACAGCAACCGAACCCCCAATTCACTTTTAAAAAGGGAGTATCCGGCTTTTATCAGTAAAGCAATTACAGGAGGATGATCAAAATATCCCCAGGCCGGTAGTTGAGAATATTTCCAGTAGTAGGCTTCGTCATCAAACAGTTCGGTACCCCATGCCTGCAACAGGGAAACGACAATCCAACCTGTATAAAATATCACTCTAAGTAAACCGGTTGGCCGCTGTTTCATACCTGAGCCAATTTTAATCAATAAGCCCTATAATTTTTGCCACATTCCAAATGCTCCTGTAAAAAGGGCTCCACTTATTCTTTGCAGCCTGCTGCTCTTCGCGCTCCCAAAAGTGTAGCCGGTGTGCCGGAAACAAATAGCCATAGCCATAGGCTGTGTGCGATTTATGGCGCAATGCCATTTCCTCCAACGGATAACGATACGAAGCTTCGCGGTCCGCCACTATTTTCTGTGCCGCGCTTCGCACAAACTGCGCCTTCTGCATCCACGAATCGCAGACAGTGCATTTGCTGCCGCTTATCTTGCTTTTGCGCTTTTCAATAATGTAGTTAAGTGTGTTATAGCGGTGCAGCGAACGTTGCTTATTTACGGCAAAGCCGTCATTAAACTCCTTTACCAGTTTGCCTTTTACATCAATATTCGAAAGTGTTCTGTCCAGCGAATCAGCCCTGAGATAAAACTCCGACAAAAGCTGAATATCATCCTGAATAGCATTTAACTGATTTAACGAAGCTTTCCTGCGCAGCCATTTATACGTCCAATCGGGGCGCGGATGCAAAGGCAGGTTGAACATGCCGGGCATTTCATCGGTAATGGTTTGCGCATCGAGATACTGAATCAGGTTTTTATTCTTCACCCATTCATTGTGCAGTTGCATTTGTTTGCTGAAATAGGCAGCATAACCGGTGTTGCCCATGGCTTTCTCGGCATACTGTGTGGCAGAAGGCTGCACAGTGCTGCCGTTAAAGGCAGTTTCCCAACTCCAGTTAGCTATACTCCAGTCGAACAACCAATAGCCCCACTCCCACCCCGATGAAAAAGTGATATGCCCTTTCACA
>CAZLXD010000040.1:5534-6242 GCA_964563185.1 uncultured Chitinophaga sp.
CATTCAGGGTATCGCAGAAAAGAATATCACTTAAACGGGCACTGAGGTATGACGGAAGAAAAAGAGGAACGGAATTATCAAACGTAATCCAGTAAGCTGATTCGGGGTAATACCAGGTTTCGCGCTCAGCAAGATTCTTTTTAAGCATTTGCTGCATGTGCAGCAGGTTATGGTTCCCATAAACCGGAGCAAAAGTATCGGTGAGAGTATAGAACATAACGGTATGCACCAGCATAGTTCGCTGCCTGTCCAAAGCAGTTTGCACCGAATCAAAAGCAGCGTCCTCCTTCACTTTTCCTGAAAGCATTTTCTCTTCCTTTACCACATGCTCGCGGCCCATCAACTTTACGTTCCTCTTCTTCAACTCCCCTAACAAGAACAGTTGTAATTTTTGCTTCTTCTTTTTGTTCCCCTTTGAAAACTCAGTAGTAGAAAACTCCACATCCCAGGCATCCCAGGCGGCTTCGCAAAGCATCTCTACGTTTCTTGTAATCTGATTCTTTTTAGTGCGGAATGATTTGAATGGGAAGCGGTACAGCTGAAAGGTCTTTTGCTGTATCATGTGCAGCGAAAGGTCTATCCCCATCAGCAGACCGCGCTCATGCCCGTAGTCAACAAACTGCTTTGCATAAGCCGGCCAGTGTTTTCTCTTTATTCCTTCCAGCAGGTTAAACTCAAAATAATTTTGGCGGTTGCGCACACACCAGT
>CAZLXD010000040.1:6252-19883 GCA_964563185.1 uncultured Chitinophaga sp.
CCCGTATTACCTGTTGCCCGTTCGGGTAATTTACATCATGTAAAGCTTCCGTCAACTCCAAAGGGTGCTGCGTATGAATGTGGAAACCGGTAACATCGAAACGAGGGTTTGATTGGTACACAAATCCATCTTCCAAATTCCACTCCTTCCACTTCGGCACCATCATTTCTCTCGGATGGTAAAAACTAAAGCCCAAAGCGTCCTGCAACAAGCCATACAAGCCGCAGGTAACACCATATTGATTAAAAGCTGTTAGCCTTAACACAAACCCTTCAGCGGTTTTACTTCCCTCCCATTTGTAACTTCTATCGGCATATACCGATGTATCAGATACTACCTCATGAAGTTTTACAATACTTACCGTTGGGACATCAACTATTACATCAGTAGGTACACCGGCATTGATATAAACAGAATCGGCTGTTGCCGAAGCAAGGAGTTGCTTTACATCTTTAACCGCCAATAGGATAACAGGATTCTGAAGATTTTCCCCGCTCACGCGAATACTAACCGTAAACGCGCTTGCAGCTTGCGATAAAAAAAGAAAAAAGGTAACAAGAAGAACAGCGATATGTTTCATTAGGTAATTATTTGAAGGGAGGATAACCTGTTACTGAAACAACATTTCATCGAAACGAAAAATGGTATGAATTGCCTTGGCATTGAGGTAATCCGTCAGTTCTTTGCGGCTTCGTTCATTTGTCAGCAATACAAAATCTCCTCCCCAGGCACCGAGCGATTTAATACTTCCCCAGTAGTCCTGAAAGTGGGTATCCTTTACCTTCATCATCTTTAAAGCCGCTCCAACAACTTCCTCATGCTCGTTCAGTAAAGTTTCAAAAGTGGAAAGTGAATCACATTTCAACACCTGTTCCGTAATAAGCGAAAGTTGTCCGGCTATGTGGGTTTTATCGTTAAGCCTTTCGCGGTAGTATTTAATCCCCTCACTGGAGAGCTGCTTTTTGCCCAGATAAGCGAAGTAGATATTATCCGCAAATGCAGGTTGCCAATTCACCTGTAATGTTTCCGGAACACCGTTCTTCAACTGATATAAAACAGCGGCATCATGGCCGGCACAGGCAACATCGTAACCGGAGCCGCCAATAGTAGCCTTCAAAAGTTCATAGCCATCTACACCGGCCCATTGCGATACGGCAAAAATCAATGTTGAGCTGGAGCCCAGCCCCCATTCATTCGGAAACTCCAGAAAAGTTTCTACTGCCAGGTCTTTATCAGAGTTTAAAAACTCCGGATTAAGTTTTCGTACTACGGAAAGTATTGCAGATAAACGGGCCGCTTCGGTAGAGTTATCATTCAAACAAGTAAAGTCGGTTTTATCGAAAACCAGATTGAGCCAGATTTGCTTCTTACTATTTAGCGCTACCCAATACAAAGTATTATCAGAGGAGGTAAGTTCTTTTACCCTTAGTTGCTGTCCGAATTTGGTGGGAACTGCCAATGCCCTTGCACCATCCAATACAAAATACTCCCCCGTAATAAGCAATTTACCGTGGCCGTAAAAGCGCTGTCCTTCGTTATGCTGAGTAATTCGAAGCTTCATTTCAATTATCCGGCATTAAGATTAGTGCCGAACGATGCATTCCGCAACTTTTCCAAAAACTCCCTTACGGCAGCAACACTTACCACCTTATCGGAAAAAAAGGATTGTGCCTTACTTACTTCATCATCATTTGCCTGCATACTGGCAAGTATGTTAGTAAGGTGCATTTTCATATGTCCTGCCTGTATCCCCACGGTAGTCAGGGAGCGCAGTGCTGCAAAGTTTTGTGCCAGTCCGGTGCAGGCAATTATCTCCATTAGCGTTTTTGCGTTGGGGTTACCCAGCAGTTCCAATGAGCGCTTTGCCAAAGGGTGCAACGAGGTCAACCCTCCTACGGTTCCTATGGCAATAGGCAGATCCAGCCAAAAACGGAAAATGCCGTCTTTAATTTCGCATTGCGAAAGGCTGCGGTAAACGCCATCGCGGCTAGCGTAAGTATGTGCGCAAGCCTCTACGGCCCGGAAGTCGTTACCGGTAGCTAATACTACCGCGTCAATTCCATTCATAATTCCCTTGTTATGTGTAGTGGCACGGTAAGGGTCAATACGGGCAATCTTTACTGCCCGCTGAAACTTTCGGGCAAACTCCTCTGCACTGATACTTCCATTCGAAAATGTGCCTAGCTCGCTCACTTTACAACTAACTTCAGCACGCACAAGGCACTCAGGAGTATAATTAGAAAGGATGCACATAACAATTTCCACATCCTTCTCACTATCATTAAAAATTACACTGCTCTCAATTCTCTCCGCCAGTTGCTTACCGAATTCTTCCAGGCAGGAGTTAATAAAATTAGCTCCCATGGAGTCCACTGTTTCAAAATAGGCGCGTAGCTGATAGTAGTCCGGCTCCTGTTCAGTAAAATCAATCAACTCAATATCCAGCACTCCGCCTCCGCGTTTTTCCATGTTGGCGGTAATCTGTTTTACACCATTCTTCAGCTCCTCTTTTTGGTCGTTGAAAAAACGAAACAGTTTATCCCTGTCACCTTTATAAATGAAATGAACCTGCCCTACCTTTTTTGTGTAAAGCACCGTAGCCCTAAAACCACCACGGCTAAGCCAGAATTTAGCTGCATTAGAAGCTGCCGCCACCACAGAGCTTTCCTCAATTACCATGGGGACGGCATATATTTTTCCGTTAATCTTAAAATTAGGGGCTATGCCAAAGGGAACCGGAAAATTGGTGAGCGTGTTCTCGCTGAAACCGTCCAGTAGTTTCTGTGCTTCTACGTTATCGTGCCAGTACTCGGCAAACTCTTTTACTACCTCTACCGGATTCGCATACAGGAAATTCTTGGCCAGCCACGCAATTTTGTCGCGCTTACTCAGCTTCGAAAATCCCGAAATCTCCTTTTCTTCATTCATCTCCATCAACTCAAAAATAGTGAACCCTGTTTATAGTGGGCAAAGCAAAAAAAAACTGTGAACTGTATTAAAATCTTTTCCTACCCCATTCGTTTATTTTCGCAACGCTTATTAAGCCCCTGAACTTTTATTGTAATGAAGAAACCTTACCTGCTACTCATCGTGCTTGTCGGCTTTGCCGTTAACAACAAACTGCTAGCCGGTGGCAACACAGCCGCCTTCCCTAAGATTGACCCCAACAATGTTACCATTGTGCGCGACAGCTTTGGTATTCCGCACATATTTGGCAAAACTGATGCCGAGGTGGCTTACGGGTTAGCCTGGGCTAATGCCGAAGATGCTTTCCCAACTGCGCAAGAACTGATTTATGCTGCTAAAGGATACATGGGGCGCAAAGATGGCATTAACGGAGCCAAGGCAGATTTCTTTGTACATGCCATTGCCGCCCGCGAGTTGGTGGAAAAGAAGTTTGACACAGACCTTTCTCCGGAATTCAAAAAATATCTGGATGGGTTTGTGCAGGGTATGAATGCCTATGCTGCGGCTCATCCGGATGAGGTGAAAATCAAAAGTGCTTTTCCGGTTACCTCAAAAGATATAGTTACTGCTTATGTGGTTGTAATGTCAGCACTATCGTGGGTGCAAAACAATATTGGCGATGCCGTAGGGGGAAAGTATGATAATGTGGCGTTGAGTTTCCCTAAACACCCTATGCCCAATGTGGGCTCCAATGCCTTTGCACTCAACAGCACTAAAACAGTGGATGGCAAAACTTACCTGTGCATTAACCCTCACCTGCAAATGGAAGGGTCATTCTCCTTTTACGAAGCCCACCTGCAAAGCGAAGAAGGGCTGAACATCGAAGGCTGTATGTTTCAGGGGAGCACATCGCTGGCTATGGGAGTAAACGAAAATCTTGGTTGGGGAATGACCTGGAACACCTTCGACAAAGTAGATGTTTTTAAACTAAAGATGAACCCCAAAAACAAATTAGAATATGAGTTTGACAGTAAATGGGAGAAGTTAGAAAAACGCCCCGTTTGGCTAAAAGTAAACCTGAGCAAGAAGGGGAAATTTGTGCTTCCTGTTAAGAAAATGACCTACTGGAGCAAATACGGCTTAACGGTAAAATCGGGAGAAAGCGACAACTTCTATTCTATCCGTTTCCCTGCCAACACCAGCATTAAAACCGGTGAGCAGCTATACAAAATGAATAAGGCTAAAAACTACAACGAGTATTGGGATGCTATTCGCACTCATGCCATAACCTTGTTCAATATTGTATATGCCGATAAAGACGACAATATTTTTTACATCCACCACGGTATGATGCCCGAACGGGATACTACCATTGACTGGAGCGGATTAGTTGCCGGTAATACTTCCCAAACATTGTGGACAAAACTGATTCCTCTGGATAGTATGCCCAAAACCATTAATCCCGCCTGCGGCTATGTGTTTAACACTAACAACACTCCTTTTCATGCCAGTTCGGTAGAGTGCAGTGAAAACGGATACTGCTATACTTCGCGCAGGCTAATGGATGAACGCCCCGGTGATAACAACCGTGCGCACCGCTTTACAGAACAGATTACCGCGCAGGATAAGTTTAGCCTCACTGACATTCACCGCATAAAGTTTGATGTCGGCTTCTCTACCAAAGGGCCGTTTGCTGAATCTGTAAGGCCTCTGTTTGAATTGGACGCCAACAAATACCCCGACCTGAAAGAGGCCATTGGAATACTGAAAAGTTGGAACCGCATAGCAGATATTCGTGAACATGCTCCTACCTTGTTGGGGCTTTGCATTAAAACCATTTTCGATAAATACCATTATGACGATGCCAACTTTGTATTGGGCTTTGATGTAAAAGAAGAAGAGTGGGCCACCACCCTGCGAACTGTGTGCGATACACTTAAAGCTAACTTCGGAACGGTGAAAGTAGAATGGGGCACTATCAATCGTAACATCCGCGGCAACGTAGATTTACCCATGCGCGGTTTCCCCGATGTACTTAGTCCTTCGTATCCTAAGAAACTTAAAAACCGGTTTGCTTTTAAATCAGAACATGGCGATACCTATACGATGTTTGCTTCGTTCGGAAAGAATGGCGTGGAGCAACTCTCAGCGCTGCAACCATGCGGTAACTCGCTTAACCCAAACAGCAAACATTACACCGACCAAATGGAACTTTTCAGCCGCCAGCAAATGCGCGAGCTAAGCCTTAAAAAAGAGGCTGTAATGAAAAAGGCGGAGAGTATTTATCACCCGGAACTGTAACCCCGGTTATTATATTTGTCCACTTCGAACCAAATACCAACCACTATGACCAAAAAGTTTTTTGCTTTTACTTTAGTTGTAGCCGCTATAATGGCTTCGTGCAACAATTCCAACACACCTAAGGCCGATGGGGGTTTCGAAAAGCAATTGCAGGAGAAATTTATTAATGCGCAAGAAGGCGAAGTAATAGAACTGCCCGAAGGAACATTTGCCCTTTCGCGTCCGCTTATTTTGGATGGCGTAAAAAATGTAACTATTAAAGGTAAAGGCAAAGACAAAACCATTCTGAGTTTCAAAGGCCAGAAAGATGGTGCCGAAGGCTTACGCATTACTGCCGATGGTATTGTAATGGAAGACTTTAGTGTATTAGACGCCAAGGGGGATTGCATTAAAGTGCAGGATGCTACCAATGTTACTTTCAGAAGAATGAAAGTGGGCTGGTCTTTACTGCACGATACCAAGAACGGTTCTTACGGCACTTACCCAGTAGGTTGTACCAATGTACTCATTGAAGACTGTGAAATTTACGGCTCGGCCGATGCAGGTATTTATGTTGGCCAAAGCAAGAACATTATTGTGCGCAGAAACCATGTGCACGATAACGTAGCCGGAATTGAAATTGAAAACTCCACCGATGCCGATGTTTACGAGAATCTTTCGGAAAACAATACCGGTGGAGTATTGGTATTTGACTTGCCCGACCTGCCTAAGAAAAACGGGATGCGCTGCCGGGTGTTCAACAACCGCATTGTAAACAACAACACCAAAAACTTTGGGGTAAAAGGAACTACCGTAGCCGAAATACCTGCCGGTACAGGAATCATTATTATGGCCACCAACTATTGCGATGTATTCAATAATGAAATAAGCGGTCATAATTCCCTAAGTGCAGCCGTTATCAGCTACATGGCACTTGCCAAACCTTTTAAGGATAGTATTTACGACCCTTACTACGGGGGCATTACTATCCGCGATAACAAGTTTAGCCGCGGAACCGGCAAGCCCGATAACGAAGTAGCCTTTGGCAAACTGTTCAATGTAATATTTGGCGACAAGGTGCCTGATGTGGTAATTGACGGCTTTGTAAATCCAGCTTATAAAAATGCTGATGGCTCTGTTAAAGACGACCAGAAGGTTTGCATTACCAACAACGGTAACATTACTTTCAGCAATATGGACCTGGCTAATAAAGGCAAGAACAAAAGCGATGACCTAAGCAAGTATAACTGCACCCAACCGCAGATAACTGAGGTGAAGATGAACCTGTAACCTGTTTATTCAGATAGCAACAATTGCAGCCTATTGTAACTGCTTCATTGCTTCCTTTACTGTTTTTACCGGCAGCTGACAGGCTTTATTGTAGCACACGTAAATGAATGTTTCATTTTCCTTTACCCTTCCCTCCAGCAAAGGCAGGTGCGAAGGATTTTCGGCACCCGACAACACACAACCCGGAAGGTAGTTAGCGCTGAATTCTTTACTAAGTGCTACCGCATTCTTTCCGGCAATTACCACCTCGGCCGGCTCGGTTATGAACCAATCGGCCAGCACAGCCCAATTGGCATAAAAAGACGGATGCTGAAGGGTATTTTCCTTTAGCAATAACAAAGCGCGCTTTGCTTTAGCGGTGTAATCGCTTTGCCCATAATAAAGCCCCAATTGAAACAACACCTTTGCCATAGAGGAATTGGAAGAAGGAATGACATTATCCGAAGTTTCGGTTTTGCGGGCTATGAGCGGGGCATCGTTAATGTTGGTGTAATAAAACAGCCCTGTATTAAGGTTGTAAAAATGCTGAATAGTATAATCCGTTAACTCCTTGGCCCGCGCCAGCCATTGTTCATTAAAGGTTACCTGATACAGGGCAATAAACGCCTCAATAGTAAAAGTGTAATCATCCAAAAAACCGCTGATGGTAGTTTTGCTGTTCTTGTAACTCCGTTTTATTTCCCCTGTAGAACTTATGAGGTGCTGATTTAGAAAATCTGCACTCTTTAAAGCCCTTTGCAGAAACCTATCTTCACCAAAAGCGCGGTAAGCATCAACATAAGCTTTCAGCATAAGGGCATTCCAGGCAGTCAGTATTTTGTCATCTAAGCCCGGGCGAATGCGCTTGCTGCGTTCCTTCAACAATTTGCTTTTCCATTCATTCAATTTGCGGTTGTCGGGTTTTGCGTCAGGCCTGCGCACTAAGTTATTAGCCCCTTCAAAATTTCCGTTATAGCTTACATTGTACACGCGGCAAAAATCATCGAACTCATTGCCCAACAGCTTTTGCAGTTCGTCATACTTCCATACATAAAACTTCCCCTCCTCTCCTTCGCTGTCGGCATCCAAAGCAGAGTAAAAGCCACCCGATGGGTCGCTGAGTTCATGCTCTGTGAATTCGAGGGTTTCGTATACTACTTCCTTGTAGCGCTCGTTTTTGGTTAGTTGGTAGGCCGATGAATATACCGACACCAACTGTGCGTTATCATACAACATCTTTTCAAAGTGGGGCACTACCCAGTCGCTATCTACCGAATAACGCGCAAAGCCACCGCACAACTGGTCATAAATGCCGCCATTCATCATATTATCGAGCGTAACCAAAACTGCCTGTAGGGTTTTGGGGTTACTGGTATAGTAGTAGTTGTGCAACAGGTATTGCAGGTTAACCGGCATAGGAAACTTAGGGGCACCACTGCGCCCGCCCTTTTCGTAATCCCACACGGCATTCAGTTTTTGAAAAATACTTTCACGGTCGGTGGGGGAAAAGGCGGTGGGTTCCTGTTTCAGTTCTATGGTATCCATTCCCCGTATGCCGTTGGTAATTTGCTGCGCCCGTTCCAGCGCTTCCTCGCGCTTGTTCTTCCAGTAATCAACAAAGTATAAAAGCACCTGCTTCCAGTTTTCTTTCGGAAAGTAAGTGCCGGCATACAGCGGCCTTCCATCGGGCAGAGTAATGGCATTTAAAGGCCAGCCACCGCGCCCGCTAATCAGTTGGCAGGCATCCATGTAAATCTGGTCTACATCGGAGCGCTCTTCCCTGTCCACCTTTATGCTTATGAAGTGTTCGTTCATTATCTGCGCCACCACGGTGTCCTCAAAACTTTCGTGCTCCATTACGTGGCACCAGTGGCAGGCAGAGTAACCCACCGAAACAATTACAAGCTTATCTTCCTGCTTAGCCTTTTGCCAGGCTTCCTCTTTCCAGGCCATCCAGTCAACCGGATTGTGAGCGTGCTGCAAAAGATAAGGGCTGGTTTCGTTGATAAGTTGATTGGTATAGGGGTGCTGCATTTTTGTTTGAGAATTACAACTGTTGAACAATAAAGCGATAAGCAGGGTTACTGATAGCCGCATGAGGATACAGGCAAATGAAGAAACATAAATTGACTTATTTTGAACACCATGTTTATCATTCCTTTTTCAACCCTAACCGATAGCGATGTGGCACGTATGGCTATGGAAAAGCTGCCGCTTGCCACTGCGGAATGGGAACGGGATGTATGGAAGTTTCTCATAAACTGGTTTCATAACAGTTGCGATGGAATAAAAGTTTTTTCGTCCGGTTCAACCGGCACACCCAAGGCTATGCAACACAGCCGTCAGGCCATGATGGTACATGCGCAAATAACCTGCGAAACTCTGCCACTGCCCCGTGGTATTACCGCCTGGCTGTGCCTTCCCGCCAATAAAATTGGCGGTATGATGATGCTGGTGCGAAGTATGGTAAACCACATGGATCTGCTTTGTACTAAACCATCGGTGAGCCCGTTTGATGATTTGGATGACCACCACACCGTTGCCTTTACAGCACTTACGCCCATGCAAATGAAAAGCACCGAGACAGATTACGCCCGCTACTGCAAAATGAACCGTATTACAACCATACTGCTGGGGGGCGAGGCAGTTAGTGCCGGATTGATAAAACATTTGTATGCTGCTGAGAATAACATTTACGCCACATTCGGTATGACGGAAACTATCAGCCACATTGCCCTGAAAAAGTTAAACGGGATGCACCCCGATGCGCATTACAATACCCTGAACGGCATTACCGTTTCGGTTGATGAACGAAACTGCCTAGTGGTGCAGGCGCCCGCTATGGGTATAAATAATGTGGTAACCAACGATTTGGCCACGGTAATATCTGCTACGGCATTTGACTGGCTGGGGCGCATTGACCATGTAATAAACACCGGTGGCATTAAAGTAATACCCGAAACGGTGGAGCAGAAGTTGTTGCCCTTTATTGATGTTCCGTTTTTTATAGCCGGTATACCCGATGATACTACTGGACAAAAAGTAGCCTTAGTGTTAGAATCTCCGGCTATCAGCAGCCATGAAAAAGAAGCGCTTTATGATTGCTTTGAGGTGTTGGGGAAACATGAAACCCCTCGAGCTATTCTATTAGCTTCTGCATTTGTAAAAACCGAAAACGGAAAAATAAAACGTGCCGAAACGCTGCGCATGGTTACGGTTGTTACCCCTTCATAAGTAATTGATTCTTTTAGGCCACAGGCCAACATCATCTAGGTTGCAGAAAACCAGATATGGAAACCGGGCAAACCGCAGCAGCCCCGTGCGTTTTTTTTAAACTATCTTAAGAGAGTTGTTAGTCTGAAAAATTATCTCGCTAGAAAAATCCGAAAGCCTGCTTAAAGTATCAGTAGGCGCGTAAAAAGGACCTCGGCCAAAATTTTATCCAAAACACACCAAAGCCAATTATACCAATAAACCCACCCCTGAGACCCCATCGTTCACAACTCATCTTGCATTTCGTGCTTAAATTCTGCACATTTGTCCGCAACACACTAACACATCAAAAAATTCGATTGCGGGCGCAGGGCTATGGATATTTCTAAACACATCAGCGAATTGTTATACAGCTACGACTGTGTAATGGTTCCCGGTTTCGGGGGCTTTATCTGCAATTACCGCCCGGCCGATATACATCCGGTGCTCAACAGCATCTGCCCTCCTGCCAAAGCCATTAGCTTTAATAAAAACCTCACCGGCAACGATGGCCTGATGGCCAACTACATTTCGGAGAAGAAAAAAATAAGCTACGATACAGCTGCGGCCCTCATTAACGGCTGGGTTACTGCTTCGCTTTCGCTGCTTAATAACCACGATACGCTGAAACTAAGCGGCATTGGCGAGTTTAGCATAAACATAGAAGGCAGCCTGCAGTTTACTCCTTATACCGATGTTAACTACCTGAAGAGTTCTTATGGGTTAAAAACCATTTACGCGCTTCCGGTTGCCCATCAAAAAGAATTCAGCCTGCCCGCAGCAGCCGAAGAAAAGAAGCCGGTAAAAACCAGAGCCTTTAAAAAGCGTTCGCGCCCTTGGGCACGCATTGCCGCACTGGTGCTGTTACTGCTTACCATAGCGGGCACCTCGTTGCTAATGATTAACGGTGTAGGCATTTCAGCCCTGCAATTAAACGAGGCGAACGTGCTTAGTTTCCTTACCCGTGTTTCACCGGTGGAGCAACCGGAAGTTGCACCTATGCCCGTAGCTATAGAAGAAACAGTATACCCCGTAGCTGAAGAGGTAACTATTGCAGAAAACACAACTCTCCTTCCGGAAAGCAAGCACTACATTATAGTAGGTGCCTTTCGCAGCAATGCCAACATTAACATAGCCCGCGAACAAATACTGGCCGAAAACCCGAACGCATTTATACTGGAAGAAAAAGTTGGCCCGCTTACCCGCATAGGCTACCTTACCCATGCCAACCTGCAAAAAGCACACGAGCAGCTAAATGCTGCCCGCGTAAAAGATTCCACCTACTGGTTGTATACTAAGAATTAGAACATTACCGGGCAATGGCCGGGGCGTGGCTTTTTGCGCGCGCATCCCTGATACATCAGCGATATTTCAGGAGCACCTACCGAACCCGATGCCGGAAGAAGTTTAGAGATATTAATGTCGTAGCTCAAACCGCAGCTAAAGCCCTTTACATCAATTTTTGTATTCACAATAATAGCATCGTATAAACCGCGGTATTGCACACCGGCATGTATTGCAGTTTTACTGGTTGATTTGTTGCCCACCAGTGTTTTAAAGTTACAGCCTACGTTAAACTCATAAGCATTGCCCTGCACCAACACCAAAAAGTTAGGCATTACGGTTAAGCGGTCGCCCACCGGCACTGCCGCACCGCCATGCAGGGTGGTTTTCATATACACGCGGTCGTTACCGGCTGTGTTGGCATTTTGCCCGTTGGGGTAAAACGAAATTTTAGGCTGGTTCAGGTGATTCAATGAAAAACCGAAATACAGGTTGGTATTGCCCTTTACCATAGCGCTGTACAATAAACCCATACCGGCATCGCCATACAGTATGCGGTTTCTTCCGAATGATTCTTTGGTTCCGTTAGGGTCAACTACACCCGAAGCAGGGTCGTACTGCGAATCGAAAGTAGCTTTCGAAGGATTAATGCTGCGGATATTAAAACCTCCCTGTATACCGGCCGAAATTTGCATGGTTCCCTTGCGGTTCAGCATAAAGTGGTAAGCAAACGAAAGGTCAACGCGGTTAGTATTAAAATTAAGGTCACCGGCCTGGTCGCTGAAGAACGATAAACCTAAGCCGGCAAAACTGTTATACTTGGTAATCTTCCCTATGGCCATATCGGCACCGCCTGCAAAAGTGCGGTAGGTATTGCCACTGGAAACAGTAGGCCACTGCACTCTGAAGTTGGCATGCACCCGGTAGTCGCACTCATTCAATCCGGCCAAAGCAGGATTCAAAAGCATGGGGGCCATGTTGTATTGCGAGAAATGAATGTCCTGAGCTTTCAGGTTACTTACTAAAAACAACCCAATGAGCAATGCCGGTAACTGTTGTAAATATTTCTTCATAGTCTTTAACGGATTAAAGTTACGTTACCTTGTCCGGTTACAATATCCCCATTTATACACTCAATCTCGTAAGTGTAAACGTAAACAGCCGAATTTAGTTTCTGTCCGGTTCTGTCGGTTCCCTGCCATCCCCACTGCGGGTCGTTTGGTGCCCCGTTAATGGTTTCAAACAACAGTTTACCCCAACGGTCAAAAATCCTGAAATGGTTAATGCGCGTGGCTGCCAGCCCGCGTATCATAAACACATCATTCAATCCGTCACCGTTGGGTGTAAAGGTATTTGGCACATATACTATACTGTTATCACAAACCTTTAAAACGGTAATGGTTACCGAATCAATGGAGGTACAAGTTACCCCATTCTCGCTGTAATAAATAGTGGCATAGTAAGTAGTTGTTTGGGTTGGCAGCGCTATAGGGTTAGGGCACTCACGGCAATCCAAAGTAGCATCGGGTGTCCAGATTATGCTATCTATCTGCCCACCTATTTGCGAAGTAATAGAGGAATTTAGCCCCAACACCACCTGATCAGGCGTTGCATGCACTTCAATAGGTATAGGCTGTATGGTTCTTATTACAAATGTATCGCTGGCTGCCACACAAACTCCGTTAGTGGCACTTATTATGTAACCAATATTTGCCAATGGTGTTACCGTTACGGTAGCCGAGTTAGGATTATCAATCCATACATTGGGGGTCCAGGCAATGTTGTCGAACACACCGGTCACGTTATACTGCACAGAGGTTCCTAAACAGATAGTGGTATCTCCGGGGTAAATAACCAACTCAGAAATAGAATCAGATACCACCATTTTTATAACTGTATCAGTACACCCGTTTATATCGGCAATTACCAACTGCACCGGGTATGAACCCGCAGGAAACTGAAAATTAGCGTTGCAATTGTTATTGATAACCGGTGAAGGAGAGCCTACCCACAATAACCACTCGCAGGCAACAATAGCACCATCACCTTGGGTGGAAGTGCTGCTTAGCGGCATAGGTTCGCTTTCGCAAGAGGTAGACCAGGTAAAGTTGGCATTGGGCACTTCATTCAGGGTAACAGTAATTATGGACGTATCGCGGCAGGTGTTCTGGTCCACTACAACCAAACTAACATCATACGAAGCCTGATAGGGTGGGTTAAAAGTATAGCAGCCCGGGTTTTGTATCGTTGAAGAATAAACCCCGCCATAATGCCACTCCCAAGTGCTTATGGTAGTATTGCTAGTAGTAAGGTCAGTAACACATAGCGACTGATTGGTACAAAGAACCGTGTCATTTAAAGAGAAGACGGCAACCGGACTTGGCAGTATGGTAACAACCTTCTCTATGGAATCAATACAGCCGTTATTGTCGGTAACCACTTCTTTTATGGTAATGTTTCCAAACATCGCATAACTATGGCAGGTATCAGGCCCATGTTGGCTAATTCCATCGCCAAAGTGGTAGCTCCAGTTAACCAATGTGCCATTCAAATTTGCACTGTTATCCGTTACACATACCGGTGCCTTTTCGCAAAAGGTAGTTCCTACATTAAAGTCGGCAAACACCCGGGAAATACTC
>CAZLXD010000041.1:0-18001 GCA_964563185.1 uncultured Chitinophaga sp.
GAACGGGTTACAAAAAGGTTACAGGGTTTTGAAAAAAAATGAGGAGGTTTTTTGTAGGGATTTCCTCGCAGGTTCTCCTGCAAGGGAACCTGCGCTGCTGTTGGCAGGTTCCTCTACGAGAGAACCTGCTAGGACGGAATAAGGAGGTTTTTTGTTTGATGTTTAAGGTTTATAGTTGGCACAAGAACGCTTATCTAATGGCTTACCTTGCATTCTTGCAGCCGGTTGCGGGTCAATGCAGGGACGGAATGGCTAAAGGATGGAGGTTTGGTACCAAACCCCGCCACTTTGGTACCACTGGAAAAATATTTGGTACCAAACCCCGCAGCTTTGGTACCAAACTAAAATACTTTGGTACCAAAGTATATCACTTTGCTCTCATTTTGCTGCACTTTGGTACCAAACCCCGCAGCTTTGGTACCAAACTAAAATACTTTGGTACCAAAGTTTATCACTTTGCCTCCATTTTGCTGCACTTTGGTACTAAACCCCACAGCTTTGGTACCAAACTAAAATACTTTGGTACCAAAGTTTATCACTTTGCCTCCATTTTGCCGCACTTTGGCATAAAAGTGCCCTGTTTTGTAGCTAAAGCGATGGTAGAGCAGCTAAACCGCCTGCACACTTGCCTGCAAGGCGTGCAACATGCTGCCAATATTATCTTCTACGGCAACGAGGCGAAAAAGAAGCAGTTTATGTCCCCCCAGTTCTCCTGCAAGGGAACCTACGCTGCTGTTGGCAGGTTCCTCTACGAGAGAACCTGCCGGGACGGAATAATCAGGTGAATATGATTGCTCATTATTACCCAAGCGTAAATATTCAATCCTTTTTCTTGTTGGCAGAATTTCAAACTGTCATAATAATGTTAGAGTAGTTGCGCCTTGTAAATACATCGGCCACTGGTGGACTGTAAAGATTACAAAGTGTAGCCCCGATTGGTCTTTTATGGTATATGCGAATGCCATTAGCCAAATTTATGTACGCCATGGCAGATTACAAATCTGCCTTTATCTAAACCTCGGCATGCCCTGGGAACATGCCGAGGTTTAGATAGTAGCTTGAGAACCTGGGCTTCAACCAACGCAGCAGGTGGAAGGATATTGCAAGATAATTTACCGGGATAGACGTTTAGACCATTTTTACTATTGATATTTTTGATGACCGCTAAAATCCCGATACAATGTTGGGCTAGGTTTTCCCTTTCTTTCTGCCGTTTGAGTTGTTTATTTTATACTAAATTAACCACCATTACTCTTAAAAATGGACAAGATTAAGCACCTAAAAACTATTTTAAAGCCTATCATTTTTACAAGCTGTTTTATTTGTGGTTTCAATTCTAACTGCAGGGCACAATTTCCTTCCATAGACTGGAGCTACTTTGTAGGAGCACCGTCTTTTGGCTCTTCTGCAGCAGCAGATATGGATGAGGATGGCTATTATGAAATTGTTTTCGCAACCTATACAAACGATGGTCGTGTACATTGTTTGAATGCAGAAGATGGAACCGTAAAATGGATTTATGATATTGCAGGTTGCGGAGATGTAGCAACATTAATTTATGATGTAAACAATGATGATACATTGGATGTGATTGTCAATGGCTCGTGCAACCCAACGATATTTTGTATCAATGGTGCAACCGGACAATTAATATGGAGCAAACCATCTGGCGGAGGCGATTCTCCGCCTACAGTTGCTGATATTGATAACGATTCTGTTCCGGAAATTTTCTTCTGTAATTTTGATGGAGAACTCCGCATTCTGAATGGAGAAGATGGCAGCACGAATAAAATTATTCCTGTTGATCCCTTAGGGGGCACCATTCAGACTGAACCGACTCTTGTGGATGTAAATATGGACGGCCGCCTCGATATTATCATGGCAAATCACTTCAATATCAACGGCCTTTATGTTTGGGCCTATGATTATATGACCGAAGATACTATCTGGACGAATTTCATGGACGATACATCTTCTACCTACAACGCCTATCATGGTGGTGCAGTAGCAGATATTGATGGAAACGGAGATTTGGAATATGTTATTGGCTCTAATAACGGATATGTCAGAGCTTTGAATGTGCAGAATGGTTCGCTGCTTTGGTCGAGAGCCATTCCAATGAGTTGCATGGCCGCAATCTCCATTGCCGACCTTAGTGGAGTTGGGTATTGGGAGATTGTCGTTACCAATAACGACTGGGTTACTTTTGACGAGCGGATTTGGGTACTAGATGGCGCAACAGGAAATACTGAATGGTCGTATCCAACAACATTTTCTTCATTTCGTGGTTGCGCTATAGCAGATATTAATGGAAATGGCATCCTCGATCTTGTGGCAGGTTATTATATGGGCGATGTGATTGCAGTAGAGCCATACACCGGCTTGATCTGGCAAACAAACTTACTAAACCAATTTCCACCAGGCTTGCCATATTTCCTGGTTGATCATGGCCCCCTGGTGGCAGATTTCGACCAAAACGGCACAATGGATGTATTTATAGTAGCCGGTTATGGCACTTATGTACCAGATTCTCTGAACACAGGAAAGGCTTTTATGCTTGAGGCAGGGATTGGTCAATGTCCCGAATGGTTGATGTTTCGACAAGATGAACACCGATCAGCTTATTTATCAGCAGCGGATATTGCAACTTCCTGTGCAGAGGTGTTAAGCGTAGAAGAAACAGACAATCAAGCAGCACCAATGCTGGTCTATCCTAACCCTGCTTCGCATACCGTAAACATCACTACTCCTATTGGACATTCCGTCACTATATACAATGTTCTGGGGGAATTAGTGAACTCTTTTATAGCTCAAGACGTAAATACAAAGCTCAATATTTCAAATTGGCCAGCAGGAATTTTTCTGGCAGTGGCCAATGCCAAAGATGCACAGATTAGGCATAAATTTGTCAAACAGTAAAGTAGTATTACTGATTCAGTTAGCAGAGGCTGAAGCGAAGAGCAACAGAAGAGAGCACCAAGAGAAGTGAGGATTAAAAAAAAACGTGCCGAAATAATTTTGCGCGCTTTAGTTATAAGACGGTTCTATGACTTACTACTTTTTGTTTACTTGTTCGAAGGACGAGCCTCGTTTACCTGCTGTTCGACATGCCCTTCGGAAAATGCCGCGGAGCCGAGAGACCAAACCTAAACTGGTTGCTCTGAAAAACTAAAGGTGAGAGACGCAACATTAAAGGTTTGCTCTCTCATTGTTTAGAGGAGAGAGGCCAGATTGATTGAATATCTACTCACTTTGATGGAGGGAGAAACTTTCACTTCTGCCTTTGCTTTTTCAGCTGCAACCGGTGTTAATCGTGCTCTCGCCAATGTCGGGTTGGTTCTCGCCCAACGTAAATTCGGTTCGCGTCAATGTAAAATTGGTTTGCGCCAAAGCCTGTTTGTTAACAATAGAACCCCGTTCCTTAACTTAATGGCATTGCCCGTACGGACGAAACTTTTATACCCGATTGTTGGTTATTGCCCTTGCTTCATTACCGTTAGCCTATCTTCTCCAATTTCAGTTTCGCTAACTGCGTTAGCCTTTAGGTGGGGCGAGGGTATGCCGCTATGCAGCAGGGCAGGGGAGGTAAACAGGCGGGCTTCGTCCCACAGTTGTTGTTGTATAAAACTGTTTAGCAGCGTTGCCCCGCCTTCAATAATTACCGATAGTATATGGCGGCTGTATAGTTCGTGGAGTATTTGTTGTTCCGCGTTGTAGCTAAAGTCAATTTTTACGCGCTGGGTGTTTCCGTTCAGGCTGCTTTCCTTTTCGTTTATTACCAGCGTGGGCGTGCTTCCATCCAGCAGGTGCAGGTGGGCAGGCAGGGTTAACTGGCGGTCTACCACCACCCGCAACGGGTTTTTACCCGGCCACAGGCGGGCGGTAAGTTGAGGGTTATCAGTTAATGCGGTGCGGGTGCCTGCCATAATTGCCTGCTCCTGCGTACGCCATTGGTGTACCAGCTTTTTGCTTTCATTATTAGTTAACCACAGCGGGGCGGCAGGCAGCGGGGCTATGTAGCCATCGGCACTTTGTGCCCACTTTAATATAATGTAGGGGCGGTGCAGGGTATGGTAGGTAATAAACCTGCGGTTCAGGTAATCTGCCTCCTGTTTCAATACTTCGGTTATTACTTCTACCCCTTGCTGTTGCAACAGGGCTATGCCTTTGCCTGCTACCAAAGGGTTGGGGTCGTAGCTGCCAATTACTACGCGCTTTATCTTCTTATCTGTTATCAGGTTGGCGCAGGGCGGGGTTTTGCCGTAGTGCGAACAGGGTTCCAGGTTTACATATAAAGTAGCTTCGGGCAGCAGGCTTACATTACTTACCGATTGAATGGCGTTTACCTCGGCATGGGCATGCCCGTATTGTTGGTGGTAGCCCTCGCCAATAATGGTTCCGTTATGCACTATTACACAACCCACCATAGGGTTTGGCGCCACCTGGCCCAGCCCTTTTTCGGCCAGTTGTAAGCAGCGCTGCATGTATGGTTCGTGCAAATTCATGGCAGGCGAAAATACAAGAGTATGCTTATACGGCTGGTACATAAATACATTGGGGCACTCAATCCTTCTATTTTTGGCGGGTGAGTATTGCCGAACTGCAAAAGAAATTTTGGGAGGAACTGAAAACCGTATACGATGAACGCGAAGCGCGGGCCATTACCCGCCTGGTGCTGGAAACAATACTGGAGTTAAACCCCACACAGCTTTCGTTTGAAAGGTTCCAGCTGCTAACCACGCACCAGCAGCAGCAACTGCAACAAATACTTAGCCGCCTTGCTACAGGCGAGCCCGTGCAGTATGTTTTGGGCGAGGCACATATTTACGGACTTAAACTAAAGGTGAATAAACACGTGCTTATTCCCCGCCCCGAAACCGAGGAACTGGTGGAATGGATTGTTTCAGATTTAGGATTGGAGATTTCTGATTTGAGATTGGAGATTTGTGATTTGAGATTGTTGGATATCGGTACCGGCAGCGGATGTATTCCTATTGCTTTGGCAAAGAAACTTCCCAAGGCTAACATTGAAGCGGTAGATGTTAGCGAAGAAGCACTGGCAGTAGCCGAAGCAAACAACCGGCTGAACGGCACCCCGGTAAACTTCAGCAAGCTTGATATACTAACCGAACCACTGCCTGCTGATACGTATGATGTTATAGTAAGCAACCCGCCCTACATTACCGAGGCAGAGAAGGATACCCTGCATAAGAATGTATTGCATTTTGAACCGCACCTGGCGCTGTTTTCGTTTGATGAAGATGGTTTGAAATTTTACAGGCGCATTGCCCAACTGGCGGCCACTGCCCTAAAGCCCAACGGTAAACTGTACTTTGAAATACACCGCGATAAAGGAGAGGAGGTAGTGCAAATACTTACCGAAGCCGGTTACCGGCAGGTGGAATTACGAAAAGACCTGAGCGGCAACAACCGCATGGTTAAAGCAGTAAAAAAATAATTAAGGAGCCACCGGCAGCGAGTCTTCTTTGGTGGCAAGGGCGGCTGCATCGGGTAAGCTCTCGCATACTTTCTTCAGCTTTTCCAGCCCGTGTTTTTCCTGTTTGCTCAGGGCTTCGCCCAAAGTAAGCCCAAACAGCCTGCCTATGGGGTACCTCAGTTCGCCTTCGCTTATCCAGGTTACTATTGTTTTGTTGCCTTCGGCTTCAAAACTCCATTTATCGCTGGCTATGGCTTTAAAAGGTTTTTCAAAGTTCAGTTCACCGTTTACAAAGCCATTGGACGATGCCATGCGGATAGAAAGAGTGCCTTTGCCTATCTTTTTTCCGCTCCAACTCATGCTATGGCCGGGTTTGCCGGGTTCACCGGCAATGGTTACTGTTGCTTCGGGTTCCATTTCTGCCCAGGGGCTCCAGGCTTTCCAGTTACTGTAATTGCTTACCATAGGGTAAACGGTTTCAACCGGTCGGTCAATTTCTATACTTTGCTTTACCGAATAGCTATCGGGCAAAAAGTAAATTCCTGCCAAAGCTATCAGTAGCACCAAACCGAGCGCATACAACATTCTTCTCAAAATATTCATAACGTAGGTTTATAAGGTGTTTAAATATAGTATTCCTTTTAACAAAAAATCAGATTTTTTAAGTGGCAGTGGGTTACATGCTTTTAGCTTACTTTCGCCCCCGCTATTACACAGCGCATTTTTATGAAGAAGTTACACGTTATTTTGTTGGTGGTTTTGGCGGTAGGAACAGGAGCTATTGTGGCTATGATGGGCGACTATACCACCTACGCCAATTTTATACAGGCAAAGGAAGATGGAAAGTCGGTAAACGTGGTAGGTTATTTGGTAAAGGATAAAGAACTGGTATATAACCCCGAAGTGGACCCCAATTTTTTTTCATTTACCATGGTAGATAAGGAAGGGAACGAACAGGTAGTGGTTTACAAAGGTGCCAAGCCGCAGGACTTTGAGCGCAGCGAGCAGGTAGTGGTAAAAGGTAAAATGGATGGCGAGGTGTTTAAATGCTCTGAAATTTCCATGAAGTGCCCCTCGAAATATGTAAACGATGAAATTACCCTGAAGGAAGGTACAGGCGAGGTAACGGTAAAATCAAATATTTAATTTAAGGGACAACACATAAATGCTTCTAAACTTTTTTGCTGAGCGTTTTGGCTCGGGCGCATTCGAGGGCGAAAAACTCTGGTTAGGCCACACCGGCCATTTTTTAATTGTATTTGCCTTCTTCTCAGCTCTTTTTTCTTTTCTGTCCTACTTTGCCGCTGAGGTTTCTTCGGAAGAACCTAACAAAAAGTCGTGGAATAAGCTGGCATGGCGGTGTTTGGTGTTTTTGTTCTCTTGTTTATAATGATACTCAACCACATGTTTGAGTACCATTATGCCTGGCGCCATTCTTCCACTACGCTTCCGCTCAAATACATTATCTCCAGTTTTTGGGAAGGGCAGGAGGGAAGTTTTCTGCTTTGGATGTTCTGGATTGCCGTTTTGGGTATTGTAGGCATTTTCCGGTTTAAGAGTTACGAAAACCCCGTTATGAGTGTGGTGGCGGTAACAGAAGTGTTTCTGTCCTCTATGGTGTTGGGTATTTATGTGTTCGGCCATAAAATAGGCAGTAACCCGTTTGTACTTCTGCGCGATGAAATGGCCACAGCTCCCATCTTTCAGCGCCCCGAATATTTAAGCCTTATTCAAGACGGCAACGGGCTTAACCCATTGTTACAGAATTACTGGATGACTATTCACCCTCCGGTACTGTTTCTTGGCTTTGCTTCGGTTACTATTCCTTTTGCTTTTGTTATTGCCAGCTTACTGCGCAGAGACTGGAACGGTTGGGTAAAGCCCGCCCTTCCGTGGACCTTGTTTTCAGTAGCCGTATTAGGAACCGGTATTTTAATGGGCGGTGCTTGGGCTTACGAGTCGCTCAGCTTTGGCGGCTTTTGGGCATGGGACCCGGTAGAGAACATGAGTTTTGTGCCCTGGCTGATGTTAGTGGCGGGCTTACATACGCTGCTTATATACCGTTACACCAAACAATCGCTTATCAGCACCTATGTGTTCTTTATTCTCAGTTTCAGCTTTGTGTTGTATTCTACTTTCCTTACCCGCAGCGGTATTTTGGGCGATACTTCCGTGCATGCCTTTACCGATTTAGGTATGACCGGCCAGTTACTCATTTACATGGCTTTCTTTATGGTAGTGGGCCTGGGTTTGCTGGTTATCCGTTTGGTGAAAAAGCAAATACCGCAGGACCAAAAGGAAGAGGAACTTTGGAGCCGCGAGTTTTGGATGTTTATAGGCACTCTGGTGTTATTGTTATCGGCAGTGCAAATGACTTTTACTACCTCTATTCCTGTATGGAACAAACTGTTTGGTTTAAAACTTGCCCCGCCCGAAAATGTAATAGAACACTACAACGCTATACAAATATGGCTGGCTATTCTGGCGGCAGGGTTAACGGCTATTATTCAGTTTTTCGCTTATCGTATTGGTAAAATTCCTTCTACGGCTAAATGGGCGGCTTATTCATTCGGCTTGTCCTTAGTGTTGGCAATACTCTTTGCCTACCTGCTTAAAATAGACTTTACTCATCAGCATCTGATTAACCTTACCAAATTGTCCGATGCACTGTTTATTAAGTTTCCTTTCCTTTCTACCCACTTTATGTTTTTGCTGGCTTCGTTGTATGCGGCTATTGCTAACCTGGCTTATCTGTTTATGGTTATCAAAGGCAATTTTAAACTGTCGGGCGGAAGTATCACCCACTTTGGCTTTGGTTTGTTTCTGGTGGGGGTTATCATCTCTCAGGGCAAAAAAGAAGTTATCTCTATCAATAATTCCGGTATTGATTTCGGAAAGGAATTCAAAGCCAACGAAAAGAATGAGAACATTCTGTTGCTGAAAGATTCTTCCATTCAAATGGGCGAATACTTAGTTACCTACAAAGGCAGCGAAGAGCGCAAGCCCGATAACTACTTTATTGTAGATTATGTAAAGGAAGATAAGGACGGAAAGGAAACAGAGCGGTTTACTCTTGAGCCCAACGCACAGGTAAACCCCAACATGGGGCTGATAGCTAACCCCGATACCAAGCATTACCTGAGCAAAGATGTGTTTACTCACGTTACCTCTATTCCCGACAACACAAAGCTGAAGGACAGCCTGATGGTGGCTGAAATGGCTCCGGGCGATACTTTTTACACCAGCAGTTCTTACCTAGTGTTTAAGTCGCTTAACCCGCAGCCCTCGCTACCGGCCGATTTTGATAAACAAGGCAAACTGGTAGCCGGTATTGAACTAACCGCCAATACACTGGAAGGTAAAGAATACCTTACCACCCCGGTGTTTGTTATTGATATGGCTGCCGGCAATGAAATCAGTTCTATTTCTTCAGAAGTGGCTGACCTTGGGCTGACGATAGATGTAAGGCGAATTGACCCTCAAACCAAAAAGGTTTCTTTAGAAATTCACGAAAAGGAAAAGCCATCCGACTTTATTATTATGAAGGCCATTATTTTCCCATACATCAATTTAGTATGGCTAGGGGGAATTATCACTTTCCTCGGGGCGCTAATCAGCATGTGGCGAAGAATGGGGGAGAATAAAGAGGCTACAACAACCCCTTAGGGTAAAATACATAATACTTGGTAACCGGTACACTCAGCACCGATATATTCAGCTGGTCGCTGGCTACAGCTATATCTTTCAGTTCTCCGCTGTTCATTAAAATATTAATGCGGTTTTCTTTGGGGTTGTAAGCGTAGTTTTCCATAGCATCGGAAAAAACCAGGTAGCCGGTTTCTTCTTCGCTTAAGCCAAACTGCTGCATGGCTTTTTTATTAATGGTTCGCAGTTTATTATAGCTGAATGCCTTATCGCTTATTTCAATTTTAAACAGCTTGCGTTCCAGTATGGCGGTGCAAAGCATGCGCAATACTTTATCGGTGCTGTGCTGCCAGTATTTAAAGGCGCTTACAATATCTACATCGTCCAGCTGCGAATAAAAGCCCAGCACCTTGGCATCTTTTTCAAAATCTTTTAAGCGCACTTTGTTTTGCAAAAAGAATTTGAGGGCGGGCGAGGCATCTAATGTTTGCCCTTGTTGCAGTAAATACTTAGCCCGCTCAATGGCCTTTATCATCATTTGTTCTACACACAAAACTGTTTTGTGCAGGTACACCTGCCAGTACATCAGCCTGCGGGCCACTATAAAACTTTCAATAGAGTAAACGCCTTTTTGCTCCACCACAATTTCATCGTTATGCACGTTCATCATTTCAATAATGCGCTCGTAGGCAATAGCACCTTCGTTAACCCCGGTAAAAAACGAATCGCGGGTAAGGTAGTCCAGCCGGTCCACATCTAACTGCGAGGAAACCAGCTGGTGCAGGAACTTCTTCTTGTAAGTACCTTCAAAAATTTCAATGGCAAGTTTCAGCTTTCCTTTAAAGTGTTCGTTCAGTTTACGGATGTAAATGCGCGAAATGTCTTCGTGGTGTACTTTGTGAATGAGGCAATGCTCCAGCGTATGCGAAAAAGGCCCGTGCCCTATATCGTGCAGCAGAATAGCAATACAGGCGGCCAGTTCTTCTTCCTCCGTAATTTTTACCCCTTTTATTTTAAGGATAGAAAGTGCCTTGCGCATTAAATGAAAAGCCCCCAGCGCATGATGAAAGCGGGTGTGAATGGCGCCCGGGTAAACGTAATCGCTTAAGCCCAGTTGCTTAATTCTGCGCAAGCGCTGAAAATACGGATGCTCTAATACATCGAAAATAAGTTCGTGCGGTATAGTAATAAACCCATGCACGGGGTCGTTGAATACTTTGCGCTTATTCATGCTTATTTTCCGGCAAACATAAAATAAGCGAGGGAGTTTATCGTTCTTCAAACATTTAAACGGTTAAACTGTTTACATTTGCATGCCCCGTAAAACTTTAAATAAGCCTGGAAAAATGTCACTGCGATTAGTTGTTTTTCTTTTTGTAGCCTCACTTGCCGCAAGCGATGTAAAAGCCCAGTTGGTTAAATACGATATTGTGCTTTTTAACGAGCGGATAGGCACTATGGTAATTACCCGTAAACTGCAGGGCGATACAGCGGAGTTTTACATCCTGGAATCGAGAGCCAAGGCTAATTTTCTTTGGATTAAGCGCGAAAACTATTCCCGCTACGATGTGGAGTACAGGCACGGAAAACTCTTTTCTTCCGAAGCAAAAGAAACTGAAAACGGAAAACTGAAGCGCTGGAACAAAGTGCGGCTGGAAGGCAACGATTACGAAATTGAAAGCAGTAAGGGAAAGAAAATGCTGAGCGGTGCGATTGTGTTTTCAGTGGTAAAAATGTTTTTCGAGAACGGCACCAAGCAGCAAAAACTTTTTTACGAAAGCGAAGCCGAAATAGCCAGCTTAAAACAAACCTCGCCCGGCACTATGGAATACAACGGCAGCGATGGCAGCCGCAACGTTTATATTTTCAAGGACGGTAAATTGGTGGCAGCCGAAACACATGTTTCCATTGCAAGTGTTAAACTTGTGCGGGCAAACTAAATCCCGCTATCCATGTCAGATTTTCAGAAAATACTTGAAGAGCGCAGAAAGCAGCAGGAGCAGGCGCAACTCCTGGCTATGGCCGAGTTTAAAACCTATGTGCAGCAGGCTTTTCCCGAAGCGCAGGCAACACCCACCGGTTTGCATTACATTATTGAAAGTGAAGGCACCGGCCCTAAGCCCGCAAAGTTTCAGAACGTTTCAGTGCATTATTCCGGTTCGTTAACCAACGGAACCGTGTTCGATTCCAGCTACAAACGCAATGCGCCTATTGAGTTTCCTATTGGTGCCGGGCGTGTAATAAAAGGCTGGGACGAAGGAATTGCCATGCTAAGCAAAGGCGCTAAAGCCAAACTGATCATTCCTTACTTTCTGGCTTATGGCGAGCAGGGAAGGCCACCGGTAATTCCGGCAAAGGCCACTCTTATATTCGATGTGGAACTGGTAGATTTCCGTTAACCCTTTTAACCCCTCACCACTGTGGTAAGTTACAATCCTAAGGACTGGTTTACTTTCATTTTTCGTTTTCATAAGGCCGACACGTTCCGCACTTTGTTGCCCATGATTATTGCCATTTCAGCCTATACCGGTTTGGTGGCATGGGTGGAAACTGATTTGATTCACATAACTGAAAACAGCCGTATAAAGAACCTGTCGCTAATGCACAGCATGCTTACGTTTGTTATTTCCATGTTGTTGGTTTTTAGAACCAATACTGCATACGACCGTTGGTGGGAAGGCCGCAGAATGTGGGGCGCTTTGGTAAACAACAGCCGGAATTTTGCTTTGAAAATGAATTCTCTTTTGCCGGAGGGTTTGAAAGAACAGCGATTGTTTTTTGCCACCATGATACCGAACTATGCGCATGCGCTGAAGAACCATTTGCGGGGTGCACTGCACCCCGAAGAATTGGAAGAGAATGATTTTTTTAAAAGAACAGAACTGAAACAGGAACAACATAACCCTAACTACATCATCAAACAAATGTTAACCCGGCTGGAAGATTTGAAGCGAAGCGGCCAACTCACACAGGAGGAAATGCTGTATATAAATGCTGAGCTAATGTCTTTTGCCGATGTGTGCGGAGCCTGCGAACGCATAAAGAATACGCCTATCCCTTACTCGTACAGTGCGTTTCTTAAAAAATTTATTTTCTTTTTCATAATGTCGTTGCCTATTAGTATGGTGCTCAGTTTGGGTTATGCGGCTATTCCGGTAGTGGCTTTTATATTTTATGTACTCACCAGTATTGAGTTGATTGCCGAGGAAATTGAAGACCCTTTCGGTAAAGACTCTAACGATTTGCCTACCGACCAAATCAGTAAGAATATCCGCAAGTCGGTGCAGGAGATTTTCGGTGTGGAATAATTTCTATTTTCGGTGGTAGTGATGCGTGTAATTTATGTTGCTCTTTCCGTGTGCTGCCTGGCTTTTTTACCGGCATGTAAAACACCTAAGTTCGAAGTAAAGGACGGCAAAACAGCCCGCGAACTTCTTCTGTTTAACCAAAGCATTGATTTTCTTACCAAAGAGTTTAATGCCGAGAAGGATGTAACCAAACAACAGCAGATAGCCTTTGCCATTGCCGACTCCTACAAGAAGTTTAACGGCTATACTAATGCGGAGTTGTGGTATAAAAAATCGTTGGAACTGAACGGTGGGGTGAAGTCGCTGTGGGGTATAGCCATGATGCAGAAGCAGCAGGAGAAGTATGCTGAGGCGGCTGTTAGGTTTGAACAATACCAACGCAATGCCGGTGGCGGAGTGGAAGGCCGCATACAGGCCACACAATGCCTCGATGCTGCCAAGTGGAAAAAGAACTTCACTAAAGTGCAGGCATATAACTTAGATAAGGTGAATTCCCCTTCGGCTGATTATGCCATCGAGTTTTTTAAAGGCAATCAAATGGTTATTACTTCCTCCCGCAATGAAGCTACCGGCAACGACCGCGATGGATGGACAGGAGAGAAGTTTACCGATTTGTTTCTGACTGAAAAGAAAGGGAACTCCTACGCCACCCCTTCTGTGTTCGGTGCTCCGGTTAATACTCCTTATCACGAAGCCTCGGCTACCTTCAGCAAAGATTTTAAGGAAATGTACTTTTTGCGTTGCATGGTAGATGTGCAGGCAAGCAACCATTACTGCCACGTTTACTATACCGCATATAACAACGAACATTGGAGCGAACCGGTAAGGCTGAGTTTGTTTGCCGATACGGTAAATGTGTACGACCCTCATCTTTCTGCCGATGGCCAAATGCTGTTTGTGGCAGCTGACCCTAACGATAATTTTGGCGGAACCGATTTATATATGCTTACCAAAGCCGACAGCGGTTGGAATGCTCCCGTTAACCTTGGCAGAGCTATAAATACCAACGGAAGCGAACGCTACCCCTGGCTGGATGAAAAAGGAAACCTGTGGTATTCCTCCGATGGGCTTCCGGGTATGGGAGGCTTAGATGTGTTTAAAGCCATAAGAACAAAAAGCGGGTATGCTAACCCTGTAAATGCGCGCTATCCGGTAAACAGCGGTGCCGATGATTTTGGTTATAGGATAGATAAATACAAGCCAGATAATAATTCAGATACCGTTCTTTCATCGGGCTATTTTTCTTCGAACAGAAAAGGAGGGAAGGGAAGTGATGATGTTTACCGATGGGAAGAGAAATGGGTAAACATTTTTGTGTTGAAAGGAAAAACGGTAGAGAAGAATTTTGAGAACCCTGAAAATCCCGACAGTAAGGTAATGGGATTAAAACCGCTTCCGAAAACAAAAGTGGATTTAAAAATGCCGAATGATACCGTGCTGAATTCAGCATTTAGCGATACCGCAGGCAACTTCACTTTCCGCCTTTCGGCTGAGCGTGATTACAAGGTTACCGGAAGCAAGAACGGCTACTTTAATAAAACGGTAACAGTAAGCACTAAAGGCCTGCGCCATCAGGACTCTACTTTTATTTATGTGTATGCCGAAGTGGAGTTAGAGAAGATATTTACTCAAAAGGAAATTGTTATTCCGAATATCTATTACGATTACGACAAGGCAACTTTGCGCCCCGAGTCGAAGCTGGTGTTAGATACGGTCTTTATCTTCTTTAAAGAAAACCCCGACCTGACCGTAGAAATAGGCTCGCATACCGACAGCCGCGGCAGCGATGCTTACAACCTGAAACTTTCGCAGGCAAGGGCGCAGAGTGTGGTAGATTATTTTATTCAGAAAGGGATACCTGCCGAGCGTTTAATTGCTAAAGGCTATGGCGAAACCAAACTGGTAAACAACTGTGCCAACGGAGTTAACTGCACCGAAGAAGAACACCAGAAAAACCGAAGGACTACCTTCCGGGTGGTTTCTGCCAAACTTAACCTTGAATCCATTGAACCGGAGGATATAAAAGTTGATCCCAAGCCGGAAGAAGAGGAAAAGTAAGTACAAAAAAAATCCCGCCATACAGCGGGATTTTTTTTTAAGGAAGTTTGCTTTAGAAAGTAACCTGTGCCCTTGCAAAGAACTGTGTTCCCATTTTAGGTGTGCCCGGGAAACTTTGCCACTGGTAGTTAGCTACGTTATTTACGTTAATGGATAACATCAGGTTTTTGTAGAAGTTAGGGCGGTAACTTACCCGTGCATCCAACAAATAAGCCGGTTTAACATCGCCAAAATAAACGGCTGAGTTGGCCTCGTAACCCATTTGGTAACGGAAGGTTAAACCATAACCAAAGCCCGGCTTCTTAAGCAGGTGGTCGAACATAACCGATGCTTTAACCTTAGGTGCGTTCAACGATACTATTTCGCCCGAAGAAAGTCTCAGTTGGTCCTTATCAACCCACGAAAGCGAACCACCGGCCATTACGCTGTGGGCCTGGTCTTCATAAGCATTATACTGGAAACCGAAATCAATACCGAATACATCTAACCGGCCCAGGTTTTGGTAGGTAACTATAAAGTCAGAACCTATTAAAGAAGAGTCATCGGGTGTAATCGTTCCAACTGGTAGCTGATGCATCAAAACCACTAACTCATCCCAAATAGTACTTGTATCTGAGGCAACGATATTTTCATTTGTATAGGCAGAGTTGTTATTTAGTCCTCCAGCAACTGCCTGATAAAACCCAGGGGAAGAAGCCTTAAGTGCCTCAACATTATCCCAAAGAATTCCTGTATTCTTTTCCCCCAAAAACGTTTTCCAATCAAACATTACAGCACCTGAAGCTGAACGAAGTGAACTCACGTAATTGCTTATCCTTGTCCAATAAGCATCAACTTGTAAAGAAAGCTTATTAAACAACAACCCCTTGTATCCTAATTCAAGCGTTTGTGTGAAAGAGTTGTTTATCTTATTGAGGTTCTTAAAATTGTTGACATTTTGCTTGCTTCCGTCAAAATCTTTTGTGGTTGCAAAATTCGCATAATCAACTGAAACATACTTTGCATCTTTCACAGTTCCTGTATCGGTTGCAATTCCTTTAAAAAGTAAGTTCTTTAATAAACTACTAGCCAATGTAACGTTACCATCTAACCCGCTATTGGCAAAGCCTACAGCTATCAGACTTAACATGTTATCTAGCAATACATGGTTCTGTGAGTTATCATTATAGCTTACCCAGTATCCCTGAGAATTTGAATAAGGTGCTGTCTTGAACTGTATGATATTATTATCATCGTATTTGTATTGCCAGCCATACGGGTTGCCAATACCGCGCACATTAATACCGTTAGGAATTAACCCGTTGGAAAGGTCGAGGAACTGGTTAAGTGTGTTGGGCGAATCGAAAGCACGGTTGTAGGTAAGGCGAATGTTGTGGCCAACAGCCGGCTTAAACACCGCTGCTGCGCGCGGGCTGAAGGATACATTCTTAATAATGCTGTTATAGTCTACCCGGAAAGCTGCTACCAATTTGAGCCACTTTAGCGGCTCGTAATCGCCCTGTAAGTAACCACCTACCTGATTGCAGTTGTCGCGGTTTTCGAAACGGCCGTTAATAGTTCCGTTCGTATTAGGGCGGGTAAGTAACACATCTACTCCGTAAATAAATCCGAGTTGTTCTAAAGGATTCCACGAGTGCTGCACCTGAATACCGTGCAGTTTCGACTTATCCACCAAACGCTGTACCTGGTAAGCTTCGGGTGGCGAAGCCGAGTTGTAATCGTTCCGTGCCGATTGCGATAGCTGCGGAATGAGGAAAGTATTACCGGCATCGCTGCTGTTAATAAAGTATTGAACAAACAAACGCTTCCAGGTAAAGCGGGTTTGCAAGTACCAGTAAATCCAGGAACCTTTAGGGCCACCGGCTGCTGCGGCACCAAGGCCGGTTAGCTCTACGTTGCGGGCACCGGCTACCCCTCCGTTAATGGTAAGGGTAATGTCCTCAATAGGCTTAATGTCTATGCGTCCATCTGCGGTAAACTTGCGTATCTGAAAATCTTTCTGAAAGCGTTTTACATCCAATTGAAGAGTAGAGTCAATAATGTTACCGTTTATATCGGTTTGGTACCCCAGTGTATCGGGGCGGAAGGTTAAACCGTTAGCTACGCTTCCGAAAACCAGGCTGTCGCCATCGTAAGGCTCGCGGGTATCGTAGTTGGGGTAATCCTGCCCCTGAAAGTAACTGCCTGATACTTTGTAACCGAACTTACCGCCCCACAGTTTTCCGGAGTGGCGAAGCTCAGGGTTAATAATATTGCCGGAGGTGATTTTCTTTTTAGAGTATCCTACTATTGAATCGGGGTTGGGGTTGCCGGTAAAGTATTCATTCCCGTAACGGCCAATGGGCAGTTGCTGCATTGATTTATCCAGCACAGTAAAGCCCGAAGTCATAGCCACGGTAGTTTCAAATTTCTTTTCCTGATCGAGTGGCGACTTGGTCATAATATGTATAACCCCCGAAGAAGCATTGGGCCCGTAAAGAGCCGAAGCCGGGCCGCGCACCACTTCTATTTTAGAATAGTCGAGATTGCTGGTAGGCACCAACTGGTAAGCATTCACCCGCAGCGAAGGAACAGCCCCCCAGCGGTTATCTACCACGTTAAGCACCGAACCCGAAAAGATGTTGTTAAACCCGCGCACTACCACATTGGAAGAAACCAGCCCTGTGCGCATAACATCCACCCCCGGTGATGTTTTTAACTGCTCCACCGGAGTGGTAACAATGTTACGCTCCAGTTTATCCTGCCCTATTACGGTAATAGAAGCCGGGGCATCCAACAGTTTTTCGGGCTTTTTAGAGGCCGAAATAACCACCTGGTTTAGCGCAATGTTGGTTACTACCATATCTACATTCACCACTTGGTTGCCCAGCTTGGTATCGTAGTTTACTTCTTTATCATCGAACCCCATAAAGCTAACTACCAGGGTTTTCGAATCTTTTGGGACCTCAATGGTATAGTTTCCCGAGGCATCGGTAATAGTACCGGTGGTGGTGCCTTTTACTCTTACGGTAGCCCCCATCAGGCCTTCTTTTTTATCGTCCTGCACGTTGCCGCTTATACGCACAGTTTCCTGCGCAAATGCCGCTACACTGAATAGGATAGCGAAAATTGAGAGTAGAAATTGCTTGTACATAGTTTGGTTTTGGTTATGTGTGGCAATATAGAAAAAGTTTAAGTTTCCCAAACTGCGTTTGACATAGCCTTAATATTTACATAAGCGTTTGTTTGCCTATTGTTCAGGCTGTATATGATAAACCTACCGATTTAGTAGATTAGTGTACATTTGCCACCTGGCAATTTATGACCGAATCACATTTCAGAAGCATTATTAAAGGAGTATCGTGGCGCATAGTAGGCACTGTGGACACAATGATTATTTCCTTTTTTCTAACGGGGCATATGGCAATGGCCATTAAAATCGGTTTTACCGAAGTAATTACTAAAGTAGCCCTGTATTATGTGCATGAGCGCATTTGGCTTCACTTTTTAAAAGAGAAAGACCAATCGCCCCGCATATCGTTTATTAAAGCAGTTACCTGGCGCACGGTGGGCA
>CAZLXD010000041.1:18011-19788 GCA_964563185.1 uncultured Chitinophaga sp.
CCGGTTTAAAGATTGGTTTTACCGAAGTGGCTACTAAAATTATACTCTACTACTTTCACGAAAGGGCCTGGCACCGGGTGCCGGTGGGTACAGTACGCAAGTGGTTTGGCTTTAAGGTAACCGATGAAGCTACAGCAACTCCGCCACAATAAATATACTGCCCGCCACCAGCACTAAATCGTTATTACCGGCATTGGCTAAAGCAGTTTTATACGCCTGCTTTACAGTAGGGTAGGCATTTCCTTTTCGGCCTGCGTTGTGGGCAGCGGCCTGTAACTCCTGTGCATTTAAGCCGCGCGGTATGTTGGCTTTGCAGAAATAGTAAACGGCTTCCTTAGGGAGTAACTTTAAAACTTTGGCGTAATCTTTATCGCTTACCGTGCCATATACAAAGTGCAACTGGCGGTATGGCAGCTTCTTTAATTCCTGCTTTAGCGTGTTAATGCCGGCTTCGTTGTGGGCGCTATCAAAAACTATCAGCGGCCTTCTGCCTTTTATCATCCAACGGCCGATAAAAGCGGTATTCTCTACTACATTTTTCACCCCGTTGCGAATAGCTTTCGGGGACACCGCTATACCGTTTTGCTGTAGCACTTCCACCGCAGTTAAAGCTGTTCGAAGGTTCTTTAACTGATAGCCGCCTTTTAAGCCGGTATTCAAAGTCGCAGGCAACTTCTTCTTTTCGGCAAAAAACAAAGGGGCGTTTTGGGCTTTGGCGTGTTGCACAAACACGGGTTTGGTTTCGGAGGTGGTTTCGCCAATTACTACCGGTACATTTTGTTTTATAATGCCCGCCTTTTCACCGGCTATTTTGGGCAGTGTGTCGCCCAAAAACTGTGTATGGTCGTAACTGATGTTGGTGATAACCGAAAGGAGTGGAGTGATTATGTTGGTAGAATCTAAGCGGCCCCCCATACCTGTTTCTATCACTGCATAGTCTACCTTCTTCTCCTTAAAATAGGCAAAGGCCATAGCGGTGGTTATTTCAAAAAAGGAGGCATTTACATTTTTAAACTTTTCGCGGTTCTGCTGCACAAAGCGGGTTACAAAAGGGAGGGTAATGTACTGCCCGTTTATTTTAATGCGCTCGCGGTAGTCCTTATAATGAGGCGATACAAACACGCCTACCTTGTAGCCCTGCTCCTGTAGTATGCTTGCTATAATATGGGTAACCGAACCTTTGCCGTTGGTGCCTGCTACGTGTATCAGTTTTAAATGCTGCTGCGGGTTGCCCAGTATGTGGCACAGTTGAAGGATGTTGCCTAAATCGTTTCTATACGCAGCCGCCCCCACGCGCTGAAACATGGGCAGTTGTTCTAAAAGGTATTGAAGGACTTCAGCGTATTTCACAACGGGGCGAAAATAGGCGAATGGTTGATTTGGGGAGTAGTGAATGGTTGAGTGGTTGATTGAGTGAGTGGTTATGGGGTGGCTGCTGCTTTGGTTTTAAAAGCCAGTTTATTCATTCACCACATTACCAGCAAAAAGATAAACCCATATACCAAGGCGACACCTGGCCCGATACATAAATTACTTAAAGCCAGGCAGATTGGGTTTGCAGAGTTCTAAAAATCATTTGCTGAGTTCTTCCAATGGTTTGCAGAGTTCTGAAAATCATTTGCAGAGTTCTTCCAATGGTTTGCAGAGTTCTGAAAATCATTTGCTGAGTTCTTCCAATGGTTTGCAGAGTTCTAAAAATCATTTGTAGAGTTCTTCCAATGATTCGCAGAGTTCTAAAAATCATTTGTAGAGTTCTGCCAATGGTTCGCAGAGTTCT
>CAZLXD010000042.1:0-6453 GCA_964563185.1 uncultured Chitinophaga sp.
ATTTTGTCGACCTTTTTCCTAAAAGCCGCTATATAAGGGAGGCGGAGAGGATGTTTCATAATTCAACAGAACAGATTAAAAAGATTAAGAGCAATGGATAAGCTGAAAAAAGTAAAAATTACACAAATCAACCCTATTCTCGAAACACAGAACCTGGAAGAAATAGGCAGCAAAACAGGAAATGTGTACGAGGCTATCTATGTTGTTGCCCGCAGAGCTAACCAAATTTCAAAAGAAATTAAAGAAGAACTGCACTCTAAACTGGAAGACTTTGCTTCACATACCGACAGCTTAGAAGAAATTCACGAAAACCGCGAGCAGATAGAAATATCGAAGTTCTACGAAAAGCTTCCCAGCCCAACCATCATCGCTACTAAAGAGTATTTGAATGATGAGTTGTCCTTCCGTAGGGCGGAAGTTACAGCCGAAGAAATTTAAGCAACCATGAGCAACCTGGTGGATAAGAAAGTGCTGGTGGGCGTATGTGGCTCCATAGCAGCATACAAAACAGCTAATCTTGTCCGCTTACTGATAAAAGCCGGAGCAGAAGTGAAAGTAATCATGACTGCCTCGGCTTCGCAGTTTATTACACCGCTTACCATGAGCACGCTCAGCCGCAATAAAGTGTTTTCCGAATTAACGGATGACGGCAGCGCATGGAACAACCACGTAGAGTTAGGCCTTTGGGCCGATGCCATGGTGATAGCTCCTGCCTCGGCCAATACCATCGGCAAAATGGCTAACGGCATTTGCGATAACATGCTGCTGGCTACTTATCTCTCTGCCAAATGCCCTGTATTTTTTGCGCCTGCCATGGATTTAGATATGTGGAAACACAAATCGGTAAAGCGCAATATTGAACTGCTGCACAGTTTCGGTAATATCCTTATTCCTGTAGAGCATGGCGAACTGGCCAGTGGCTTAACCGGTGATGGCCGCATGGCTGAACCGGAACACATCATGCAGCATCTCGAAGATTATTTCTCTTAGGTAGCTGTCATTGCGAGTCAGATTCCTGCAAAAACAAATCAGATAATCTGACGAAGCAATCTTACCATTTGCCCGATGAAGATTAAACAATGAAAATCCTCGTAACAGCCGGCCCAACTCACGAACCTATCGACCCTGTCCGCTTTATCGGCAACCATTCTTCCGGTAAAATGGGGCTTGCCATTGCCGATGAATTTGCTGCCGCAGGGCACCAGGTTATTCTGGTAAAAGGGCCTACACATCTTCATGCCCAAAATGCTTCAGTAAAGGAAGTTTCCGTGCAAACCGCTGCGCAGATGTTTGAGGCCTGCTCGCAATATTTCAGCCAATGCAATGTTATAGTGTTTGCTGCTGCGGTGGCCGACTATACGCCAAAGCAGGTAAGCGAAACAAAAATAAAGAAGAAGGAAGGCGAAATGTTTATTGAGCTAAAGAAGACCACCGACATAGCAGCCGAACTGGGCAAACTAAAAACCGGTAAGCAGGTGATAGTGGGCTTTGCTTTAGAAACCGACAACGAGTTGAATAACGCACAGGAAAAACTGAAAAAGAAAAACATGGACTTTATTGTTCTTAATTCCATGCGCGATGAGGGAGCCGGTTTTGGGCACAATACCAACCGCATTACTATTATTGATAAAGAGGGAAATACGGCTAAATTTGATTTAAAGCCTAAAGTCGAAGTGGCTAAGGACATAGTGGATTACGTAAACAAAATTATTTCGAACCAATAAATGGCCCGTCTTATTTTCTCTCTCCGCAAACAACTTGCAGTGTTATTTATATGGTTGCTGGTGGCAGCCGGTGTTCAGGCGCAGGAACTGCGCTGCCAGATTACCGTAAACGGCCAGCGGATAAATGGGGTTGACCCTGCCGTGTTCGAAAACATGCAGTCCGCCCTCAACAACTTTATGAATTCGCGGGTATGGACCACCGACCAGTTTAGCGTAGAAGAACGTATTGACTGCAACATGTTCATCAACCTCGAAAAATCACCCTCGCAGGATATTTACGAAGCCCGCGTAACCGTGCAGTCTTCGCGCCCCGTGTTCAACAGCTCCTACAATTCCCCCATGTTCAACTTTATTGATAACGACTGGATTATTACCTACGCCATGAACCAGCCCTTAGAGTTCAACATTACACAGTATAACTCTAACCTTACCTCCATACTTGGTTTCTATGCCTACTACTTAATTGGGCTGGATTACGAAAGCATGGCCAAAGGCGGTGGGGCGAAATACTTTGCCATGGCCGAACAGGTAATGAACAACGTGCCCAACAATGCTGCCGATGCCCGTGGCTGGAGGCCGTTTGACGGTATCCGTAACCGGTACTGGCTCATCAACAACATACAGGCAAGTAAATACGAGGCCTTTAAACAGGCTATTTACGAATACCACCACCTGGGCATGGATAATTTTTACGAAAAGCCCGCAGCCGCCCGCGCCAACATTATGACCGCCCTCGATAAGCTCGATAAAATAGCCCGCGAAAACCCCAATGCCGTTTTAATAGCTGTTTTCTTTCAGGCAAAAAGCGATGAACTGGTCAACGTGTTTTCAGGGGCTGATATGGGCGAAAAGGCCAAAGCGCTTACGGTGCTGCGCAGGGTTGACCCCTCTAATGCTTCTAAGTACGATAAACTGGTGCGTAACTAGTCACCTCCTCACCATCACAAAGTCGTTCATAAAATAGCCGCCACCTATATCAAAGTCGCCAACGGCTTCTATTACAAACCCTTTTTTAAAGTAGAAGTTAACGGCCTTAAAGTTTTGCCGGTTTACCTGTAAGCGTATAGGCAGGTTGCCTTTCATTTGATGTAAAATAAATTCCCAAAAGGCGCTGCCCGTTCCCTGGCGGTGCAAACCTGTTTCCACATAAAACTTATGTAAAAAATACTCTTTGCCCGTGTTTTCAATTGAGGCGTAGGCAATAGGTGCATCATTCAGGTAAGCCGGGTTGGACGATTTTTTGGGGTTCTTTTTTTCTGATAAATGCTTAACTATTGGCGGCATTTTCGATGCAGAGTTTGAACTAGAAACAACCCTGCTATTCGAAAAGGTAAAGTTAGGTCAAGTCATCTGCGTTTATTCCAGTTTAACTGAAAGTGAATTAACCAACGCACCTCAAAATGTGAGAGAGTTTTTTCTTTCGTTGAGTGGGGATTGCAAGGAGAAGGTTGATGTAACTCCCGAAGCAATTCAGTTAGCGCAAAGTTACATTGACGAAAAAGTAGTTGGTGAAACCAGTTTAGACGATTGCATCCACATCGCAACCGCCACCATCAACAAAGTTGACTTGCTTGTAAGTTGGAACTTTAAGCACATCGTAAACGTATATCGCATACGCGGATATTGTTTGCGGATGCTCCTTGATGTTAGGAGTTTTCCTTCCTTGAAAAGAAGGTAGTTTCTCCCCGCATTCTATCATTTCCACATACCGCTTCGCCAGAACTTCTCGCTCCTCCAAACCGCAAGTGAGGTTTAGTGCGCCATAGTATTTGTGAGACTTGGGAACCCCGGTTATGTAGTCTAGTTCCTTGTATTTAATGAACCATGTCTTATCTATATTACGTGAGGTGGGGTAAATCCGAGGAGCAAATTTTTTTTTTTCTGATGTATCCATTTCAAAATTTGAAAGGACCAACATCAGTAGGTTATCTGGTCTGAAGTTTACTTGCGACCCGCACAAAACCTAGGTTTTATGCGGGTTTCAAGTGTTTTGTAGCGAGGGGGGAGCTCGAATCCCCGACCTCAGCATTATGAGTGCTGCGCTCTAACCAGCTGAGCTACCTCGCCAAAACGGACGGCAAATATATCCGAATACGTGAAGTTTTAAAATTCATCGCTCAGTTTGAATACCTCTTTATGCCGCACTCCTTTTTCCGTCTGTTGCAGGCTGCAACATTCTATGCTTTTATCGTGCTCAAAAAATAAGTAGTAATCATTGGCTACAGCTTCTTCAAGTAGCTGTTTCTTCTCATCAAGCGTAAGCAACGGGCGGGTATCGTAAGCCATTACATAAGGCAGTGGAATATGTGCCATGCTGGGAAACAAATCGGCACAGTAAACTATTTTTTTTCCGTTGCAGTTTATTACAGGCGTAAACATACTTTCCGTATGGCCCGAAACCGTACGCATGAGTATATTAGGATTTATTGCCGTGCTGCCATCTTCTGCAAACTTCAACTGCCCGCTTTCCTTTATAGGAAGTATATTCTCTTTCAAAAAAGAAGCTTTCTCCCGAGCGTTGGGTTTGGTCGCCCACTCCCAGTGTTTCTCATTACTCCAGTAAGTAGCATTCTTAAAAACAGGAACTAACTTCTCTCCTTCTCTTTTAATAGCCCCACCGCAATGGTCAAAGTGAAGGTGCGAAAGCAATACATCGGTTACATCATCTAAACCATAACCGAGTTTATTCAGCGAATTTGCAAGCGTATCATCGCCATGCGGTTCGTAATAACTAAAGAACTTCGCATCCTGTTTATCGCCCAAGCCGCAATCAATCAGTATAAGTTGCTTGCCGTCTTCAATTAACAAGCAGCGCATAGCCCAATTGCAAAGGTTGTTTGCATCGGGCTTATTAAGATTTTGCCAAATGGTTTTAGGCACTACGCCAAACATAGCCCCTCCGTCCAGCTTAAAATAACCGGTGTCAATAGTATGCAGCTTCATTACTTCTTCAACTTTTCCTTTAGTGCCAACATCTTTAGAGCAGCTACGGCACACTCCACACCCTTATTACCATGCTTGCCTCCGGCTCTGTCTTTAGCCTGTTGCAAAGTATTAGGCGTAAGCAACCCAAACACAAACGGCACTCCCGTTTCCAAATTCAGGCTCATAATCGCTTCCGACACTGCGTTATTGATGTAAACATCGTGGTCGGTATCCCCCTTAATAACACAACCCAAGGTAATCACAGCATCAGCCTTTTTCGCTTTGTAAAGCCACTTGGCAGCCAAAGGCATTTCGTAGGCACCGGGCACATTCTCTACAAAAATGTGCTTCTCATTAACTCCGTATTGTGTCAGTGTTTCAATAGCAGCATTGCGTAGTGCAAAGGTTATATCGTCATGATACTCAGAAACCACAATCCCTATTTTGTACTTATCAGCATTAGGAACAACAAACTCGTTATGCTGCGATAAACTTTTGTTTTTACTGGCCATGTTTCATTTAGTATGGGGCGAAAATAAAAAGAGGGAAATTTTGTTTCCCTCTTTTGTGTATGCTTAGCGTGTAGCGCGGGCAATATATTTTTCAATATCGCGGGCTTCTTCACTTTTCGGGTAGTTGTCGCGCACCTTCTCGTAGTATTCTTTAGCCGAAGCGTAATCCTGCTTTTTTTCGTGGGCTAAACCTGCCTTGAAAAGGAAATACGGAGTGTAAGTTTCGTTATCTGAAAACGCAGCAGCTTTCTCGTAATACTTAATACCCTCTTCAGTTTTGCCTAATTCCATGTAAGCATCTCCGGTAGCGCTAAGTTTTACTGCACCAATCACAGCATCCTTTGTGCTGAATTTGTCCAGATACTTAACCGCATCATCATACTTTTTCAGATTAAGGCAGCAAATGCCGGCATAGTAATTGGCCAGGTTGGCGGCTTTGGTAAAACTGTATTTGCTGGCTACTTCAGCAAAACCGGTTACGGGAGTTCCCACTCCGGCACGGCCGTTAAGCGCCAATTCAAAGGAATCCTTGGCAAAAGCCATTTCAGCCATATACATGGCCTTTTGAGCCTGCACGTTGCGCTCTGGCAACCACTTTACAAATACATATATAAGGGCTACGGCTACCACCAACAGTACTCCTCCGCCAATCATTAACGGTTGCTTTTTCTCCTCTACAAACTGCTCCAGTTTCGACAGATTCTCCTGAATATTTTCGCCTAAATTCTCTCTTTCTTCAGCCATTGGTTTTTTAAGTTTAATTTATTGTTGTTTTGGGTTTTACTCGGTCATAAACGGATAATCTGCTTCTGCATAAATATCCTTATAAAGTTCGCTGTCATCGGGATAAGGAGAATTTTCAGCAAAAGCCACACATTCATCAATCTCCTTATCAATAGCCGCGTTTATTTCATCAATCTGCTTTTGAGTAGCGTATTTCTTTTTCAAAATAGTCTCCAACGTGGTTTCAATAGGGTCTAACTTTTTGTAAGCCTCCACCTCTTCCTTAGTACGGTATTTCTGCGGGTCGCTCATACTGTGTCCCTTGTAACGGTAAGTACACATTTCAAGGAAAGTTGGCCCCTCTCCTTTTCTGGCTCTTTCAGCAGCTTCGGCTACGGCTTCGTGTACCGTCTCGCACTTCATAGCATCCACCGAAAACGAAGGCATGTCGTAAGCCTCTCCCAAAGTTGAAATCTTAGTAACGTTCGAGGTTCTGCCTACCGAAGTTCCCATAGCGTAACCATTGTTTTCGCAAACAAAAATTACCGGCAACTTCCAGGTCATAGCCA
>CAZLXD010000042.1:6463-19564 GCA_964563185.1 uncultured Chitinophaga sp.
TGGCGGGCAGCACCATCTCCGAAATAGCAAATGGTTACATTATCCTTCCCAAAGTATTGGTCGGCAAAGGCAATGCCTGCCCCTAATGGTATTTGTGCTCCTACAATTCCGTGCCCGCCAAAAAAGCTGTGCTCTTTACTAAAAAAGTGCATAGAGCCGCCCTTGCCTTTAGTGCAGCCGGTGGCTTTACCAAACAATTCGGCCATAGCCGCATTACAGCTAATGCCTTTGGCAATAGCTAAACCGTGGTCGCGGTAGGCGGTTATCATACGGTCATCGGCACGCAGGGCACTCATAGTTCCGGCTGCCACGGCTTCCTGCCCAATATACAAATGACAAAATCCGCGTATCTTCTGCTGGCCATACAACATACCGGCCCGTTCTTCGAATCTCCGAAGGCGAACCATTAGTTCGTACCAGTATAAATAGGTGTCTTTAGTTACTTTTGCCAAAATCGCTTTGCTCTTTAAAAAAGCGGTCAAAAATAGTGTTTCTCCGAAAACTTGCACTTCTTAATTTCAAAAACCATCCACAGCTAAATGTCGGGTTTTCAGGCAAGTTAAACTGCATAATAGGCAACAACGGTGTAGGTAAAACCAACCTGCTCGATGCCATTTACTACCTCTGCCTTACCAAAAGTTACTTTAACTCTGTTGACCAGCAGAACATTCTCTTCGGACAGGATTTTTTCCGTTTGGCAGGAAACTTTGAAAAAGAAGATAAGCCCGTAGAACTGGTTTACAAGTTAGCCTCCGGCAGAAAAAAGGAGCTTTCCGTAAACGATGTGCCGGTAACCAAACTAAGCCGACACGTAGGTAATTTTCCCGCCATTATCATTACCCCCGATGATAACCAACTGATACTCGGCAGCAGCGATGAAAGAAGGCGTTTTCTGGATAGCACTCTTTCGCAGGTAAACCACCAATACCTGTTGTGGGTAATAGAATACAACAAACTGCTTACCCAGCGCAATGCAGCGCTTAAGCGCTTTGCCGAAGCAGGCACTTTTAACCGGGCGCTCATTGAAACCTACAACCAGCAGTTGGTTCCGCTGGCCGATGCCATACACCAAGCACGCAAAGTGGCTATTGAAAAACTGATACCCTCCTTTAATGCTTTTTACAAACAAATTAGTTTGGAACGCGAAACGGTAAGCATGGCATACATTAGTCAGCTGAACGAAAAACCAATGGACGTTTTGCTGGACGAAACTCTTCAAAAAGATACTTTTCTTCAACGCACCGAGGCGGGTATTCACAAAGATGATATTGACTTTTATATAGGCAACAATAAGCTCAAGAAGTTCGGCTCACAAGGGCAACAAAAGAGTTTCATCATTTCTATAAAGCTGGCACAGTTTGCCTTTATTAAAGCAGCCAAAGGCTTTAACCCGCTTTTACTTATTGACGACATCTTCGATAAACTCGATAACGACCGCAGCCAAAAGCTGGTAGAAATGATTTCCGGCCCCGCCTTTGGGCAGGTGTTTATTACCGATACCGATGATGCCCACATTAGCAGCGCTTTACAAGGTAAAGAAGGCGCGTTTGAAGTGTTTAGATTGTAGTTGCTAATACTTTCGTTTTTTTTCATTTTTACCTGTTTCTTCTTAATCCCTTTATTTTTATGGCCAATGCATTTGGGGCAATTCAGCCGGTTTCGCGCTTCTTTTTTGTTGGTTGTTTTAGGTTGGTGGCTTAGCGGGGGCCACTTACAGGCACAGGATACCTCCGCCCGCATCTCCTTCGCCCAACACCGCTTTACCGACTACCCCACCACCATCAACAAAAAGCGCCTAACGGCAGTAACCGTAGGTTCGTTTGCCGCATACTCTACTATAATGACGGGCGTGGGCTTTGCCTGGTACGGGCAGGAAAAACTGGGGCGCTTTCGCTGGTTTGCCGATGAAAAAGAGTGGCTGCAAATTGATAAAACGGGGCATTTCTTCGCTCCATACTTCATTACCAACTGGACCTACCACATGCTGCGCTGGAGCGGTATGAAGAATACTCCCGCAGCACTGGCTGCCGGTGCTTTCGGCTTCATAAGTCTTACCGCCATTGAAATACCCGATGGCATGACGGAGAAGTATGGTGCCAGTTGGAGCGACATTGTTTTCAACTTTGCCGGGGCGGCCCTGGCTACCTCGCAGTATCTTGCCTGGCAGGAACAGCGCATTACCACCAAGTATTCGTTTCATATTGTCAATTACCCCATAGGCGAATTGCGCGACCGCGCTAACGAACTGTACGGAAAGAATTTCGGAGAGCGTATATTGAAAGATTACAACGGGGTAACCATGTGGCTGTCGTTTAATCTTCATTCCTTCAACCACAACATAAAGCCAGCCTGGCTCAATGTGGCCTTTGGCTATGCAGCCGGAAACCTGTATGGTGGTTTCGAAAACAAATGGACGGACAAGCACGGAGTGTTTCACGATAGAAGTGACCTGAAGCGCTACCGAAGGTTTTTTATTTCGGTAGATGCCGACTACACCAAGTTTAAAGTAAAATCAAGGGCAGGGAGAATAATACTGGGTATACTGAACATTGTAAAGCTGCCTATGCCTGCCATTGAGTTTAACACCTTAGGCGAAGTGGTGGTGCACCCTATGTATTTCCTGAATTTTAATGCGCCTTTGTATATAAACAGGAAGCAGTAATGAGTGTGCACTTATTACTTACCCCGCCACCAGCACATAATGCGAAAAGAAAAACTCGCGCTTCAGTAAAACAGTTTTTAGAATTTTCAGCCCCCGCTTTTCTAAAAACAATTCATACTCCCGCAAATCATACTGATGCGGGTGTAGCACATCACCGGGTATTAACCGGAACAAGTGTTTAAAGAATGCATGATTATGCGCATCAATACTCATTACCACTTTGCCGTTGGAGTTTGCGCAGGTGGTTAATACATCGTAAGCCCGCTCTATATCGCTAACGTGGTTAATGGCATTCAGGCAAAATACCACATCAAATTTTTTGTCGGGAATAAAGCTCTCTAGGGTGCTTGTTACAAATTCTGCATTCGGGTAATCGCTCTTTTTAAAAAAAGGAGTTTCATTTTCATATTCATCCAGCAAGGGGTCAACTGCAGTTACATTCTTGTCGGGGAGGGCAATAAAAATTCCCGCAGGGCCGCAGCCTAAGTCGGCAATGGTTAAACTGCTTTTCGGGTTCACTACATCGGTAATCTGCTCCAGCAAGTTGTTCCAGTAGTTTTTCTTCCAGTTTAAATACTGCTCTTTGTTTTTATCGCGCAGGTAGGCCTTCCACCATCGCAGTTCAAACCACTGAGCAATTTTCCATTTCAGTTTAGCCATGCGCTTTTGTATTTCTCCCCTCTCCTTTAGGAGAGGGGCTGGGGGTGAGGTTAGCTTTCCACAATAATCTCAAGAATTTCAACAATCGGCAATTACGGTAGTAATTCTCTTTGTCCATAAAAATAAGCGTCTAATTTCGTGCACGGCTACACGCTGTTCTATCGTTCTTCATTTATGAGGGAAGGAAAGTCCGGACAACACAGAGCACCGCACCACCTAACGGGTGGGTTCCTGTAACAGGGAAACAGAAAGTGCCGCAGAAAATAACTACCATTTTCTTCTCCTCTCCTTTAGGAGGGGTTGGGGGAGGTGGAAAAGGTGAAAACGTGTGGTAAGAGCGCACGGCTGCTGTAGCAATACAGTTGGCGGGTAAACCTTGCGGGTTGAAAGCTCACGTATATCCGCGTTGGAGTGCTGCTTGCGCAATTGCGGAGGGGTTGAGTGCTACAGGTGGCGTGCGAGCGCCATCGCAGAAAAATGATAGAAGCCTCGGGTAACCGGGGAAACAGAATCCGGCTTACAGGCAGGTAGCTTTTTTAAAGGAACACTAACAGGCACAGGTTTCAACTGTATAAACCCGAAACCGATTTTACTAATCAAAACCAAAAGCATGGCAACTATCCTTATTGCTGATGATGAAAAGAGTATTCGCAAAACGCTCCGCGAAATTTTAGAATACGAAGGGTATAAAATTGAGGAAGCCGAAGACGGAGCCAAGGCTTTTACCATGCTCTCGGAAGGCGACTACGATTGCGCCCTGTTGGATATTAAAATGCCCAAGATGGATGGCATGGAAGTGCTCGATAAACTTCAAAGCACTGATTGCGATACACCCATCATTATGATTTCGGGCCACGGCAGTGTAGAAAATGCGGTGGAGGCAGTAAAAAAAGGTGCGTACGACTTTATTCAAAAGCCGCCTGATTTAAACCGACTTCTCATCACCGTTCGCAATGCTTTAGAAAAAGCAACTCTGGTTACCGAAACCAAAGTGCTGAAAAGAAAGGTGGGCAAAACCCGCGAAATCATTGGCGAGTCACCGGCTATTCAAAAAATAAAGGACACCATTGAACGCGTAGCACCTACCGAAGCACGTGTGTTGGTTACTGGCGATAATGGAACAGGAAAAGAATTAGTGGCTAGGTGGATTCATGAAAAAAGCAGCCGTAAAAACGGGCCGCTTATTGAGGTAAACTGTGCCGCCATACCCAGCGAGTTGATAGAAAGTGAATTGTTCGGCCACGAAAAGGGGGCATTCACCTCAGCACTCAAGCAGCGTATAGGAAAGTTTGAGCAGGCACATGGAGGAACTTTGTTTCTGGATGAGATTGGCGATATGAGTTTATCTGCCCAGGCAAAAGTATTGCGTGCTTTACAGGAAAGCCGTATTACCCGCGTAGGTGGCGATAAAGATATAATGGTAGATGTTCGCGTAGTAGCCGCTACTAACAAAGACCTACTGGCTGAAGCGAATGAAAACCGTTTCCGGTTAGACCTCTACCACCGCTTAAGTGTCATCCTTATTCACGTACCTTCTTTAAATGAGCGTGGCGATGATATTCCATTGCTGGCAGATAAGTTTATGAAGGAGATATGTGAAGACTACGGTGTTCCTAAAAAGGTAATTACTCCCAAGGCGCTCGAAGAATTGAAGACCATGAACTGGGAAGGAAACATCCGCGAATTGCGTAACGTAATGGAGCGTTTGGTTATTCTTTCAGATAACAAGATTACCGAAAGCGAAGTGCGCAATTTTGTAACCAATACACAGGCAAAGGATACTCCAACCGATTTGTTTGAACAGTTCGATAAGTTCCAGGATTTCAAAGAGCATATCGAAAAACTGTTTATTGAACATAAGCTCAAAAAGTTTGGCTGGAATGTTTCTAAAACTGCTGAGGTGCTCGATATACAGCGCAGCCACCTTTACAATAAGATTGAGAAATACGATTTAAGGCGTCAATAAGCAGTGCAATAATTTTTCGCAAATGAAAACAGCGCTGGTTCTTGGTGCAGGGGGCTTCATAGGCAGCCACATGGTAAAGCGGCTAAAGTCCGAAGGCTACAAAGTGGTGGGAGTAGACCTCAAGTATCCGGAGTTTTCACCTACAGCGGCCAATGAATTTATTATTGGTGACTTACGAAACCAGGATTTTTGTAACCACCTGTTCTCGAGTTTTAAAGTAGATGAGTTGTACCAGTTTGCCTCCGATATGGGAGGTGCGGGGTACATATTTACAGGCGATAACGATGCGCACGTAATGCACAACAGCGTACAGATTAATTTGAATGCGGCAGAAAGTTGTGTAAAGTATGGTGTGGCAAAAGTGTTCTACTCATCTTCAGCGTGTATTTATCCTACTTTCAATCAAAATAACCCCGACAGTCCCCTTTGCGAAGAAAGTTCCGCCTATCCCGCTCTGCCCGATAGTGAATATGGCTGGGAAAAATTGTTTAGCGAGCGGTTGTACCTTACCTATGCCCGTATACACAAGTTGGATGTTCGCATAGCCCGTTACCATAATATTTATGGCCCTGAAGGAGTATGGAAGGGTGGGAAGGAAAAAGCACCTGCGGCACTCTGTCGCAAAGTAGCAGAAGCTAAAAACGGTGAGAGCATTGAAGTATGGGGCGATGGCAGTCAAACACGGTCCTTTTTATACATTGATGAATGTATTGAAGCTACACGCAGGCTCATGGAAAGTAGTTTCAGTGGTCCGGTAAATATCGGTTCTGAGGAAATAATATCTATTAATAACCTGGCTGAAATGGTGATTGGAATTTCGGGGAAGAGTATTTCAGTTAAAAACATTTCCGGGCCAACCGGTGTAAGAGGGAGGAATTCCGACAACCGCTTAATACAAGACAAACTCAACTGGCAGCCTAATTATTCTTTGCAGAAAGGAATGGAGCTTACTTACCTTTGGATTGATGAACATGTGAAAAAACAACTGTAATCTTTTTGCCTTTAGGTTTGCAAAAACAAAACAGGCGAATATATTTGCAGTCCCTTTGAAAAAAGGCGGATGGATCGGTAGTTCAGTTGGTTAGAATGCTGCCCTGTCACGGCAGAGGTCGCGGGTTCGAGTCCCGTCCGATCCGCAATATCAAGATAAAAAGCCTTGTAAATCAATGATTTGCGAGGCTTTTTCTTTTTAGGGTAAACATAGGGTAAACAATTAGTAAACCACTGTTTACAGAGTGAAAACCGATTAGTTTTCATTGGTAAACTACCGGTAAACAAAAAGAAAACCAATAGTAAACGGAAAGTTTACCAATGGTAAACCGTAAAATATGTAGCGGAAAAACCGAAAGTAAACGGAGGGTTTACGTTTTAAAACTGGTCAACAACACCATAAAGCCCTTTAGCATTTAGTTTTGCTTGCCAACCTAACTGCTGGTAAACCGAAAGGTTTTTGCAATAGTATTCGCTTTCCGGTTTTGCATAACCTTCGCGAATTAGAATTTCATTTAAGCAACTGCCATCACTTAAAACCACATAAGCAAGTTGACGTTTGTAGTAATCGTAAAAGTTACCTGTTTCAGTTATCAGTGTAATATTTGAACCTGGCTGTATTAGAGTCAAAATAAACTGCGTTGAAAGATTACCTAAGTAAACGAGCAGTTCACCGGGTAATCGCGTTTTCTTCTCTTCTATTCGCAGTTTACGGTTGTATTTATTCTCTGGAGCGTCCAAGCCATACAAGCGTATTTCCTTTTGCTTCTTGGAAAAGAAATTTTCAACCACAATACTATCGCCATCTAAGATTTCAGCGACTCGCATATGTGGCTCCACCAAAAATGATTCGTTTGCATCGTATTTCATTGATTATCAACTATTTATGTGTATAATAAGCCCTAAAATACATCTAATTTTGTTCTGTATTTAAAAACATTTCTTAAACGCTAAAAACAAAACAAAATGGCAAAACAAACTGGTTTACTTCGCTACTCCGGCTCAATGGGTGGAGTGCGACACTTCAAAATTAAAGGACTGGAAGGTGACTTCGCAGGACTGAATGGCGGACCGACCGCAGAACAAATTAAAAACGATGATGCGTTTGTGCGGACCCGTGAAAACATGAAAGAATTTGGAGCTTGTGCATCGGCTGCAAAATCAATCAGAATTGGATTAGCGCAACTAATGCGACAAATGGCTGATTCACGTTTAGCGGGTCGCTTAACTGCTTTAATGAAAGAGGTTCAGCTGAGTGACACCACAAGCCCACGCGGTGAAAGGTCAATCCTCATTTCAAATGCAATTGGCAGCAGTATAGAATTGAACTACAACAAAAACCTATCGTTGTCAGGAATTTTCAACGCCCCCTACACGCTTACTAGTGCACCAACCAGGGATTCTGCAACATTCACTATTCCTGCTTTCAATCCAGCCAACCTTATCAACGCTCCAGCCGGTGCAACTCACTTCCGCTTGGTGAATGCAATAAACGTTGTTTCTGATTGGACTTATGATTCAGTGAGTGGCACATATGGAGCGACTGATCCGAATTTGAGCACAGTAAGTGACATTCAGTATTCCGGCTATCTTGACTTGAATACTGTAACACCGCTTACCACAATAACAACTACTCTACCGGGTTCGCCAACCATTACCGCAAGCGTTGGAGTTATCAATAACATAGGAATTGAGTTTTACCAGCAAGTCGGAGCTAATTATTACCTGTTTGCATCGGGTAACGCGCTGCTTGGCGTGCAAGTTTTTTAAATAAATCCTTCCACCGAGGGAAGCCCTGACCTTTTAGGCAGGGCTTTTTTATTTGTTTTATATTCCACGCTTAACTTGAGCTGAGAGAGGAATAATCTCCGAAATACCCCGAAATTCCTCGCTTTGCTTTTCGCTAATTTTCCCAAATGGTGCGCTCATGTTGCGCTTATGTGGGACTTGAATGCGGCTTAACTGCCGAACAACTTTTTTACCAACTAACAAAACCAAAAGAGAAAAGAAAAAAAGGGAAAAAAAAGAAAAGAGAAAGCCGATGAAACAGGGGGCGGGGCAGGGCTGTCAAGGTTTTTGTGGAAAAAATACTACCCCTTTTACCAATAGAAAATGAGACAGAGCAAAAGGGGATGGAGATTTTTTCTGCAAAATTCATTTTAACCTTGAAAGCCCTATGCGTTGCCATTTGCAAGCCCCCTAATTTTGCTTTCTCTTTTATTTTTTGAGATGAGATCTTCCTTAGTCAAGATAGTAAAGGCAGTCAAGGTAGTATAGATAGTCAAGGTAGTTTGGGTATGGAAAGTGAATTGACTTTGTGGTTAGTCAAGGCGTAAGGCTTTTTTGGAATGGGTGGACTGTATTGACTTGCTGGACTTCAGCTGTTTGGTATGCCGGGGTAAACGAGTTGCAGCGAAAAATAAAGCATACCAAAATTTGAGCGAGGGGGAAAGACAAGGGTAGCGACTGCATGGAATGAAGCGAACTGCTTTGTATGAGTGAAGCGTTTCGTCCTGATGCGGGAAGGAAGCAGTTGTAAATTAAAGGAACACAACTGCGGTGAGCAAAGGAAATCGGGACGGAATGCTTCAGGAATATGGGATGGGAGAGCGGAATGGAAGTAAGGAGCTACTCTTGTGCGCGGTGCTGAAAACTTGTGAGTCCTTCGGCAAGCTCAGGGCAGGCTGCCCCGCAGGGAGCGAACAGGTTTGAAGCACATGGCAATGAAACAGAGAATGCTTTATTTTTTGCTGCCCGATTGAAAGGGTGGTTGGGGTGCGGATGGTGTATTTGTATTCACGGGTGGGTGGCGTTGAAAGGGGAGGCAGTGGCTACTTTACATAAGTGTATTATAGTAAAAAGGGTTCATCCCCGAAGTGAAACGAAGCACGGAGTGTTTTTACTATAATGCCCACTTATGTAAAAATGAACTTAGGGATTGTTTCCCGTGATGGCATGTTACAAACCCTTAGTGAATGTGTAAGCTTCCGACATTTTTTTCTGGCGCAAGTTGCACATGGGAGCGGTTGGTGCAACGACTTTTTGTTTGCGCGTTTGCGCACCTTGTGCTAACCGCAATGAAGGAACGAAATGAGGATTAGCATAGGGTGCTTTTGCGCGGCACAAAAAGTGTGACAGAAAAAATGGCGGCACTGCCTGCCCTTTGCGTGGATGGGTGGGTATAACAGATATTCCGCTTCTGCTATTTTGTATTTTTCAGGAAATTGCTGAAGGAGAATTTGCCGGGGAGATGAAATTCTTTTTTGCCTTTTGAGAACAAATCAATTTTTGCGTTTGGGTTTTCTTCAAACCAATCCCACCAAATGATTTGATAGTTGGGGAGATATTTGAAACGCCAAATGTCTTTCAGGAATCGTTGCACAAAACGAGGCACCCGTAGCTCCTGAAAAGCGGTGTTGTAGATTTTGTATTCTTTTTTCTTGGTTAATCTGCTGTGCTGTTTTTCGTGAAACTCCAAGTAAAAAATCTGCTTGTCTTTTTTGATTACAAAGTCAACACTGATTTTTGATAGAGAACTGATAACAGCAATTTCTAGGGGGAGGGCTTTCAAAACTTTTATGAATTCAGCTTTTGCCTTTGCAGGAAGTAAAACGTCTTTCTGCAAAGCAGAAAGAATTTCATCGCGGTTTAGGAAACAGTGCAGGAGTTTTTCGGGGAGAGGATATTTTTCCTGAACGTGAACCAGTTGCTTGTTTTTTGAAAGGAGATGTGAAAAGAACGCCAGTTCTTTTTTGTAAAGTGAATTTGGGCTGAAATAGATTTTGGTTTTCATTCTACGTTCAATCTGATTTTTTCTGCTTCCCAAAGTTTTTTGAAATCAATTTGCCCGGTGTAAACTTTTACGAGGGTTCTTTTCCATTGGTAAGGCACCGGTTGACGGTAGCGCTTCAGCGCGTCTAAAATCAATTTGCATCTGTAAAAATCGAAAGTATCGGGTAGGTAAGACCAAAACTCATCGGACCATTTATCAAAAACTTTGCTGCGCACGATTTGTTCCCAAAGCTCGGGGAAGTATTCGTGGTAGTTCATGTAAAGACTATCGCCAATGAGTTTTGTGTTTTGGTAGTCGGAGTAACTGAGGACTACTTTCCAAAAGTCAATTGTGTTTAAACGAATGAGAAAAGCAAGCATGGTGGGCTGGCGAGTAAATCTTCTCACTTCTTCGTGTGTAACTGAGCGGTAATGAAAAAAATTATGGTTGAGGAAATCGAGAATATGCTCGGGTAAATCGAAGTTGTAGCCAAAATCAATTTCCTCATCGTATTCAAAAGCCAGTTTGGTTTGGTGTGCTTCAAAAATTGCCTTTGCCTGTTCGGTTTGTGGTGCGCCTAAAATATTTGTGATTTCTAAAGTGAGTGCTTCCACATCGGAGAGTAAAACATTTATGAGCGAAAGCATCATTTGAATTTTGCCTTCTATAGCTACTTCTTTATCGTGCAGGTAAGGAATGATGAGTGTGGTAATTTTTGACTGAATGGGTTGAAACCTGCTTTGCAGGTTGAAGAAGAGAAAAGCGTTTGTGATTTTGAACTTATTGATGTCGGCTTCTATTTCGGAAACGGACTGCTCTAATTTATCGCGGTCGATACGGAGAAAGATGTTTACTAACTCGGGTGAACCGAAAACAGCAAAAGTAATGGGGTCTTTACCGGAAATGAATACTTCTAATTTGGCAATATCCTGCCACAACAAAAGCAGGTTTGATGTGAGGCGATTGAGTGTTTGTATTTCAGTTTCATTCTGCATTAAAGTAGTAAGGTGTCAATTTCGGATTTTGCTTTTTCCTGTTCGAGCATGGCGCGAATGGAGGTTTCACCGGTGTAGAATTTCTCTACTTCTAAGCGGAAAGGTTCGGGGACTACTCCAAAAATGCTTTCTACCATCAACAAAAGGGTGTCGCGGAATGCAGCATTGCCAATGATGTAATAGTTTTCTTCCTCTTCGGATATTGAAATTCTATCAATGAGTTTGTCCTCCACAAATTTTTGTTCGATGATTTGCAGTTTTTCGTTGTTGCGGTCGCGAACTGCTGAAAGCAGTTTGATTGGTTCAGCCATGCGGTTTTGAAAGACTAAACGGAACAAGCCCGCTTTGGCTAATTTGCCAATGAGCCAAACCACTGTTTCGTTTTTTACCACTGCGCGAAGCGACTCGGCTTTGATGAAACCACCAAAAGGCAAGGCACTGTTGACGAATGAAACAATGAACTCCGGTGCCAAACTATTGGCGTTCTCCAATAATTTTTTGCGATGCGCAGGAATGAGGTCTTTAATTTCTTTTTCTTCTGCCGCAGGCAGAAAAGCTGCTGCATTGAAAATGGATTCCTGAAGGTCTTTGAGTGATTCTTTAAGAAGCGGTAAGCAAAATTCATTTTTGGTTTCCTGAGAAATTTCTCTGTCCTGCGTGATGGGAAAGTAGAGTTCATCTAAAACATGGCGGAAATTGACCACTGAGTTTTCGAGTTTGTAGAAAAGCACCACGTTAACCTCTTTGATGGTTTCGAGCGAAGCGTTGAAACTGTTTTCGATGCGCTCGATTTTATCGCGGTCTATATCGAGATATTTCTTTGTGAGTTCGGGGCTTTGGAAAATGACAGTATTAGAGGGGTCGTCTTCAGAAAGGAAAGATTCTACAAAAGCAAACTCGCGCCAAATGGAAAGTAGGTTGCTGATAGCAGCGCGAATTTGCCGATTGCTTTCTTCCGGTAATTTTGCTTTGGTGGTGCGCGGTTTCTTTTCCATAGTGATTGAATTTATTTCATCAATCGTTTTAGTTCTGCATCCTCTGTGTTTTCAGCTATCAGGTAAAACTCAACGCTCTCATTTAAAACGCCAAGTGGCAATTCGGTTTGGTAGGTTTTTATTTCCCGTTTATTCATTTCCTGCAAAACCTTGCTTTTGTAAAGCGTGTTTGGATTGTCTTTTAACTGCTCGCCTTTACTTTCTATTATATACACGAGTTCAAGACTGCCATCGTCTTTCTTTTTAGCGGCAACAAAGTCGGGGCGTATTTTGTATTTCTGCCATCCCTGAATAGCATACCATCCGCGGCTCACTTTATTTCTGAACCACCAAAGTATTTTGCTTTCATTCTCGAGAATGTTGCTGACTTTTATTTCCAGAGAGTTCATTGATGTAGTATCGGCACCCTCATAGAGATAATATTTAAAGATGGATGAACTTGCATTGTCAGGCACTACATCGGTAGGAGGAATTGAATAGCCGACTTGCTCATTATCGGAAACTGCCAGTATCAAGCGCTGGTCTTCGATATGTTTTCTGAAAATAGTCTCTTCCTGGATTATGCGTTCTGCATTCAAAAGCATTACCATTTCGGCTACTATAAAACCGAAATGCTGAATGAGTTTTGGCTTACCAATTTTGTTTTCAAACTGCTGCAAGTATTGAATTGCCAGAGTTCTTGCCAAGAAAGGGTTTTCTATTACCTCAGTGAACCTGCGTGTAATGTAGCTCATGCTTAATGTGCTTACACTTTCTATCTGAATTATTTCGCCCTCAACCTTGGTTTTACTTTTTTCATCGAGGGTTACTGAAAATACTTTGCGTTCAAGGTTCTCGTCACTCAAAGAGCTTTCTACTTTGGCAATGAACTCATCGGTGAGTTTTAAATCGGCAAAATTGAAGTATGGCTTTATATCAATGTCATAGCTAAATCTGCGTTTGTTACTGGCATTGTCAATCATTAACCAAACGGGTAAGTAAAAAGCCGGTTTGAATTTGTCGCCAAACTCCTTTTTGATTTTTACGGATTTGGTTTTGTTTACCTCTGTATTGCCTTTGAG
>CAZLXD010000043.1:0-1990 GCA_964563185.1 uncultured Chitinophaga sp.
TCTCAGACATGCAAAGTTGATTTAGGTTTTTTTAATAGGAAATGGACTTTGAATTGACATTAGCGAGTTTTGCTTATTCTGGGAAAAGGTCACGTCCCACCAAATCCCCTGATTGCACTTTCGTGCACCAATTTTCGCCAAAATGGGACATGAGAAGGGTGTCGTGTCCCAAAGCGGGACATGAGAGAAAGGGTTACTTGCGGAGGATGTCATAGAGTTTGGTGTTGATGTAAAGGGTTTGTTTCCAAATGACCTCAGATTTGAGGATGCCTGCTTTTTCCATTGCCTGAAGGTAGCGCGAAGCGGCTTTACGCTCTACGCCAAGGTCGCGCACGAGAAACTCTATTTTGCAATAAGGATGCGCGAAAAGAGTTTCGATAAGTTCTTTGGAGTAAATTCTCGGCTCTGCTTTTTTGGCGATTTCCACCGTTTTTTCAAATAGTGTGTTGATGCGGTCCACCTGCTGAATGGTTTCGAGGGCAGTGGATTCGATACCTTTCAGGATGTAGAGAATCCAATCTTCCCAATTTCCTTTTGCCGTGACTTCGCGAAGCAGGCGGTAGTAATCGTTTTTGTTTTTAATGATGTAGCCGCTTAAATATAGCACGGGGCTATCGAGCAAGCCGTTCATGAGCAGGTAGAGGACATTTACAATTCTGCCTGTTCTGCCGTTGCCATCGTAAAAAGGATGGATGCTCTCGAACTGGTAATGATGAATTGCCAATTTGATAAGCACGGAGAGGTCATCATCGTTTGTATTGATGAACTCGTCAAAATTTTTCATGAGGCGGTTGATAGCGTCCGGGTGGTCGGGCGGTGTGTAGATGATTTCTTTGGTGGCATCGTTTTGCAGGGCAGTGCCCGGGAGCTTGCGGATGCCCGCATCGTTGTTTTCGAGTTGCTGCTGAATTTTTACAATACCGGTGGTATTGAGGTAGCCCTTTGTTTTAATGAAATTGAAACCCGTAAAGAGGGCTTCGCGGTAACGGAGCACTTCTTTGGTGGAGGAATCAATTTGAATATCGTTAAGGGTAAGGGCTTTGTATAGTTTATCGTGTGTGGTGATTACGTTTTCGATTTCAGAACTGGCTTTCGCTTCTTTTATTACGATGCCGTTAATAAGGATGCTTTGGTTGGGCAGACGTGTGGCTACTCCTTTGAGTTGAGCTAAAGCGGCTGCGGCTTTGCTTTCCTGCCTGAGTATGGGAATGGTTTCTACTTTCTCGCGTTTGGGAGGAAGGAGCGGTAAATCGTTGTATGGTTTATCGGGACGGAACATGAGGTTTGTTATTTTTTGTTTTTGGTTTGGTAACGTATTTTTTCTTCGGCCACCAGCAAGGCTTTGAGCGCGTTGTCTTCGTCCTGCACTTCGTAAACTAATTTATCGGATAGCCAAGCCACCATGAATGTGTTTTTATCTGCCTTAAAAAACTTAGCGAGTTTGAGGACTTGCTCTTTGGTAGGCAAGCGTTCGCCCCGTTCGATTTTACTAAGCAAGGTTGGGTCTATATGAATAGCGGCTGCTACTTCGCGAAGCAGCAGTCCTTTTTCTTCGCGGATTGTGCGAAGGATTTCGCCAATAGTATTGTTCTCTTTCTCCATTTCCGATTTATAAAACAGCTAAAAAAACGTTCCGCTTTTAGCGTGTGAATTTCTTTGACCTGACAATATTTGTCAAATGTAAGAAAGGGAAATGAAAAAGCAAATGGATGCAACGAAGAGCAATTTATATGTTGTTACAACATAATTGCCTTGTAAACTCCTCTGCCTTGTTTGGTGATGCGCTCGTCTTTGAGGAGACGGTCAAGGCAGTTGAACAGGGTTTGCTTTGACATGGTGCCTGAGTTGACAAACTCGGCACTGAGTTCGTTGGTGTAGGTTTCGCCTTTGGGTGAAAGGGTTTTATCGTGAATGAACTGATAAATGATTTCAGGGTTGGTGTCGTCTGTGCGCCCGTCTTTTTCTTTTAGCAGCGCGGCTTCGGGAAGCT
>CAZLXD010000043.1:2000-9543 GCA_964563185.1 uncultured Chitinophaga sp.
AACAAGCCACTGGCTGTTGTCAATATCGAAGAGCACTACGCTTTCGCTCATTTCCTGACGGTAGCGAAAGGAAACTTCTTTGAAGTAGCGTTTACCATCGGGGCTTTTGCCGATGCCAATCATAAAATCGGCTTCCTGCGCTAACATTCGTGAACCGGCTAAACTATCCTGTGTAATAGGTTTGCCGATTTGTTTTGGTGTGTGGTGAATGACGATGAGCGTGATTTGCAGTTTGTTGGCAAGCTCGCGCAATTTGAGGGTGATGTCTTTTGCAAGTCCGCTATCTTCGATGCCGCCCTGATATAAGCGGCTGAGACTATCTATGAAAACGACATTGGCTTTGTTTTTACGAATCATTCTTTCGATTTCGAGCCAGTCTTCATCGGTAGCAATTAGGCGTGGGACAACTTCGGTAATGACCATGTAGTTTTTGAGCCAGTCGGATGTGCCCAAATTATCAATCAGCAACTGCGCCTGCCGCTTGTTGCGCTCGGTGCGGCTTTGCCAGTATTCTTCCAACGAGATGAAAAGGACTTTGTAATCATCGGGAGTAACTGCTACCCCAAAAAATGCCTGAAGCTGTGCCGCCAGGCACATGGCCAGATTTTCGCAAAAGGTTGTTTTGCCGCTTTTGGAAGGACCGAAGACAAAACCAAAGCTGCCTTTTTTAATGCCTGACCAAATGAATGGAATGGGAGGTTCAAGTTCGTGCCTTGCAATCAAAACATCGAGCGTAACCGCTCCATTTTGTGAGTAGTTTTTGGGAAGCAGAGAGGCAGTTTGCTTTAAGGCAAACTTGCCGAATTCATTAGCATGGTTGATGTATGCTCCTTTGATAGAAGCGGAAACTTCAACCTCGTTGAAGTTGTAGCGGCTTTTAATAAGGTGTGTTGCTTCTTCCAACGGAATGCCATTTCGGTTGCAGTTGTTGGCGAGCAAGTGAACGAAATTGTTTCGTGAACCCTCGATGTATTGAATTTTGTTTTCGGTGAGGTGCACGCAACTTTCAAACACTTCGGCCCAAGCCGGGCGCGGGTTTAAAGTTGTGTGTATCGGTTGCGAATGTGCCGGAGATTGCTCGAATTGAGGAGTGAAAATTGCGGCTTGTTCGTTGACAAAGATTTCTCGGTCGGAAGAATAGAAGCAAAGGCGGTTTACGTCTTTACCGGATTTATCTATTTCAATTCCTAACCCCTTTTCGTAGATATTTTTCAACTGAGAGAAAGTTTGTGCGTGTTGTTCTGCATTGCTGCTTACCCGCACTAATATTTTGAGCCCTGCACCAGATGGAGAAATGAAGCAGCAAAACGTGAGTGGCATTGCTGTAATGCTTGCTTTGAGCGGAGCCACCTTTTCAAAAGGCATTTTATCAATGTCGAGGATTACAAAACCTGAATAGGTTTTGAGATGCTCCGCTTTTCTTCCTGCTTCAAAGGAACCTGAGGGCGTGAAGCAATAGAGGGTTTTCTTTTTAACGCTGTATGCTTCTATATCGCCTTGTGCGTAAAGTTTTCGGCAAGGGTCAACAATGTGCGACTGCACACAATTATGAATCTGAGTTAAGATTTCATTGAGCGGCTTTTGCTCACCGGGCAAGGTGTCTGTTACAGCCTTGAATACAGACACTACAGGATATTTCTTTTTAAATTCTTCCACCGAAAAAGGATTTAATGAGATTGAAAAATGAGGCACACAGGAAAGGTTATTTCCTGAATGCCTTGTTGTAATGGGCTTTCAGCAACTCTTCTACATCGGAGAGTTTGTAATAGATTTTGTTGCCCACTTGTGAAAAGGAAATCAAACCAGAATCGCGGTAGCTCTGAGCGGTTCGCTTAGAGATTTTAAGAAGCTGGATAAATTCCTGATTGTCGAGCCACTTTTCTTTTGGCTCTTTTTCTTTGCTGTTGAGGCGCTGATGGATTTCATCAACTTTCTTCATGATTTCCTGAAATGCCTCGGATTGGATGGTAACTACGTTCATTGTTACTGATTTTTTTGGTTATTGAATGAAAACGAAACCAAAAATCAGAACAAGGGCGGGTGCGCCCTATTACGGTAATATTACCGCGCTGCGGTAATATTTAATTATTGAGCTTTTTCATTGCGGTTTCGAGAGCTTTGCGCACCTCTTTAATCAGCGGGTCTTCCCCAAGAAGTGAGGAGGATTTGAGGTTCTGCTCGAAGGAAGAATCGGTATAGGGTTTATCGTTTACGTTGATTTTTTTGATTTCAAAAATTGCGTTCAGCTTTTTTGCAATGTCTCTGCGCGTGTGCTTGCCTTTTGGAACGGTAATAATCTTGTTATCAATTAGGGCTGAAAAAACGGCAAAGAATAATTGAGGGTTTGCATCCCACTTGAGTTTTAATTCTGCAAAGGAGAGTTCCTCCACCGGTTCTTCTTTTGTTTTCTCAATTGCTTCCCCTATAACTCTTGAGATATGTTCGATAAATTCCTGATGATTATACCGTTTCAGTTCTTTGGCGTTTGCTTCTATGAATTGTTCAAGTGTGAGCAACCACTTTTCGGGGTCTTGCATTTGCTGACACTGGTATTCTAAAAATTTTGCTCGTTGGGTTTTGGAGAGCGAAAGCAGCTTGTGAAGTAATGAACGGCAGTAAAGCAGGTTTGAGAATTTGCCGTATTCCTGAAAACCGTTTGAAAAAGGAACTATTTCATCTGTTACATCGTATTCACTCGCCTTTTTGCTTGACTTCAACACAAAAGGATGTTCGTCAAAAGGAATTTCTTCGATGAAGTCTAATATTTTGCTGTGCCCAGACATTTAACACGAAGTAAGAAAATCTAATCATTAAATACTTCCATTGCCTTATCTAACTCCTCATTTACGATTTTGGCATAAATCTGCGTTTCACGCAACTGCGCATGACCCATGAGCTTTGACACTTTATCAATACTGATGCCCTTACGCAAAGCCCTTGTAGCCCAAGTGTGGCGGCTGATATGGAATGACAGGTGCTTTTCAAGTTCAGCCTTCTTAGCCAAGAATTTCAGGTTTTTATTGATGTAGGCGGTGGCGCTTGAAATGGCGGTGTAAGCCACCTGCGGATTGTTTAGATCAAGACCGTTTTCAAGCATAGGGAAAATAAAATCGGTTGGCTTTGATTGCTTGCTGTGAAACTGGTTGATGATTTCAATGGCCTTGTTAGGCAGTTTGATTGAAAGCTGTGATTTGGTTTTGTGTATGGCAATGTGAATGTGTGAGCCGTCAAAATTCCGCCATTGTAACTTCAAAACATCGGAAACGCGAAGCCCGCCAGTATAGGCAGCAAAAATGAACATGAGTTTGTGCAGGTGCATCCGCTCACCGGGAACGGTTGCAACATCTTCAATTGCTTTTAGTTCTTCATCGCTGAGAAAGGAGCGTGTTGTCTTTTCCAGCTTCAACTTGATTTTAGTGAATGGATTGTGCTGATACTCTATTTTATCTAAGCGCAATGCATCATTGAAAAGCTTGCGAAGGAATTTGAAATGCTTGTGGATGGTGTTTGGTTTTAGTTCCTGCTCGGTTTGCAGGTATCTTTCATACTTAGCCAAAAACTCGGGGGTAATATCCTGAAACATAATGCTGCGGCCATCCACATAATCGCGTAAGGTGTTTACGGTTGAATTATGGGTGATGAATGTGCTTATCTGCCCCTTTGCCTTGTAGTTGCTCACTACTTCATCAGCAAAGGCGAAAAAATCTTCGGGCTTCTTGCCGTAGATTTTCTCTTTCAACTGGCGGGTGGTTGCTGATTTTGAAACGGTTTCGTGCTCAAATACCTGGTCTTGTAACTCGGCAAACTTGTTGGCCAGAAAGGAATTGAGGCGGGCACTATTGGTATGCTTGCCCTTGATTTTGTTCTTTGTGAAATCCCAATTTTCTTCGGGCACCATTATGCCGGAAGTGATGTAACAGATTTTTCGGTTTTTGATGATGCGAAAATGAATAGGGGCTTCGCCCTTTTTGTTGAGCTTGTCTTTCCTGAAAACCGTTGCTACGCTTGACATACAGAGTATTTTTGATTGCGCAACTAAGATACAAAATGTTAGTGAAATGGGGTAAACATTGGGGTAAACAATATCAACATTTTGACACTTTTATTTGCACTGATTTGCACTTGAAAATTCTTGAAACCCTTGATAATAGAGCGTTTCAGCGTATCGGGGTGAAATCGGGGGAAATTATATTAGTCCCGTCCGATCCGCAAGCAACAAGCACAAGCCCTCGGAAATCAAGCATTTTCGAGGGCTTTGTAATCTGAGGAGTCGGTTGTGATATCCCCTTATATCTATTGACACCAACAAATCTGCTTTAATTTGATTCCTTAGATGATCATTCATCTTCTATTCTGATTTTTCGTTGTGGTAGTTTGCAAGACAAATACTATGTCTAATCTCTTCGTAAGTGAGTTGATAGTTAACCATTTTTCCGTTAGGTGATTCTTTATCGTATAGAGTTACCATACATCCTTTAGCATCGAAACACTCGGAGATTGCTTTTGCTTTTTTGTATACTTTACAGCGAACTCTTTCGTGGGACAAAAGTTTTTGTTTCACGTTTTTGTTTTGCGCTTGATGATGGAAGATTAGCACATACCGGATGAGTTGGCACAGTCTCTAACACGGTGGCCGTTGCACAACTACCTTTTAAAAACAGAAATATTTTCAAAAGCCAACTTTAAAAATTGGCTTTTGTGTTTTAGGTGGTGAGGCAGTAGGGTTATTGTTTAGTTGTGCATTACAAAACAGGACCGTTAGTTTTTTGCCGAAAACAAATAACTATTTTCGGCACTTTCAAACAAATTATGGAAAAAATAGACATTGCCAAATTCAAACGCCAGAGTAAAAGAAAGAAACCTGTTCTGGCTAAGTTTCTTCGTAAGTTGGGTAAATCAACCACCAAGGGCATATTAAAGGTGGCCAAAGAAGCCGAGGCCGCCACCTGGAAAGAGGTGCAGTGCCTTGACTGCGGTAACTGCTGCAAGCAAATGACGCCCACTTTTACCCGGAAGGATATTCTGCGTATTTCTAAACACTTTAACCTAACCTATCAGGAGTTTTTCGATAAGTATTTAGAGAAACGCAGAGACGGGGATATTACTAACAAAAAAGAACCCTGCCAGTTTTTAGGGAAGGATAATAAGTGCTGTATTTATGCCATCCGCCCCGATGACTGTGCCGGTTTTCCGCACCTTTACCGCAGAGATATTCGTTATCAGGCGCAGGAAAAAACCTATACACAAAACCTTGATTACTGCCCTGCCACTCTTTTGTTCGTAGAAAAACTGCAGGCTTCTATTGAAGCTGATTTATAAAACAAGTGATATGAAGTATTGTAACAACATTGTAGAAACCATTGGCCGCACGCCACTGGTAAAACTGAACAAGCTAACCAAACACATACCCGGGCTCTTTCTGGCTAAGGTGGAATACTTTAACCCGGGCAACTCGGTAAAAGACCGCATTGGCATAAAAATGATTGAAGATGCCGAAAAGGACGGAAGGCTGAAACCGGGCGGCACTATCATTGAATGCACTTCGGGCAATACCGGCATGGGCTTGGCGCTGGCATCGGTGGTGCGCGGTTACAGGTGCATATTTACCACTACCGATAAGCAATCGAAACAAAAGTTAGATATACTTCGTGCCCTGGGTGCCGAGGTGATTGTTTGCCCAACTAACGTAGAGCCCGATGACCCGCGCTCTTATTATTCTGTGGCAAAAAGGCTAGCAAGGGAAATCCCAAACTCCATACACATGAACCAGTACGATAACCTAAGCAACCGTGCTGCTCACTACGAAACCACCGGCCCCGAAATATGGGAACAAACCGAAGGAAAGATTACGCACTACGTTACTACCATAGGCACCGGTGGAACGGTAATGGGGGTGGCCATGTATTTGAAGGAAAAGAACCCTGACATTAAAGTGTACGGCATTGATGTGTATGGCTCGCTGCTTAAGAAGTTTCACGATACGGGTGTTTTAGATGAAAAAGAAGTTTACCCTTATGTAACCGAAGGAATAGGGGAGGACTTTGTGCCCGCTAACTACGACATGCGCTACATTGACCACATTGAGCAGGTAACCGATAAAGACGGAGCCCTAATGGCCCGCAGACTGGCCCGCGAAGAAGGCATATTCTGTGGCTATAGTGCCGGAACAGTTATGCAGGGCTTACTGCAACTAAAGGATAAGTTTGATAAAGACAGTGTGGTGGTAATTATTCTGCACGACCACGGCAGCCGTTATGTAGCTAAAATATACAACGATGAATGGATGCGCGAGCGCGGTTTCCTTACCAACGAGCCGGTTACCGCCCGCAGCATTATCGAGAGAAAAAAAATGCGAGACCTTATTGTGGTATCGCCAACCGAAACGGTAGCCGATGCTTTTGGTAAAATGAAGGAGTTGCACATTACTCAGTTACCTGTTGCAGAAAATGGTGAAGTAGTAGGAAGCATTACCGAGCATACCATTTTGAAACTATTGGTTGAGGATGCCAGACGCAGGGCGGATGCGGTTGGTAAAGTAATGAGCAAACCTTTCCCTGTGGTAGAACTAACCACTACCGGCAACGATATTTCAAAACTCATCAGCAAAGAGAATACGGCTGTGTTGGTTCGTGCAAACTCCGGCCAGTGGCACATTATTACCGAGTTCGATTTGATTGAGGCTATGGCATAGGAGTGGCGCTTTCGCGCTACTTCATAAAATAGTGTTTACCTTTATAGTAAACCTTAAGCTATGATAATTACCCAACCTGCTGTTACGGAATATCCTCCGTATTACGAGCCTTACATTAAAGCCGTAAAGGAAAACGATTTGCTGGATGCGCTGCGCAATAACCTGGAAGCGTTTAACCAACTTATCAACGATATTCCTTTGGAGAAAGGCGATTACCGATATGCCGCGGGAAAGTGGAGTGTAAAGGAAGTACTGATACATGTAACCGATGTGGAACGCATTTTTGCTTACCGCGCCCTCACCTTTGCGCGCAACGATAAAAACGAGTTGTTTGGTTTTGATGAAAACGCTTACGTACCTTACTACCATGCCAACAAGCGCACCATTTTTAGTATTGACGATGAGTTTGAATCGTTGCGCAATGCTAACATTGCCCTATTCAAAAGTTTTGATGAAGAAACGCTAAACCGGACGGGAATGGCCAACCGGAGCATGATGAGCGTTCGCTCGGTAGGTTTTATACTGGCCGGCCATGCCGCACATCACCTAAAGGTTATAAGGGAACGTTACCTTGGTGTTGCATAGTGAAGTAAACTATGCACAGAAACAAGATTACTTAACCTTGTTTTGTTCTGCTTGCAATAGCGAGGGTAACTACTTAGGGATAATAATTTTACTGTACTTCGAAGCATAGCCCGCCCACACACCTAAACCGTTGTTAATGTTGGTTTTTATTTTTACCGGCTGCGAGAAAGGGCTGTCACCACCATCGTTCTCCAAGGTGTAATAGAAGTCGTACACTTTGTTGTCAATGTTTCCCCACTTCACGGTAACAGTATCTCCTTTCCAAAA
>CAZLXD010000043.1:9553-13075 GCA_964563185.1 uncultured Chitinophaga sp.
CAAAAGTAAGAGTAGATGTTAATGTCAAATTTACCGGTATCGGGCTGCCCGCGCTCAACAGGCAAGCCAATACTAAGGCCTACAAAAAGCTTGTCGTCATACACCGATTGTGAAAGCGGTTGGTAGAATGGTTCGCTGTTGCGCTGTGTCCAGTAGCGGACAAAGTTTCCAAACGTATCAGGTACCGAAAAGTAAGCATATACAGCTGCCATCGAATCGCGGTAAGCCTCGTTAGGGTGTTGCTTTACACTCAGCGAATCAACCCCGATGGATTTAGGAATGTAAGTGGAAGATGTAACCTGAATAGAGTCGGATTCTGTTTTAAAACCGGGGGCTTTAATGTTGAGGTAATAGGTGGTTTTCTCTTTTCCCATAAAGGCAGCCTGCCCGCTGCTAAAGTAAGTTACAATATCGGGCACGGTGTAAAAGCATACATCGGGAATGGTACTATCTACCGCAGTAAAGCCGAAGGCATTCAGCACCACCTGCTTATCCTGTTGCGAAAGGTTAAGGCTGTTTAAGCATAATTCCATCAACGCTACCGAATCCCCATCGCTGCTGCGCACTTTAATGTTAGCACCATGTATAAAATAGCTGCCCAGATTGTTGATAGCTATGTTATCGAAAAAGCGGGCGCTTTTGGTAAGTATAACTATCGGTGGTACTCCTGTTTCAATACGGCCTTCTACCACTACCTGTTCAGCCGATGCGGGTATTTCAATATCAATTATTTTACTGCACGATGACATGCCCAACACTATTGCCAGCAGGGGAATAAGTGTGCTGTTCTTTACCTTGGATAATGCTCTCATCATCACTTAAAATTTAAAGTTCCAGGTTATTGATGGCAGAATAGGAAACAGGGACACCTGCTTGGCGCGGAATTGAAGTTCACCACCTCCATCGCCATCTTCGTTTCCATTTCCGCTACCGCTGCCGCCAATACTTCCCTTGGGATCTATGTAAATAAAGTATGGGTTCATGCGGTTGTAAGCGTTGTAAACCGACACGGTAATGTCGGATGTAAAATCAATTTTGCGTTTCTTTTTAGGTATGATAGTATAGGTAAAGCCGAGGTCAAGCCGGTGGTAAGGCGGCAGGCGGTACCAGTTGCGTTTACCGTAAGTGTAGTGAACGCTGCCTTCGTGCAGAAAGAATGAAACAGGAAGCGTGGTGCGCTGGCCAGTGGCAAAAACCCAGGTGGCCGATACCTTCCAGTGCTTGTTTATCTCGTACATGTTTACAATGCTGATGTCGTGCCTGCGGTCGTAACGGGCAAGGAACACCTTGCCATCGTTAATATCAGGGAACTTGCGCCAGGTCCATGCCAGTGTGTAGCCAATCCAGCCGGTCCATTTGCCTTTCGCTTTCTTTATAAAAAATTCGGCACCGGTGCTGTAGCCGCTGCCATAAGTAAACAGGTCTTCCACATCCACAGTAATATTCCCCACAGCACTTTCGCCATACTCAATCTGGTTCCACAAGTGTTTGTAATACACCTCAACAGAAGTTTCAATCATATCCTCCTTAAAGTTGCGGAAGTAGCCGAGGGCGGCCTGCACCCCAATTTGCGGCTTAACCGAAGCAGTGCTGGGTACCCATAAGTCAATAGGCAGAGTGGTGGTGGAACTGGAAACAAGATGTATGTATTGCTGGTTCATGGTAACGCCCGCCTTAATAGACGAAGCCTTATCTACCTTAAAGCGCATAGCCAGGCGCGGCTCTATGCCCCAGTAAGTTTTTATGTGTTCGCCCGGTTTATAGCTGAGGGTGTCAATAGCTCTGCCATCCTGAAAAACAATTTTGCTGAAAGGCCCCATAAAGTTGAAGAGCGAAGCCCGCACGCCTACATTTATCTTCAGCCAGTTGGTGGCTTCAAAATCATCAAGGAAGTAGAGAGCGGTTTCGTGGGCAAACTTGCGATCCTGATTGGTAGTGCGAAAATCAACATCGCCTGCACTTCCGCTGGCCTGGTAAGGAGTGAAAATGTGGAAGTTATATTGCCAGCCAAACTGCATCATGTGGCCGAGTAGAGGAGCGTAATCGAAATCCATTTTGGCAGTGGCCTCTCGCACGCTACTGTTAAGTCCGAACTTAATATCCTGAAAAGAAGTGTTGGCCTTAAATCCGAAATCGTTATAAATAAACTGCGCGTTCATAAAAAGGCGGTCGCTGAAAAGGTGGTTCCAACGCAGCGTAGCAGTAGTGTTTCCCCACGGGAAGTTTAGTTTGAAGTTGCCGCCCGGGTCCTGAAAGTTAAATACATCGCGGCCGAAGTATCCGCTTAGGTAAAGGCGGTCGCGGTCGCTTATGCGGTAGTTTATCTTGGCATTAATGTCGTAGAAGTAGTATTCGTTACCGGCAAATTCACCGTTACCTATTTTCGGCAGGATAGGCTTAAGGATTAAGTCAATGTAAGTTCTGCGGGCGGAAACAATAAAGGAACATTTGTCTCTTTTAATGGGCCCCTGTATGGTTAAGCGCGAAGAAATAAGACCTATACCTCCTTCTACATTCCATTTCTTCATGTTTCCTTCTTTCATGGAAACATCCAACACTGATGAAATTCTTCCACCGTAGTTAGCAGGCATTCCGCCTTTAATAACGGTAGTGTTCTTAATGGCATCGGAGTTAAACACGGAAAAGAAACCAAACAAGTGGCCGGTGTTGTAAACCACCGCACCATCCAGTAATACTAAGTTTTGGTCGGGGCCGCCACCGCGCACATAAAAGCCGCTGTTGCCTTCGCCCGCTGCCTGTATGCCCGGCAATAACTGAATTACCTTAAGCACATCCACTTCGCCCAGTAGAGCGGGTAACGACTTGGCCTGCTCTATGGTAATTTCCTGCTTGCCCATGTCGGTGCTTTCCACGTTTTCGCCTTTGCGTTCACCGGTTATTACTACTTCTTCCACTTCCTTTACGGTGCTGCCCATTTCCACATTAAGGCGCACATCTTTGTTCAGCACCACGGTTTCGGTTTTTTGCGCAAAGCCTACATAAGTTATGCGTATGGTATAGGTATCGGCAGGCAGGGTAAGCGAGTAAAAGCCATAGTCGTTGGTGGTGGTGCCTTTGTTCAATTCGGTTACATACACCGAAGCCCCTAACAAGCTTTCGCCATTGGTGCCATCCTTTATATAGCCGCTGATGGTGTGTTTAGCAGCAGTTTGTGCAGAAACGGTAACAGCAATAAGACTCCCGAAAAGGAGCAAAAGGAACTTGTTCATGTAGCGGGCAACAGCATTTTTAATGGGGCGCGTAAAGATAGAAACTTCAATCACCCTACTGGTGAATTGTTTGTGAAATTATTGCTATAGGCAAATCACCGCTTGTTTTATTTTAGCCACTCACCTTTTTTGTAATGCGAAGTACACAAATGACTCTTTCTATACCGGTTTTTATAATGCTGTTAACCTCCTGTGCTAAGCTACCCATTGACCCTGCTTTTGTGCAACGCACCGTAAAAGTGCCTGCCGATAGTATAACCTATGCCGTTATTGGCGACTACGGAAATGACGA
>CAZLXD010000043.1:13085-19132 GCA_964563185.1 uncultured Chitinophaga sp.
AGGGGAGGTAGCCAACATGGTAAAGGGCTGGAACCCCGACTTTGTTATTACTACCGGAGATAACAACTATCCGGCAGGGGCTGCCGGTACCATTGTAAACAACATAGGTAAGTACTACTGCGATTACATATACAACCCCGATGCGCCCGCTACACAAATATGCCACGGCAAAGCAGCGGCTGATATGTTTAACCGGTTTTTCCCCAGCCCCGGTAATCATGATAACTACTCAGCACCTTCTTTGCAGCCCTACCTCGACTACTTTAGTCTGCCGGGCGATGAACGCAACTATGAGTTCACCTGGGGGCCTGCGCACTTCTATTCCCTGAACACCGGCATTTCTGGCAATGTAAAGTGCTGTGATTCGCCCGAGGCTGTTTGGTTAAAAGATGCACTTGCCAAAAGTGCTCAGCCTTTCAACTTTGTTTATTTCCACCACCCGCCCTACAGCACCAGCAACCATGGCAGTTCCGAAACCATGCGCTGGCCTTTTGCCGATTGGCAGGCCGATGCCGTGTTTAACGGCCACGACCATGTGTATGAAAAGGTGATTGATAAGCAGGTGCCGGGCACCGTTTACTTTGTGGTGGGCAACAGCGGCAAGGCCAGTTTGTATAGCTGCACCAGCAACCCATTAGATACTGCCCGCTACGATGTTTACTGCGATAATGCCCGCTATGGCGCCATGCGGGTAAAGGTTACCGCCACTAAAGCGGTACTGGAATATTTTACCACTGCCGACTTACTGAATCCGGCTGATGTGTATGTGATAGTTAAATGAAACTTCCCGGCAAGTGACATAAAACAAAACGCCTGCTATAAACTGCAGGCGTTTTGTTTTATGCTTAAGGAAAACCGGTTAAGACTTTACAATTAATTTAAAGCCGGTGCCGTGTATATTCAGTATTTCCACGTTAGGGTCATCCTTTAAATACTTGCGCAGCTTAGCTATGTAAACATCCATACTGCGGCCGGCAAAGTAAGAGTCGGTTCCCCACACTGCGTTTAGGGCTACCTCGCGCTCCAGTATGCGGTCTAGGTAAACGGCCAGCATTTTAAGCAGTTCCGATTCCTTGGTAGTAAGTTTGGTTTCCTTGTCGCCTATTTTAAGAATGCGCATAGTGTTGTCAAACTCAAAGCGGCCTACTTTGAATTTGTTTTGTGTGCTGGCTTCCGATTTAGGCAAGCGCTTAAATATGTTCTCCATGCGCAGGGTAAGTTCCTCCATGCTGAAAGGCTTGGTCATGTAATCATCGGCACCCAGTTTCAGGCCTTCAATGGTATCTTCCTTAAGAGCCTTAGCGGTAAGAAACATAATAGGCACCTGCGAATTCATTCTGCGTATGTCCTTGGCCAATGTAAAGCCGTCCTTCTTGGGCATCATTACATCCAGAATGCACATATCAAATTTGTTTGCCTTAAACTCATTAAAGGCATCTTCGCCATTGCGCTTTAGCACCACATCGTAGTTTTTTATTTCAAGGGAATCCTGTAGCAGGTTACCAAGGTTGGTGTCATCTTCCACCAGCAATATTTTTTTCTTGTTTGACATAGTTATATGATTTAGCTGTTTGTTAATTTAACAAATCAAAGCTACCTTAGGTTTAACCGGCAGGCAAAGGGCTTATCATTTATTAACAGTTCCAAATGGTAGGAAAATGGTAAACCTGCTGCCCTTTCCGGGATCGCTTTCCACTGATATACTGCCCCCGTGCGCATCGGTAATTACCTTTACATAGCTAAGCCCCAGGCCAAAGCCTTTTACGTTGTGTATGTTGCCGGTGGGCACGCGGTAAAACTTTTCAAACACCTTTTTCTGGTTCTCTCTCGGTATGCCAATCCCTTCATCCTGCACGGTAATAGTTACCCCCTTTGCGTTGTTTTTAGTGCTAACGGTTATTTTCAGGTGGTCGTCTTTTTTGTATTTGATGGCGTTATCCAGCACATTAAAAAAGGCATTGGTCAGGTGAAAAACATCTCCGGTTATATCAGCCTTAGCAGCTTCCAACTTCTTAATCAGTTCTCCGTTTTCGTTCTGAATGCGCAGCTCCAGCGACTCGCAAATATCATTGAGCAGGTCGTTGATGTTGAGGTGGTCTAACTTAAGTTTAAATTCTCCTCTATCCAGTTTGGCTACCTGCAATACGTTTTCAATGTGGCCGCTCAGGCGCTTGTTCTCTTCATCAATAATGTTAGAGTAGTTGAGTATTTTCTCTTTGTTACCCAGCACCTTTTCGTTCTTGAGCATTTGGCTGGCAAGCGAAATGGTAGCCACCGGTGTTTTAAACTCGTGGGTCATGTTGTTAATGAAATCGGTTTTGAGCAGGTCGAGTTTTTTCTGCCGGTAAATAATGTAGAAGGAACCGCCAAACGATGCCAGGATAATAAGGATGAAAGCAAGTGTGGCCGACAGCATTAGCCACATACTTTGGAAAATGTAGTTCTGCTTTTGCGGAAAGTTAACGATGAGTATGCCGGAGTTTTCGTAAAGGTCGTTGGGGAAAAGCGGAATAGAGTAGAAGTTCATGGCCTTGGCCTCTTCGCGCGTTACCTGAATGTTTCCGGTAAGCATGCCCGATGACCAGTTATCGAACACGGCAAACTGAAAGGGAATGTTTATGCCCTCCTTATGAAACTCTTCACTCATCATTTGTTCTAGGCGGGCAGAATCCACCCGGTCGCGCAGGCATTTATCATCGAGCATAAACTGCATGGCCAAATCCTGAAACATGCGGTTGTATTTGCTGAACTGCATTTCAATAATGTGGCGCTCGCGGTCGGCATCGTTCTGGTAAACATCTTTATCGGTGCTAATCTCGTGCAGTTTTGAGGCATGTTCCTGCAGGTAGGTAATGCTGCCCACAAACTTCGATACAAACCCTCCGCTGGTATCGCTAAAGCCGAATTTCATGGCATGTTGCCCTACCGAATCTACCAGCGAGAACTTTGGGGTGTAGGTTTTAATGGTTTGCACGGTATCGTACATCTTATTGATGTTTCGCCCGAAATCGTTCAGCCCCGATGCCTCAAAGTAGTTAACGGCCTCGCTGCGCTCAATGGTTTGGGTAACATTGGCCAGGGCTATGTAAACCCCCTGGTCAAACTTTTCTTCGCGCACGGTGTAGCTTTGGCGAATCCACTTTACCTGTATATAAACCAGGCCTGCCAGCGCTATGGAAATGGCCACAATAATGATGTTGACTAATCGATTATTCATTACCGCCAAAGATAGAAGCGTATTGCTAACACCCGCAAAGGTCTTAACTTATTTTACACGGCCACACCACCCTGCAACCTTTTACGGAACACTGCCGTAAAAAGGCATATAAAATACCGAGACATGAGGATGAACTCTTTTATTACTAAAACAACGGCAGTGGCGGCAGTTGTATTACTGCTTAACAGTTGCCAAAAAGAAGCGGACCTGCCCGCTTATAACCCCTTAACCAAAGATGCCGCACAGGCCGAACTTTTTACCAATACTATTATTAACCAGGATGTGGTGCTTAGTAACCGCGTAGGAGGGGTTGATTATATTATAGGAAGAAACATTGAGGTAAATGCCCGCTTAATCATTGAGCCGGGAACCACCATTATGTTTCAGGACGGTGGAGGAATACAGGTAAACGAACAGGGCGCCATTACCGCCATAGGCGAGGCGAACAACCCAGTTTACTTTACCTCGCAATCGTGTAAAAGAGGGGCTTGGAGAGGAATAACCGTATTGAGTAACAGCGCGCATAATGTGCTTTCGTATTGCAAAATTGAGCACGGTGGCGGGCTAAATCCACTGGGCAGCGGCAATGTGGTAATAGGCTCGGGCGACAATACGGCTTGGTTAGAAGTTAGCCACAGCCAGGTGGTGACCAGCAAAACCGATGGTGTTTCGGTTTCAAAAGGCTCGAAGCTGAATTACTTTGAAAACAATAAGATTAACACCAACAGCGCTTACAGCATTACTATGTATGAGCAGGATGCTTTTGCCGTATCGCCTACCAACGAATTTATAAACAATGGCCAGCAGGGTATTAACCTGCTTAGCAATCAATAAAACACAGGGCCTCACCCTAAGAAGAAGCCCTGCCGGTTGGCAGGGCTTTTTTGTTTTTGTGGCTAGATTACAAATATTTTGATAAGGCTTCTGAATTGCAAAGTCAGAAGAGCAGAATAATTGAAACATGAAACACTGTCGGGGTGGTGTTGCCCGGCCGGTGAAGTTTTTACTAAAAAAAAGAACCCCGCTTGTGGCGGGGTTCAGGTCAATGGTATCAACTGAAATTATATAGAGGCTTAAGCCAACTTTACATTTACTGCGTTTAATCCCTTTTTGCCGTCTTTAAGGTCAAAGGTTACACTGTCGCCTTCACGTACCTGGTTAACTAAACCGGTAGTGTGTACAAAGTACTCCTCCGAGCTGTTAGCGTCCTTAATAAAACCAAATCCCTTGTCGTTGTTAAAGAACTTTACTGTTCCTGTATTCATAATAAATTGTTTTAATGGTTGTTACTGTTTGAGTGCAAACTGCCAACAACCAACGCAGCATTGCGCCACAAAAATACCCCAATTAAGTTATAAACAGTTTTTATTTTTCTTTCAGAATAATGGTACTATGTATTACAGCAGCTACTTTGGTTAGCCGAGGGGTGTGATATTACATGCGAATTCATTGAAAATGAGTATCCTTGCCGCCCTTTTAAAAAGCAACATCCAATTTATGAGCTTATACATAGCCCAATCAGGCATACCGGGTGCGGGCAACGGCCTGTTTACTAAAAAAGAAATAAAACGCGGGGAAGTTATAATGGAAGTAACCGGCCCCCGCCTTACACCTGCCCAAGTGGAAGCTGATTATGCTGATAGCCATTATTTACTGGAACTAAACGATGAAAGCGGAGATTGCATTGAGGTAACCGGCCCGGCCCGTTACGCCAACGATGCCGAAGGGTTAACCATCATTTCCGGATTAAAAAACAATGCCGAGTTTTGTTCAGACGAGGACAATAACATGTTTATGGCAGCTACCAGAAACATAAAAGCAGGAGCCGAAATATTTGCCAGCTATGGCGAAAACTATTGGTCTGAGGCGCGTGCTGAATTTCAGCAGGTACAGTTATAGTATAGTTTTACCTCTTACAAAAAACTCTTTTCCGAAATTAGCAGCGTGAAAGAGTTGCACTTTCAAATAAAGAACATCAGTGAACTACCTGAAGCGGCTGCTCGTATGCTGCACTTTGCAGGAAAGCGGAAAGTATTTGCCTTTTACGCTGAAATGGGAGCGGGTAAAACCACCCTTATAAAAGAAATGTGCCGAAAGTTGGGGTGCCATGACAATTTCAGCAGCCCGACTTACAGTATTGTAAATGAGTACCGGATTACAAAAACCGGAGCACCTCTTTATCACATGGATTTGTACCGCCTGCAAAATACTGATGAGCTGCTGGACGCAGGAATAGGCGAATACACTATGGGAGATACTTACTGTTTTATAGAATGGCCCGAACTTGCTAAAGGACTTTTGCCTGATGAAGTGGTGAGCGTGCATATTAAAACTGATGGGAATATCAGGAATGTGTCTATCTTCATGGGCTGATTTTAAAGCCTGTTTAACTAACCCGCGCATACAAAATGGCAGAAAAAAAGAAGTCTGATTTTGAGGGGATTGTAACCAAATTAGGCTTGCAGCCTATGGAAGCTCCCAGCATGGTAGCAATGCGTAAAGCAAAACTGTTTATCGGCATTCCTAAAGAAAGGAGTTTTCAGGAGCACCGCGTTGGCTTAACCCCCGAGTCAGTTCGCACACTGGTGAGTAACGGTCATCGTATCATTATTGAACGCAATGCCGGATTCGATTCCCACTTTTCCGATAATGATTACAGCGAAGCCGGTGCCGAGATTGCAGAAAGTGCAGAGGATGTATTTAAGGCTGATGTAGTAATAAAGATTGCTCCGCCTCAATTAGAGGAAATTGATTTAATGCCCGGTAACCAAACCCTCATTTCGCCCCTTCATCTTCCTACCCTCAAAAAGGAGTTTATACAAAAGTTGAT
>CAZLXD010000044.1:0-18631 GCA_964563185.1 uncultured Chitinophaga sp.
AAACCTTTTCCATTTTCTAACAAAAAATGGTCAACCTATTTCAGGACAAGACACACCCTGCCTTATGGCATTCCTGCCCGTTCCGTTCAGGCGGGCCTAATACGGCTAAGGGTTAACACCCACACCATTAAAGCCAACATGGCGGTTGGTGTGGACACGCAACCGCGGGTGGTGCGTATGGTGTTAACCACAAACAATAAACAGTTAAACAAGTAAACAACTGATACAAGATGTCTTCTCGAAACCCGTCCGAACGGCACGGGCGGGCAAGTTCGGGACAAGCAATCCCTAGACATGACAAAGACAGAGAGTGTCATGCTGAACTTGTTTCAGCATCTCCATACTGAAAGACGAGACCCCGAAACAAGTTCGGGGTGACAACCGGAAGTGTTCTCCACTAATCTCTACCGCAAATTTTAGCGAACTCGCAATATTGGCAGCGTTCGGCATCTTCCGTTTTAGTAAAGGGAACTGCGGGGTTGGCCATTTCTTCTAACACGGCTTTTAGTTTGTCTTCAAAGCGCAGTATGTCGGCTTCGGTTAGTAAGTCGCTGTCCTTGGCGGTGCGGAGGGTTTCCAGCATTTTATCGGACTTGCGCAGCCAGTAAATACCGGAGCGTAAAGGCAGGGAGGCAGTGCCGTTTATTTTGTAATACAGCCAGGCATACACCAGCAACTGCAAAGGCTTGGCATGTTTAGGGTCGTGCATCAGTTGCTCCCATTTGTCATCGTCCATTACCGGCACTGCTTTGTAGGAGGTGGTTTTGTAATCGGCAATTTGCACTACGCCATTTACCTTTTCTACTCTGTCCACCCGCCCGCTCATAAATACTTCTTTGCCGTTCACCGGTAAGCCCGCCTTCAATTTATCTTCCTGCATTACCAACTCCATGTGGCTGCCGTTGTCGCTTAGTTCATTTAAAAAGCGCTCTTCGTATTTCAGAAACTCTGTAACCAGTTTTACGCATACGCGGTAGAGCAACAGGTTTCTTCCCCGGCTGAGCGATTCATTATCGAAGCGCACCGCCAGGTGCTCGCGCACTAATTGTTCTATGCGGGCTTTATCAGCACTTTGCGAGGCGATGTAAGCTGCGGTAACGGGCCTGCCCACCAGCGGCTCGTATATTTTTTCCAGCGCATAATGCACAGCCGAACCAATGGTAGAAGCTTCGAGGCTTTCTTCCATGTCGTCCTGTTCGCGTATGCCCGCTATGTAGCGGAAGTAATACTGCAGGGTGCAGTTAACGTAGGTATTTAAAGCCGATGGCGATAAGCCCGATTCGCTGATAATGGAATAGAGCTTTTGCAGAATGGCTTCGTCTTTTTGTATGCGAATAGTTTGCTCGCCCAACGCAGCAGGCGGATCCACCGCAAAAACAGCATCGGTAATAGTGGTGCGGCTGTTTTTGGGGTTTAACTCCTGTTGCAGTTGCAGCATAAAGCGGCTCTTCTCCCCTCCGCCCAGTTCATCGGGTTCGGTGTTATAAAGCAGATAAACATTTTCGGCACCCTGTAACAAGCGGTAGAAGAGGTAGGCCGTAGTGGCATCGCGCTCTTTGTGGGTGGTTAAAAACTCTCTGCGCAATTCGTAAGGGATATAGCTGCGCTGTGTTTTGCCCTGCGGAAGGATTCCTTCGTTGGCGGAAAGCACTATCACATTTTTAAACTGAAGACCGCGCGTTTCCTGCAAACCCATTATTTGCAAGCCCTGCAGCGGGTCGCCTTCCAATGCCACCCGCTCGGTTTGAAAGTTGCTGCGCAGTAAGGCAATGAAGGTTTTAATGCTTACATCGTTGCCGGTAGTAAATATGGTTTGCGTAGCGGTAATAATGTTCAACAAGCGGTGGAGTATTTCCGCCTCGGCCGCCCAGCGGCTTTCTTCTTTGCGCACTTTGGGCACTACTTTGCTTAATACGTTGCCGGTTATTTCGGCTAAGAATGCCGCATAGTGTTGCGCTTTATCGCCCGCAAAAAACAAGGCGGTTACTTCTTCGCCAAACTCGGCCACCAACTCAGGGCGGCTGATAAGAATGCGGTTTTGCTTCTTCATCCGGCTTACGAATACTTCTATTTTGGCTCCGGGAAACAGTAAGTGGAAGAAGGAATGACGCAGCAACTCGAACACATCGCGGTAGTAGAAACGCTGCACGCCTTCTTTGGTGGTAAAGCGTTCGCTCTTTTCGTAAATGCGGAAGAACACTTCGATCCAGTTGGCGGAGCTGCTGCCCGAAATATTTAAACCCATGGTAAGATTGAGCGTTTCGATGTTGTGCGGCAGGTGGGCAATAAGTGGCGACAGCAGCTTTTCATCGGGCACTACAACGACTGTATCCAGCGCGGTATCTTTGTTCAGCTTTAGTTTATTCTGCAACACATCGGCCACTACTTTCACCTGCCCCAGGTTTTTAGCAGCGCCTACTATTTCTATGTGGCGCACACCACTCACCAACTCTTCTTTCAAATCCTTCCCGCTTATTTTAAACACCTCGCGGTATTTGCGGAAGAAGTGCCCCGCCTCTTGCATTTCATCGTTTACGTAAAAGCGGTCGGCATCCCAATAAAAGGTGGCTTGCTTTTGTAATTGCAGGTGTTTCATCACCGCTTCATCGGTTTTGTTTAAACCACTGAAGCCTATAAAGTAAACGGCTGTGTAATCGCTCCATGAAAGTGAAGAAAGATTCTCTGCCACTTGGCGCAGTATCATTCCGCGGTAGCCTTTGCCTTTGTGCAATAAGTGTTCGCGCAGGGCAGCATACAACAAACCGAACTCCTCCCAAAACCTGCGATACTTTAGTTTGTATTCCGTAGGCTCGCTGCCCGGCTCCCAGGTTTTCATGCTTTGCAGCATTTCTAAATTTTTGAAGAAGGAGCGGGCGTTGACCATGTGCAGGTCTAACTCATCGAAGTCCTCCAGCATAACAGCCGCAGTACCTATAAACTCATCGAGCGTTTGTGTACCGCCAATACTTTGTTGACAGGCATACAGGTCGGTGAGCAGTTCAATGTTTTCGGCAATAACCAGTTCACTTTGTTGCAGCAAATGATTTTGCAGGGTAACAATTTCGGGCGCAAACACCGGTTGCTCGCTCAGGCTTTGCAAATGGTTGCGGAAGTAGGTGCAGGAGCGCTGATTGGGCATGAGCACCAACACGCGGCTAAGGTTGTTGCCGTGTTGCTGTAAAATCTTTTCGGCACACTGCTGTAAGAAGTTGCTCATACCCACACCTCCGCCTTTTGTGTTTGTGTGTAGAAAAGAATTTTGCGGCTAACGCTGATGCCCGCCTGTTGCAGCAAAGCTGCGTATTCGTTTACCTGCTGTTTATACTCCGGCCTTTCGTTGCCGGTTTTGTAGTCGATGACTATTGCGCTATCATTTGAGAATACTACTCTATCAGGAATGCGCATCTTCTCTCCTTTCTGTAACAAAGCGCGTTCGTTTACTACGGTAACGTCTTTCAAAAAGTAGGCACTTAACTCAGGGTGATGAATGATGCTTTGCAATAACCCAAGAAACTGTTCCTGCTCGGTTTCCAATAAACTGCCATCGGCTACCAAAGCCTTGGCCACTTTTACTTCATTGCCCGTGTAACGAATTTGCTTGAGCGCCTGGTGCAGCAAACGGCCTTTGTCCACCTTGGCGTTGGCTTCCTCGCTCCACAGGGCTTCTGCTTTTACTTTTACTTTGATAGCTGAGGCCAACAGATTCTTCGATTTAGTTTCCTCTTTTTTATAAGTGCCGAAGGCTTGCTTCTTTTCCTTGCCGGTTATTTTGCAGTAAGCCGCATCGCCAAAAGTGTACGGCTGAAAACCTTCCCATTTGCCGATAGCTGTAAGGAATGATATAAGCAAAGCCGTGACCGAATTGTTCTCCTTCGGCAGGTTCTTCAATTCGTTGGAAAGAATGTAGAGCGTATCTTCCGCCCGAGTGGTGCCTACATAAAACAGATTGAGCATGTCTAAGAAAGACTGCTCGTCTTCCCGCTCATAGAGAGGCTCAAACTCCGTTTCTTTAACGGCACTTGTTACCGGCAGCAAGCCAATGTTCAACTGCGGCAGCCAGTCTTTTTGCAGCCCCACCCAAAAGAACTTCTTCGTCAGCTTCTTTTGTTCAGCCGCATCGGCCAGTATAACCACCGGAAACTGCAAGCCCTTCGATTTGTGGATGGTCATAATGCGCACTGCATTCATGCTCTCGGGGTAAATAATACTCTTCTTATCCTTTACGCGTTCCCACCATTGCAGAAACTCGTACATGTTATTGCCATAGCGCGAAGCAAACAGCAGCACTTCATCTAAAAAAAACTGCACAAAGGGGTCGTCTTCATCTAAGCCGAACAACCGCATCAACTCATGCATTAAATCGCTTAAGCGCCCGGCAGGCAGTTCAAAAGAATCAAAAGGAACATCGGTTTGTGCTCGCAGTTTTTCCTCAAACTGTTTGGAGGTTACATCCAACTCTAAAGTTTCGTAGCGCACTTCTATTCCCCGCAACAAAAACACGTAATGGAATATCTCGGCACGCGCAATGTGGTTTTCCTTCTTCTCCAAATAATTCAGCACCGACAACAGCAAACGCACTTTAGGCGAATGATGAATGAGCAAACTTTCTGGCGAGATAACACGGATGCCTTTTTGCACTAAGTAAGAAGCAATGGCACTGGCGTTGCCGTTGGAGCGGGTAAGCACTGCTACATCGCGGAAGGAATAGCCACGCTGCAGCACATCGTTTACTATTTGTTCCACGCGCTGGCAACGTAAATCGTTGATAGCCGTTTCTTCTTCGCCTTCTGCATTGTCACTTAAAAACTCTATGCTAACAAAACCGCCATCCTCCTTTCGGCCCTGTAACTGATGGTAATCGGAATAGATGGCTTTGTTCTTTAACTCGGGAACTTCCAGCAGCTCTTTGTAAAGCGCGTTATTGAAATCAATTACCTCCTTGCGGCTGCGGAAGTTTTTCTCCAGCGGTATTACCTCGGCTCCGTAGTTGCTGATGGCTATTTCGCGGCCTTTCAGAATTTCGCTTTCCTCGCTGCCGTAAACTTTGGGCAGCACGGAAAACTGTTCCACTTCACCGCCCCGGAAACGATAAATGGCCTGCTTGCCATCGCCCACAATTAAACTGTCTTCGCTTTTAAACTGCGAGTTTTCAATTAAAGGCAACAGGTTTCGCCATTGCATCACCGAGGTATCCTGAAACTCGTCAATGAGTATGCTATCGTAGCGGTCGCCAATGCGTTCGTAAATAACGGGGGCATCCTGCTCCTTCACTATCTCGTACACCTTGTGCTGAAAATCGCTGATGTGCAGCACATTGCTATCCTGCTTTATGCTCTCCATCAGTTTTTGCAAATCGGCCAGCAGAATAAACGAATAGAAATTCTTGAGAAGCAAATCAGCCAGATAGTATTCTTTGCCTTGCTTATCCCACAGCGATATGATATTCAGGTAATGCTGCACCAACTCCGATTTTACTCCTTCGGTTACAGCGGAGGTTTTACTCCATTTATCTTCTTCAATAGTAGCGCGCACATAACTATTTCCCTTTACATCGTTCGGAAATTCGCCTTCGGAGTATTTACTAAAGAAGCCAAACAATCCGCGCGCGCCCTGATGAAAGTCTTTGGTGGTTAATCCGGTCGAAGCTATGCGGCTGTATGCTTTCTTTCCTTCTTCGAACAAACTCTGCTCAAAGGAATTTCTGCGGGTGTGAAGCGCACTTCGGGCTTCGCGCAAGGCATCGAAAGAAACAAAACTCAGTTGGCCAATGTGCGGCAACGCTTCATCGTTAAACAACTCTTTGCCCAGTTTGGCAATTTCCAATTCTACATTCCAACTTTTGCCGTCTTCAATTTTCGATTCGGCAAAATCAATGACCGCCTGCGTAACCTGTGCATCGGCTTCGTTCAGGTTATCCAACAGCAACTCCACCGCTTCGTTCAACAGTTTGGTGCTGTCCATTTCAATATCAAAGTTCATGGGCAGGTGCAGGTCGTAGGCAAACGAGCGCACAATGCGGTGCACAAAACTATCGATGGTGGAAATAGAAATATCGGCATAGTTGTGCAGCATGTTGCGCAACAGCATGGCCGCTTCGGCCCGAAGGATTTCTTCGCGCTTATTGCAGAGTTCTGCTAATTCTGTGGCAAGCGAATCATACTTTTCATTTCCTCGGGCAATTCCTTCTACGGCTTCCAGTATGCGGCTTTTCATTTCGGCAGCCGCTTTGTTGGTAAAGGTAATGGCCAGTATATGTTTGAACTTATCGGGCTGCGCAAAAGCCAGGCGCAGGTATTCTTTTACCAGCGTGTATGTTTTGCCGGAACCGGCCGAGGCTTTATAAATGCGAAGCATGTGGCAAAATAGAAAATTAGAAACAGGGCAAATAAACCATTGCCCTGCGCAATGTACATGTGTAGTTACTTTTTGATAGCCCGCACCATTTCACGTTTGCCGGGAGGGCCGGGCAGTTTCTCAATCAAAAAGCCGGCTTCTTTCATGGCGCGCTGCACTGCACCTTTTGAGCAATAGGTCACCAATACACCACTGGGCATAAGTGCCTCAAACATCTTCTTGAAAATTTCTGCCGTCCACATTTCAGGTTGGTGTTCGGGAGCAAAAGCATCGAAGTAAATCAGGTGAAAGGAGGATGGAGGCAATTGGTAGTCTACTAAAGATTGATTGAGTTTCCTGAAGCGAAAGTTTGGCGTAACAGGGTGCTGTTCGTTCCAGCGAACCAGGTGAAGCGTGTGGTAAGGGCCGTAGCAAAACTCGTAACCCAGTTGAGTGGTATAGTTCAGTTCTTTAATAGTTTCAATAGCCACCGGATAAAGCTCAATGGTTTCGTATTCCACTTTCAGATTTCGCTTCTCTGCTTCCAACATAGTAAGCAGTGCATTCAAACCGGTTCCGAAACCCACTTCGAAAATCCTTATGGTTTCACCGTTCTGTTGTGCAGTCGCCACCACATCAAAACCACTGCGAAGGAAAACATGCAAACTCTCCTGTATAGCTCCGTGGCGTGAATGGTATATTTCGTTAAACTGTGCGGAGAAAAGAGTGTGCGAGCCGTCACCGGTGGTGATAATTTCCATGAGGCGAATATATTTACGCGTTGTCAAAATATGCATTCCCTCCAATCGTTAACACACACTATGAAACCTGAAGACTTTATTGTTGACCTGCATTGCCATCCGAATATTAAAGCATTTAACAGCGGCCACCCGCACCCCACAAAGGACATGTGGGAGACTATTTACCACAAAACCGACCGTACCAGGTTTGCAGAAAGGATTGACAAAGCCTCGAAACAGGTATTGAAAGAATCGCAATGTAATTTGTACAAGCTGGCAGAAGGCAATGTGCGCTTGTTCAACATTTCGCTTTACCCTATTGAGAAAGGCTTCTTGAAACTGCGCAATGTACCGGGCCTTCTGATAGGTAAAGAGAAAGTAGATATTATGCATGAGGTGATACTCGGTTTCGACCCAAAGCGAATTACTTACCTGAAGAAGAGCCACGATTACTATAACGACTTAATAGAAGAATACCGCTACGTGCGCGATAGCCAGGGCGAAAGCCTCGATGGCAAATACATTTTTAAAATAGCCAACAACTACCGCGAAATGGAAAGCCTGCTGATGAAGAAGAATACTTTGGTGGGAATTATCAGTATTGAGGGCGCTCACGTTTTCGGCAATGTGGGCGATGAGTTTGAAGCCCTGAGCCTGAGAGAGCAGAAAGCCCTGATGAGTGAACGTATACGCGATGTAAAAAGCTGGGAACATCCTCCTTTTACAATTAACCTGGCGCACCACTTTTGGAATAACCTGAGCGGCCATGCCACCAGTTTTAAAATGCCCAGCAGTGCCTTGCTGAACCAAAATAAAGGAAAGGACAAAGGCATAACCCCTATTGGCTGGTATGTGGTGCGCGAGTTGCTGAGCCGCGAAAACGGCAAGCGCATTTTAATTGATACCAAGCACATGAGCGCTGCCGCCCGCATAGAGTATTACAACTTTATTGAAAGCTACAACAGCGTAAACCCTGCCGATAAAATTCCGGTGGTGTTCAGCCATGCCGGAGTAAACGGGTACAGCACTTTGGAAAGTTCGGTAAAAGAAAAGGACACTATGCGCAAGGCGCGCCACCATCGCCTATACAAGTGGAGCATTAACGTAAGCAACGATGAGGTGAACTACATTTTGAACTCGGGCGGACTGATTGGCCTGATGATGGACAAAGGCAACTTAGGCGGCATTAACGAAATAAAAGACATTTCCGCCATTACCGATTTGGATAGAATGCGAAGGGAGTTCAGCAAAATTTTCTGGGACAATGCCTTCCAGATTGTAAAAGCAGCAGGCAGCGAAAAAGGCTGGGATTGCGTAAGCTTAGGCACCGACTTTGAAGGAACCATTACGCACATTGACCCTTATGAGTCTTCTGCCAAACTGCCGAACTTTGCCAACGATTTGCAGGCATACTTAGAAGAGACTGATTACAAAAAAGAGTTGTGGTATAACTACTCGCCCGTGCAGTTAGTGCGCAAAATTATGCGGGAGAATGCCGTGCAGTTCTACGAACGCTATTTTGTGTAAACAGCTGTTCTGTTATGAACTTTAAAGGGAAATACCACGCTACAAATTCTGATGCCGGATACAGCGCCACCATTCACCTGGAACGCTTTTATATCCGCATTTCTTGCACCGATAATTCGGGGGTGGCAAAAACGGTTCTGTGGAATACCGACCATATAGCCCCTATGGGTGCGGGCAATTCGCTTCCCGTTATCTTGTTTTACGGCAACAACAGCGATGAACGCATTGAAGTCTACGACCACGCCTTTATTGAAGAACTAAAAAGAAATTACCCCAAAGCGGCCTTTCACCAAGCCGGGCGCAGGCGCAGGATAAACACCACGGTAGTAGCGCTGGTGGCGGTTATGCTCATTGCGATAGGACTTATTCCGTTTACTTACTTTGTGGTAATACCGTTTGCATCGAAAAAGATTACCGAAAAGCTACCCAGGGAATACGAAACAAAAATGGGTGATGCGGTGTATGTCAGCATGGTAGAACAAGCCAAGGTTGATACGCTGAAATCGGCTGTAATGAACCGCTTTTTTAAGGAACTGCATTACCAAAGCGATTACCCCATTCGAGTTACAGTGGTGAAAGAAGACGTAGTGAACGCCTTTGCCCTTCCGGGTGGAAACATTGTGGTATACGAGGGTATTATTAACCACATGGAAGACTATGAGGAACTGGCGGCATTGTTATCGCACGAGTTTTCGCATGTGCAGTTAAGGCACACCACTAAAAATATGGTGAGCAGCCTTTCGGGCTACCTGCTTATATCGCTGCTTCTGGGCGATGCCGGAGGCCTTGCCGCGGTAATTGCCGAAAACGCCAACCAGATAAAGCAACTGGGCTACTCGCGGCAGTTGGAAGAGGAAGCCGATAAAGAAGGGCTGCGGCTGATGCAGCAAAGCCGCATGAATATTGCCGGCATGAAACATTTGTTTGAGCACTTAAAAGCAGAAGAAGGAAGTGCAACTGCCATTCCTCAGTTTTTAAGCAGCCACCCGCTTACCGATAGCCGGATTGCCTTTGTAGAAAAAGAAATAGCCAAGGGCAACAGCCGTGCAGACTATACTCCCTCGCTCGATTCGCTTTTTTATTTACTGAAGAGCAATGGCGGGAAGTGGTAGGTTGCTGCATCCAAAATGAGGAGGTTCTCAAGAAGATGACCTGTCGGTAGCCTGACATATATACCCTAGATCATGCAATGCACAAACAAAAGTGAACTCATTTAAGGCAAATGCAAGCCATTACACTCTTACTAACCGATAAAACGTAACATCAGGAACAAAATCAGAAGCGCAATTATTCAACAGGCAATAGATGTAAAGAAGGTTCCTTACTCCTTATCAAACTCGTTTCTATATCCTGCAATCTTTATCTCGCGGATGTTGGTTTCTACTTTGGCTTTAAGTTCTTCTTTAAAAGACATGAGTTTTGCTGATACTTCATTATCGTAAGTAGCTAAAATTTGTGCCGCCAGAATGCCCGCATTCTTTGCCCCATTAAGTGCAACAGTTGCCACAGGAACCCCTGAAGGCATTTGAAGAATGGAAAGAACTGAGTCCCATCCGTCAATTGAGTTGGAAGATTTAACCGGAACACCGATGACAGGCAGAGTGGTAATGCTGGCTACCATGCCCGGTAAATGAGCGGCACCACCGGCACCTGCTATAATTACTTTTATGCCACGTTCACGTGCAGTTTCAGCATATTCCACCATGCGGTGCGGTGTACGGTGGGCGCTTACTACAGTCAGTTCAAACTCAACGCCCAAGTGCCCCAAAACTTCCGCTGCTTCTTTCATTATTTTAAGGTCGCTTTCGCTGCCCATAATAATTCCTACTAATGGATGGCTCATATACTGCTGAATTTTTGCTGTAAAACTATCAATCAGGAAATAACTTTCAGGGTGTTCTTTATCTGTTCGGCTTTAAGCAACAATTGTTCGCGGTTGCTGCCAAGTATGGTAACGTGCCCCATCTTACGGCCGGGCTTTGTTTCGTGTTTCCCATACAGATGAACGTAAACTCCTTTCATTTTCATTACCTCTTGCAACCCTTCGTATTTTACCGAACCGGAATAACCGGCTTCGCCAATCAGGTTTAGCATTAGTGAAGGCTGAATGTTCTCAGTGTTGCCCAATGGCAGGTTTTGCAGCACCCGCATTTGCATATCGTATTGCGAACTGTAGTTTCCTTCAATGCTTTGGTGACCGCTGTTGTGCGCTCGCGGAGCAGTTTCATTTACTAAAATGTTTCCTTCTTTATCTAAAAACATCTCCACCGCAAAAATGCCGGGACTATCCAGCGCACTCATGACATTAAGTGCCAGCTGCTTTGCCAGTTTGTTTTGTTCTTCGGTAAGTTGGGCGGGAGAAACAAGGTAATCCACCAGATTATACTTTGGGTTAAACACCATTTCTACAGGAGGATAGACTGCTGTGTCTCCGTTTTCGTTTTTAGCCACCATTACCGAAATCTCTTTCTCAATGGCTACTAATTTTTCCAAAACGCCCGGAGCATCGAACCCCTTGCTTATCTCTTCGGCATTGCGGATTATCTCCACCCCTTTGCCATCGTAACCACCTGTGCGCAGTTTGTGTGCCGCAGGAAGAAAGTCAATAAAGTTGTTGAGTTCGTATTTGTGCTGTGTTAAGTGAAACGCAGAAGTAGGTATGTGGTTGTTTTGGTAAAACTGCTTTTGCAGCCCTTTATCCTTTATAGTTTTAAGCGCCTGCGGGCGGGGAAATATCTTCAGCCCTTCCTCTTCCAGCTTAAAAAGAGCCTCCAGGTTTACATTCTCTATCTCTATGGTAAGCACATCTACCAGCTTGCCAAAGTTGTAGACTGTCTGATAATCTTTTATGTCTCCTTCTACAAAGTAATCACAAAGCGATGAAGCCGGTGGGCGGCTTCCCGATTCAAGAACATAAGTAACAACATGGTAATTAGCCGCGCTTTGAAGCAGCATTCTGCCCAATTGCCCGCCACCGAGAATTCCTACACGTAAAGGTTTTGCCATGCTTATTTAGTTGCCGACAATTCTACGAGTTGTTGGTGAATTTTCAGCACCTGTTGGCGCAAATGTTCCTTGTCGCTGTCGTTTATTATTACAAAGTCGGCAAGTTTCACTTTCTCTTCTTCGGGCAACTGGTTTTGCATACGTGCCATTACATCGGTTGAACTTACATTGTCGCGCTCCACTACTCTTTTTAAGCGAACGTTTTGCGGGGCCGTTACCACTATCAGCTTGTCCAGGTAATTATGAGAACCCGATTCTACCAGCAAAGCGGCTTCCTTTAAGGCATAAGGCGTTTGAGTCGCTTGTTGCTCTGCTACCCACCGGTCTGTATCGCGAAAAACCGCGGGGTGAACCAGCGAGTTAAGCAACTTCACTTTTTCCTTATCATGAAATACTTTAGAAGCCAGTAACTGACGGTTTAGCTGCCCGTTATCGTATATATCCTCACCAAAATTCTTTTTGATTTCGTCAATTAAGAAATGTTCGTGCTGCATCAGGTATTTGGCGCGTTCATCGGCATAGTAAACGGGTATGCTCAATTCCTCGAACATTTTACAAACGGTAGTTTTGCCGCTGCCTATTCCTCCTGTAACACCAATCTTAAGCACTTTCGTTCGGGTTTGTACATTTCGTTTCATAGCCAATGGGTTTAACTATAAACGAAACGGCACCAAGATATATTATATCCCGGTGCCGTTGCTGTATAAACTGCCGTAAAATTATTTCTTCTCTCCGTTTGCTTCTTTCTTTTCATCTCCGTAAACGCTGCTGGTCAGTTCCATAGAAATAGCAGAACGCTCCATACGCAACTTTACGTTGTTATCTACCTCTACTAATACGGAACCGTTGTCTTCAATCTTCAGGATTTTGCCATGAATGCCTCCGGTGGTTACCACCTTGTCGCCTTTTTCAATCTGGTTAATAAAGTTGGCCTGTTCCTTGGCCTTTTTGGTTTGAGGGCGGATGAAGAAAAACCAGATAACGACTAAAAGTACTCCGTAGAAAACGATGATAATAGGATCCATGTGTGGGTTTTAAGGGTTGATGAAATTAAATAAATGTGTGACGGATTACTGCGGCTTATCTTTTACAAAGCCTTTCATGTAAAGCATTTCGTTGCGGGCAATAGTGTTGCAAACTAATGTTATTGACTTGCTTTGTTCTCCATGCTTCCCGGCTGAGTTAAAGGTAACTTTAATGCTTGCTGTTTCGCCTGGCTTGAGCGGTTCTTTAGGATATTCAGGAACAGTGCATCCGCAGGATCCAAAGGCGTTAGCAATTAAAAGGTTTTTGGCACCGCTGTTCTTTATGCGGAATGTGCGTTCAACTTTATCTCCTTCGGTAATGGTGTCGAAGTAAGAAACAGAGGAATCAACAAACTCAATGGTAGTGGTATCCTTCAGTAAAGCTGCTTCGTATTTAGCCGATGCAGGAAGTTCTCCTTTTTTGCGGCACGAAAAAAAAGCCAACGAAAGCACAAACAGGAGGGTAATAGAAAGTATTTTTTTCATAGCGCACGCAAACCAAGCTAAACTTTTCGACTTTTAAAACCGTGCTTAACAGGTTTTATCGGTCAATCACCAACGATTCGGCTTTTGCACCCAGGTCGAGCAACATGTTACTCATGTTCTTCACAAAACCCTCAGGCCCGCAAACGTAAAACTGCTGGCTGAAGTCGGCAATGTTTTCAATAAGGAATTTGCGGTCGATGTGTTTGTCTTTAAAGCCAATTACGCCCTCGCGGGTGTATACAGGCACAAAATTTTCTCCCAGCATAGTAGCTAGTTCCTGTGGCAGTATCAAATCATCCGAAGTGCGTACGGAATGAATGAGCCTATTGTTGAAGATGGCCTTTTTACGGTATAGCTCGCGCAAAATAGCTATGAAAGGTGTAATACCGGTACCACCTGCCAGAAATACGCCCGGTTTTTTATAGGCAATAGCACCAAACACATTATGCAGTATAAGTTCCCCGCCTGCATTAGTTTTTCCAAGCATGTTGGTTACACCATTGTGGTTGGCATAAATTTTTACAATGAGTTCCAGGTGCTCCCAATTGGTAAGGCCGGTAAAGGTAAACGGGCGAAGTTTGTCATCCCAACCGGGTAAATTGATGGAAACATCGGTAGCCTGCCCCGGCACAAATGTGAAACAGGCAGGTTTTTCAATAACAAAGCGTTTTACATCGTGGTTTATAAAGTGCGCTTCTAAAATTTTTACTACTTGCTTGCTCATGCCGTGAAAGTATAAACTTCTGAATTGCACAAAAGTTCGTACATGTATAAAAACACAAAGCCCCGCTTTGCAGCAGGGCTTTGGTTAAAGGGTGTTTAGTTTTATAACTTACGCAAGTTTAACGTTTACTGCGTTCATTCCTTTTTTACCTTCTTTGAGTTCGAAAGTAACCTGATCGCCATCTTTTACCTGGCTAACCAAGCCTGAAACGTGAACAAAATACTCTGTTCCTGTTCCTTCTTCCTTAATGAACCCAAATCCTTTCTGGTTGTTAAAAAACTTTACTGTTCCTGTTTGCATGATGTTTGATTGTGATGATAAAATGATGCACAAAACTAACTTAATTTATCACACTTCCATGCGCGGCAGAGTTACTACCACTTTAGCAGATAAGCGAATATGAGCGGAGCTACTATAGTGGCATCGCTTTCAATAATGAACTTTGGAGTGGTAATGTCCAGTTTGCCCCAGGTTATTTTTTCGTTGGGCACAGCCCCTGAGTATGAACCGTAAGATGTTGTTGAATCGCTAATCTGGCAGAAGTAACTCCAGAAAGGAACATCCGTCCAGCCTAAATCCTGATACATCATAGGCACTACGCAAATAGGAAAATCTCCGGCTATACCACCGCCAATTTGAAAGAAACCTACTCCTTTACCTGTGCTGTTGTTGCGGTACCAATCGCTTAGCCAAACCATGTATTCAATGCCACCTCGAACGGTAGTGGGGTTCATTTCATTTTTAATACAGTAAGAGGCAAAAATGTTTCCCATGGTAGAGTCTTCCCAACCGGGGCAGATAATGGGCAGGTTCTTTTCGGCAGCGGCCAGCATCCAGCTGTGCTTTGGGTCAATTTCATAGTATTGTTCCAGCACACCGCTCTTCAACATCTTATACATGAACTCGTGCGGGAAATAACGCTCGCCTTTGTTGTCGGCATCTTTCCATAACTCATGAATGTGCTTCTGCAATCTTCGGAAAGCCTCTTCTTCAGGGATACAGGTATCGGTTACCCGGTTAAATCCATTTTCCAGTAAATCCCACTCTTCCTGCGGTGAAAGGTCGCGGTAGTTAGGTACGCGCTTATAGTGAGAGTGCGCCACAAGGTTCATTAAATCTTCTTCGAGGTTAGCACCGGTGCAGGAAATGATAGCCACTTTATCTTGGCGAATCATTTCGGCCAACGAAATACCCAACTCTGCGGTACTCATGGCTCCGGCCAGCGTAATCATCATTTTTCCGCCTTCGGCTAAGTGGGTTTCGTAGCCTTTAGCTGCATCTACTAAAGCGGCAGCGTTGAAGTGGCGGTAATGGTGGGTAATAAAATCGCGGATAGGAGTAGCCATAACAGTGTATTTACGTTGTTTAAAATGCGGGGCGAAAATGTAATTTTTTCAGGAAACAGAGTTGTTTCTGAAAAGGATGTGCCAGATGGAGTTGAACAGAGGCTAACCCAGTAATAAAAACAAGCCTCCCATAATGGAAGATGCTCCAATGCCCGTTATGCCGTATAAGGCAAAATGAAACCAAAAGCCGGATGGTGAGGATAAGTAAGTGATGGCAAAGCCTGCAATGCACAAAACAACTCCCAATGCCAGCAGGGGCATGCCAATGCGTTTGCGCTTTTCGTACTGAATGGCTTTAAGCGGACGCAAGGCCTCTTCGGTTTCGTTTGAAGTATGTCCGGCTGCTTTTAGTGTGCGTTCAATTTCATCAAAAGATTTCCCCTGCGCTGCCAGTTCCTGTGCATAGTGTGTAGGTGTTTGCATTGTTACAGTTTTACTGTCTGAAAAATGAATACCTGATTTTGTCAGGTCAAGTTAGGTATAAAATCTAAACAGGCAAACGTTATGCAGGTTTATGATAAAAATTGTATTTAAACGAGAGTTTCTTCTATTCCTTCGTCTTTAGCTTCAGTTTATCACTATCTTCTTTCAGCCTCATTTTTGGTTTGTCAATCCGTTCAACTTCATTTTCGCCTTCATTTCTATCTTCACGCTTCTAAATTTAACATTTACCATGAGCAACATCGCCACTATTGAAAAGAGAGATAACGGAATAGCCATTGTGTGGCTGGACCAGCCCAACGAGAAAATCAACAAGGTATCGCTGGAGTTTGTAAGGGAAATAGACGAGTTGTTTCAGCAACTGGAAGGCGACAGCAGTGTAAAGGCAGCCGTTATTGCCTCGAAGAAAAAGGACTGGATAGCCGGTGCCGATATTGACATGTTTGGCAAGGTGAAACAGAAGGGTGACTTTATACAGTTTACCCGTGATGGGCACCAATCGCTTTATCGTTTAGAGAGAAGTAAGAAGCCCGTGGTAGCTGCCATTAACGGTGCCTGCTTGGGTGCAGGAACGGAAATTGCCCTGGCTTGCCACGGACGTATTGTAAGCGATGATAAAAGTACCCACTTTGCCCTGCCCGAAGTAATGCTGGGCCTTTTGCCCGGTGGCGGTGGAACGCAAAGGCTTCCGCGTTTAATAGGCATACAGAAAGCATTAGACATGATGCTGACCGGCAAAAAGATTTACGGACGCAAAGCCAAGAGTATTGGCCTTGCCGATAAAATTACCACCAAAGAAAGTTTGCTGAATGCTGCCATTGAGTTTGCCTTACAGTTAGCCAAAGCGCCTGTAAAACGCGAAGACAAACGAACCTTTGTAGAGAAACTGCTGGAAAGCAACTCCGTTACCCGCGGCATAGTTTACAAAAAGGCCAAGGAGATGGTAATGAAGCAAACGCTGGGCAACTATCCTGCTCCGCTTAAAATGTTAGAGTGTGTGGAGATTGGTATGGAAGAAGGCATGGATAAAGGCCTGGAAGCCGAAGCCGTAAAGTTTGAAGAACTGATACTGACCGATGTAAGCCGCCAGTTGATTCGCATTTTCTTTAACATGACGGAGAAGAAGAAAAACCCTTATGCACCGGAGCTGATTAAGAGCACCGACAATATAGCCATGATAGGTGCGGGCTTTATGGGTGCGGGCATTGCGCAGGTAAGCGCCATGGATGGCATACACGTGTTGCTGAAGGACATTAAAGAAGAAACTATCGCTTCCGCCAAGCAAACTATATGGAAAGATTTGGAGAAGAAGCTGAAACGCAAAACCATGAGCCGCCCCGAAGCCGATGAGATAATGAACCGCGTGGAAAGCAAGCTGGACTACAGCGGCTTCGATAAAACCGATGTAATTATTGAAGCGGTGTTTGAGGAAATAAAACTAAAGCAGCGCATAGTGGCCGACTGCGAAGCAGCCGCCCGTCCCGATACTATTTTTGCCAGCAACACCTCGGCACTGCCTATTAGCCGCATTGCTGAAAAAGCAGCAAGGCCCGAGAACGTCATTGGTATGCACTACTTCAGCCCGGTGCCTAAAATGCCTTTGCTGGAAATTATTAAAACACCGAAGACTGCCGACTGGGTTACCGCCACTACTTTTGAACTGGGCATACGACAGGGTAAAACCTGTATAGTGGTAAACGATGGCCCGGGCTTTTATACCACGCGCATACTGGCCCCGTACATGAACGAGTGCTTTTTGCTGATTGAAGAAGGCTGCGAAGCCGGACAAATTGATAAGGCCATGAAGATGTGGGGCTTCCCCGTAGGGCCGGTTACCTTGCAGGATGAAGTAGGCATTGATGTAGGTGCGCACATTATGAAAGGCGAACTGGCCGAAATGGCCAAGCAGCGCGAAGGCCACCGCAGCACCGATGCCATTATTAAAATGTTTAACGATGGCTGCCACGGCAAAAAGAACAAGCGCGGCTTTTATAAGTATGACGAGAAAGGCAAAAAGCAGGGTATAGACGAAAACGTTTACCAATACTTTGGCAACCCCAAGCGCAAGGAGTTTGCCACCGAAACCATACAACACCGCATGGGTATGATGATGCTGAACGAATGCCTGCTCTGCCTGCAGGAAGGCATACTGGAAAGCCCTACCGATGGCGATGTAGGCGCCATATTCGGCCTTGGTTTCCCTCCGTTTACAGGCGGGCCGTTCCGTTACATTGACCGCGTGGGGGCCGATAAGGTATTAGCCATTATGGACGACCTTGCCGCTAAATACGGTGCCCGCTTTAAGCCTGCCCAAATCCTCCGCGATTATGCTAAGGAGGGGAAAAAGTTTTATGCGGAGTAATGGATGTTAAACAAAGCTTATAGATGGCTAATAGATGAGGCATACCAAAGTATGTCGAAGAGTTTGTAAGGCAAAGAGATTCACAGTGCGTATACTGTAATGTAGAATTCACCGATTCAAATGTTTCTTACAAATCAAGAGCTACTGGGAGCATATTGTTAATGATATTAGGGTAAAAACGGAGTTGACAATATTGCTCTTTGCTGTGGTTCTTGTAATGCAAGCAAGGGGGCTAAGGAATTAGATGTTTGGTTAACTGGTAAATATTGTGCTAGGAAAGGAATAACAATAGATAATGTTGCCGAAGTGGTGAGAAAACACTTAAGCCAACGTATCACCCCTCGCGCTCACATCCCCTCGTGCGTCAGCAAAAGATTAGGGCGGAGGCCCGAACCGGTAGGGAACCACCTTACCTTGTTCGCTATTTTCTTATCGGTAGGTGTAGCCTTACCGAAATTGTAAGTTAAACCACTGTTAGGTGGGATACTTATCAGTAAGAAGCGACCAAACGGAGCCATTTTTTAAAACTTTGGAAGTGTTCCTGGCTTTAGTTCAGGTTTTGGTTGTTCCCGGCAGGCACTAGCGAGACGCTCGCCTTTAGGTTTGCAATTTAAATTTGAAAAAGAAAGGCAGAGGTGAAC
>CAZLXD010000045.1:0-17735 GCA_964563185.1 uncultured Chitinophaga sp.
GTCATCTCAACAGGATTGGTAATCATGTTCAGAATCCAAGCTGGCTTTCTTCGTGTTGTTACTCCTGCCAGTCCGGGGCCTACTACTTTTTGGTCAGTTACTTTGTGGCAGGCTGAGCATTTTGCTTCAAAGATTGTTTTGCCCTGTTCAGCAAGCTTTGCATCTAAAGCTGCCAACGTAACATCTTTGAACTTTCCTATCCCCTGACCATCATCGGCCGGTTCATCGGTTACCATGCTTTCAGCAGGTGTTGAACCGTCATTTGCTTGGGTTTCTGAATTGCCTCCACAACTGGCTAAAAAGCCAATAAAAGTTGCACAAATTACTCCTGTTAAAATGGATTTGGTTGATTGTTTCATATTTTAAGGTTTTAATTAATTACGGGTCAAATGTATGGTTGTATTTCAGGTAAGCACTATGAGTATAGTCAAGCTAATTTATGATTAAAATCAATTAAAGAGATTTTTTGCCCTACAAAATTTAATTCGTAAGAAAAGCCTTTCCCATTATTATGTCCGTTGCTAAATCCTGAACTGTTTTATTCTCAAGCTGTTGTTTCAACTTCTGGCTATAGCTTCGGAACTCGTGGTGAATTGGACAGGGATGCTCTTCGGAGCATTTTTTTAACCCTAAACCACAACGCTCAAAAGCCTCTCTGCCGTCAATTACATTTACTATATCAATTACCTGTAAAGGTTTTTGCTTATGATCAATGTAAAATCCACCACCGGGACCCTTTAATGAGGAAATAATGCCATGGCGGGAAAGAGTTTGAAGTATTTTGGCCGTAAATGGTTCGGGGGAACCAATGGCCTCAGCTATTTGCGGTATATTTAACCGATTACCATCGCCTGTAGTAATGCAAAGGTGAATAACCGCCTTTATAGCATACTCGCAGCTCTTCGAAAACATCATGACTTTAGAATTCTCTCCTCCAATGCAATAGCTTTAGGAAATAGTATGTTATTTTCTAAGTGAATGTGGCTGTGCAAATCATCTTCAAACTCTTTCAGTTTGGCATACAACACTCTGTATGTATTGCAGGCATACTCAGGAGGAGAATAATTACCTGAAAGTGCCGCTATACGGTGCATGAGTTCGCCCGCCACATCATGTTCATGCTCCATCATTCTTACCGGATTTTTAACCGTTCCGAAATGAGGTTGCGGCATGTTATCTGTTTCTCCGTTCGAAAACTTCTCCATACTTGTTATATAGGGGAACAACACCAGTTCTTCCTTTTTCATGTGCGTGGTAAGTTCTGCTACTACCTGTTTCCAAAGTTCATTTATCTCTACCGTTTCGGTGTTGTGGTGGCCGTGAACGCGCGCTACCTTGTCGGCAAATTCAGAAATGAGCACCAAATTGTTATTTACATAGCTGTGGTGAACATTTACGATGTAATCGGCAAGAAAAGCAAGCGACCAGTTTTTAAAATCCTGCTGGCGGTCGGCCGGCTTTGCCTGTACGGTTTGTAAATCCCGCTTAAGCAGCTCACTGTCTATTCCTTTTTCGGAACAAACTTTGGCTATTGTTTTTTTGCCACCGCAGCAAAAATCAATTCCGTGTTTTTTAAAAACTTCAGCCGTGCGGTAATCGTCCGCTACTATTTCGGCTACAGTTGCATTAGTAATTGGCATTGTTTCCATAATATTAATTATTGTAGTTAAATGAAGAATCTATTTCGGCAAAAAGGAGGTTGATGGCTTTGATGGCTTCACGGGATTTGTCCATGTCGTTCCCCTTCAGCACTTCCATCTGTTCTTTTATATTATTCAAATTGGCGCACAAAGCATTTTTCGATGTGGGGTCGAGTTGGCAATAGGTATTTACCCGGTTAATGTGATTTTCGAGCAGCAGCCCGTATTCCTGGTAAGCGGGCAGGTTTTCAAACTTCTTTTTGTTCAACAGCGTGAAATTTTCAACGGTGTTTTTCATTCCCTTCAGTTCTTCAGCAGTTGCCCGGTCAACACTCCATTTCCCATCGGTTTGTGTTGACTTGAATTCAGTTTCAGTATCGGTGGTTTTACTTTCGGATGCAGGGTTGTCGCACCCGGCTATCAGGGCAGCTATCATTGCTGTAAATAATAGTCGTTTCATTGTGTATTTCTGTTTGTTCCCGCTAAGGCATTAGAATAAAAGATGCAATTATCCTTTTTATACAGTAACTACCAAATGATTAACAAAAGGCTCTCCGCTGATATTTGTCATGCCTTTAGCGGGTGGCGGTAAATACGTTTGCATTATAAAATCCAATAAACACAAAACCAATAATTATGAAAAAGAGATTTTTAGCAATGGCTGTAGTGGCTGCGTTGTTCAGTTTTACAGCTTGTAATAATGAAAGCACTTCAGGCGATGCCTCAACCACCACAGAGGCAGCGGAACCGGCAGGAGGACAGGCTTCGGTGCAGGACGATGACTCGCAAATGGATGTAGTTAAAGTAGCAGTGGGTTCAAAAGACCATACTACATTGGTAACAGCTGTTAAGGCTGCGGAGTATGTAGATGTGTTAGCCAATGCTGGCCCCTTTACTGTGTTTGCACCTACCAATGCGGCATTCGAGAAATTACCTGCGGGTACTGTAGAGGGCTTGCTGAAGGATGATAAGAAAAAGGACCTTAGAAATATACTGGAATACCATGTGTTTGTAGGGGTTATTAAAACTGAAAACATGAAGGACGGGCAGGTGCTTAACCAGGCTAATCTTGAAAATGTAACCATTGGAGTTAAGGATGGTAAGTACACTGTAAATGGTGCAAACATTGTAGCATCGGTACCTGCTTCTAATGGTATTGTTCACGTAATTGATGCGGTATTATTGCCGGGTAAATAAGAATTTAGGTTAGGTTGATTAATGACGGAAGCCCCTTCAATTGAAGGGGCTTCTGCTTTTATTACACTCAGGCTTTGGGGTGTGCCTTGCGGTAAACTTCTTTCAGCTTATCAATAGTGTTGTGCGTGTATACCTGTGTAGCTGCCAGGCTGCTGTGGCCCAACAGTTCTTTTACGGCATTTATATCGGCACCGTTATTCATTAAGTGGGTAGCAAAAGTATGGCGCAGCACATGCGGGCTTTTTTTGTTGACGGTGGTAACCAAATTAAGGTAGTGCTTTACCGTGCTGTAAACAAAAGCGGTTTGCAGTTTGGTGCCGCGCTTACTTACCAGCAGGCGCTCCCGCTCGGTTACCTGCGGCAGTTTATTCTTTTCGGCTATGTAATTTTTAATGGATTGCAGCAGTGCCGGATGAACAGGAATTAAACGCTCTTTGTTTCCCTTGCCCAGCACTTTTAACTGCGAATGGTAGGAGTCTACATCGGCTTCTTTTAAATTAATGAGTTCGCTCCTGCGCATGCCGGTGTTATACAACAGTTCCAGTATAATCTTTTCCAACAGGCCATTATAGCCTTCGCTGAATTCTATTCCACTGAATAGTTTTTCAATGCCGGGCTGTTCCACAAATACGGGAAGGCGCTTTGATGTTTTAGGCGTTTGCACTTTAGTGAGGGGGCTTTTTGTTATTTCCCTTTTACGCAACAGGTATTTATAAAACGATTTAAGCGCAGAGATTTTGCGGTTGATGGAGCGCGGGGTTATTTTATCCTGCATAAGGCTTACCATCCAGTTGCGTATGTCAATATGCGTTACGTTTAAAATATTCTCCTGGCCATTGGCCGCAATAAACACTGCAAACTGTGCTATATCGTTCTTATAGCTTTCGTAAGTGTTGTTGGAATACCGTTTCTCGAAACGGATGTAGTTAAGAAAGGATTCTATGGCCCGGTGCGTTTGCATAACGAGATGAAGATACGCATTGGCCTTATCTGTATTACGAACGGACACTTTGTTTATCAAACACGACTAAAAAATTGTGCCATACAGTAAACAGATATTCTGTGTAGGTAGACCACAGCAGAGTGCAATAAACTTGTTCTTCAACACATACAAAAAAGCAAAAAGCGCATCTTGTAGATGCGTTTCTTGTTTTTACCTTTTCATAAAGAGAATTGGAAAAGGGTAGTTTAAAACCGAACATTTACCCCCGCCAGGAAATTAAAGCCTGCCTGCGGGTAGTAATAGTTGTAAGTATAAGGGCCATCGGTAGCCAATTGGCCGGTGCCGTCATCGTAGGCATAGCGCTCGCTAAAGGTGTATCCGTTGCTTTCATACAAACGATTGAAAATGTTATTGAACAACACCTTCAGCGTAATTTCCTTAGCTGCTTTGTTTAACGGAACCGAATACGACACATTCAGGTTAGAATAGAAAAACGGTTTCAGCTTTCGGTTTTCGTTAGAAGTGTTATCTAAATACTGCTTACTGACTGCTTTGTTTTGCAAGCTTATGGAAAGCCCCTTTATAGGGCGCGCTACCAGCTTCAGCGAGGCAATAATGGAAGGCGAGAAAGCGATGTCGGTGTTCTTATGGGTTATTACCTGTGTAAGGGTATCAATGCGGGTGTAGCTTTCATCGTAGGTGTAAATTGCCTCATCAAACGATTTTATTTTATTGAAGGAATAAGTAAAGGAGTAGTTAATGCTGAAAACATCGCGCGGCACTACCTTCTCGCTCGCTTTGCCTTTGCGCGTAAAGTGGAACGAGCCGTTCAGTTCAATGCCCGTGCGGTAACTCTTTTTTACGTTCTCTTTAATAGGGTTGCCTACATCGGTCAGCCTGCCGGTGAGCACCAACTGGTTGTTGTAATTCATAAAATAAAAGTTGGCAGTAAAAGGAAACTTCGGGTGCAGGAACTTGTAACCTGCTTCCACATCATCCATCATTTCGGGTTTAATAGTGCGGTTGCTGAAATACGCCTGTAGTACATCATCGCGGTTAGGTTCGCGGTTACCCAGCGCGTACGAAGCATACACCTGGTGCTTTGCATTTATTTTATACAACATACCCAGCTTGGGGTTAAAGAAATGCCAGGCCTTCTTTACATCGTAAGCCTGCTGGTTGTTGTCCTTGCCCGAAGTAGTGTAACCCACATGGCGATACTGCGCATCTACATACAAATTCAACAAATCAAACACCTCGTAGTTGGCTTTGGCATACACATTAAAGTCGTTCTTTACCGAAGTGCCATCGTAGTAGTGGCGGTCTTTATCAATGGCCACATTCTGCGCCCATATTACCTTGCCAAAATGCTTGCCGCGGTACTGGCCAAAGAAACTTCCGAACGTAACATCGGCCTCGTCTTTTTTGTAGTTGAGGGCAAAGTTGCCGCCATAAAAAACATTATTCAACCAAAGCTGGCGGACCAAATCGGTATATGCGCTTGTCTGCTCGGTATAGTAATTCTGAATATCGGCACTGGCTTTATATTCCTCGTAGTAACCACGGCCCAGCGTAGCAAACAGGCCGGCATTAAAATGTAAATGTTGTGGCAACTGTTGCGTAAACAAAAGCTGTAAATAATCTTGCCCGTAGTTATCGGTTTGGTTCTCGTAAGCGGGGTTCTTATAACCGTAATCGGTGCCCGCTACATTGTAGGTGCGGTTTGTTTTTAATGAATCTTCCCACACTCCGTACCACGACTGATAAGTTTTTTCGCGCCCTCCGAAGTAGAGCAACTTCAACAACGTCTTCTCACCGGTATATCCGGTTTGAAAAAACCACGACTGAAGGTTGGAAGAAGCCCGGTCCACATAACCATTGCTTACTATCCACGAACCGGAGCCTTCCAAAAAGAAGTGCTTTTTTATCAGTCCCGTTCCGGCCTTTATGTTGCCACGGAAAGTGCGAAAGGAACCTACCGAAACACCTGCTTCGCCAAAAGGAGTGGCGGATGGGGTTTGCGTTTGTATGCTCAACGAACCTCCGAAAGCGCTCCCTCCGTTGGTAGAAGAACCAATGCCCCGCTGTATTTGTATGCTCTGTGCCGAGGAAACCAAATCGGGCGTGTTTACCCAAAAAACTCCCTGGCTTTCGGCATCGTTTACCGGTATACCGTTCAGTGTAACATTTACGCGGGTGGCATCGCTGCCGCGTATACGTATGCCGGTGTAACCAATACCCGCACCGGCATCGGAGGTAGTAACCACAGATGCGGTGTTGTCCAACAGAAAAGGTAAATCCTGCCCCAGGTTGTTTTTGTTCAGCTCCTTTTTAGTAACAAACTGATAAGCCGTAGGGGAGTTTTCAGTAGCCCGGGTGGCGTTAATAATCACCTCGTCTTTGTAAACGGTTTTAGTAGAATCGTTTTTTACCGTTGTGGTATCTGTTTGCGCCAACACACTGTTGGCTGTAAACAGAAAGAATAATACTTTTTTCATGGCGTACGTTTTTAAGCCGGTTAAAGAATTATTCTTTCTAAGAGTGGAGAATGTTTCGAGCGAGAGACCCCCGCTGTGTTGCGAGGCTCTTTCTTCCCTTACGCACGCATTACCGTGTTCAGGTTCGAAGGGTTCTTCTCAGATTCAACACAGGTTGAACCGCCCCCAGAAAGCTGGCGCAAGAATAGGAGAATTAAAATCAAAGTTCAAAATTCAAATATCAAAGCCTTTGAATTTTGATTTTTGAGCTTTGAACTTTACTTGGGAATAGTAAAACACACGCGGGTGCCGCCTAAGTGCGAGGCCTCAATCCAGATTTTACCGTTGAGGTTGTCAATAATTTTTTTGCAGATGGTTAACCCAATACCCGAGCCGCCAAACTCATCGCGGGCATGTAAGCGCTGGAAAATGACAAATACTTTCTGGCGGTATTCCTCGCTGATACCTATTCCGTTATCATCAATGGCAAAGCGGTGAAACTTTTCATCTTCCGAATAGCTTACCTGAATTTCGGGAACAGAGTTGAGGTTGTATTTAATAGCATTGTCAATAAGGTTGGTAAAGATATGCTGCATGGCTATCCGCCCGGTATTTAACACGGGCATTTCCACGTAATGCAATACCGCATTCATTTCCTTTGAGTCCAGATTCAACTGCGTTCTTATTTCCGCCAGCAGTAATCCAATATTTACCTCTTCCCTGTTCGAGGTAGGATTTATATTTGACCATTCCACAAGATGATTCAGCAAAGTCATCAGCCGCTTGGCTCCCTGGCTCAGAAAACCGAGATATTCCCGCTGGTCATTCGTCAGATTAACATTCAAACTTTTTTCCAATAACTGCGAGTAGTTCGAAATCATCCGCAGTGGTTCTTTCATATCGTGCGAGGCGGCATGGGCAAACTGCTTTAATTCAAAGTTAGAGGCCTCCAGTTTACGGGCGTATTGTTCTATTTCAACATTCTTTCGCTTTAGTACATCCTGCTCTTTTTTCCCTTCCTCTAACTGAAACTTAAGCATAGCCTCATTCACCGCTGCATTCTTGTGAATGGTGTGCATCTCCTCTTTATGCTGCTCGGCCTTTTTTACCTTTTCATATGCTTCCTTATAGTTACCCGATTCATACAACATCTCGGACCAATAGCCGAAAAGGTTGTAATAGTCAACAGTGAGTTCCAGTTCATTAAACAACTTTTCACCATCGCTAAACCAATGTTGGGCACTTTTGTAATCTTTCTTAAGATGATAGCAACGGCCTATCTGGCGGCACAGGTTTAACTGAAAGCGCTTGTTAGCAGAAACAGTGGCACGCTCTAATGCTTCGAAAGCCACCAACAGGGATTGGTCAAACTTGCCCCATTCGGCCAGTTTTACCGCCATGTTACCCAAAGCCACACAAAGGCTTACATCGTCCTTTATCTCGCGCGATAAATCGGCAGCCTTCTTATAGTGTTCATACGCTTCCTCAGCACTACCACCAATCTGCTCTATGTTTACACCAAATGATATGTAGCAACGGGCTAAACCGTTTTTGTCATTTATTTCTTTGTATTGTTCGTAGGCACTCTTAAGGCATACATCGGCCATAGCCGGCAGCTGCAGGCTGTTGTAAATAATGGAAAGATTAAACTGCGACCTTGCAAGGGTTAACCGGCCTTCACCACTTAAATCAAACGATGACAAAAGCAACTGAATAGACTCATCGTATGCTTTCTTCGATTTAATCAACTCCCCCTGATAGTCGTGATTTAACCCGAGCAAACGGAGCATTTCCGCCTTTCGTTCTAAATCAGATTCTTCATTTAAATAATCAATTGCTTTTTCAAGTACTTCAATTGATTTAGGGAAAGAGCTAAGCGTATCGGTGTAAAATTTTGATAACTGGCGGGCTACTTTGTAAATGTGCGGGCCGCTGCATATATCCATAGCCAGGTTTAAAGCGTCTATACCAAATTCTTCCGCGGTTTGGTCGCGCTTTTCAGACCTTTTCTCAAACTCAGAGAGAAGGTTTTCGATTACTTCAGTAATGGATTTACTTAAAATCTGATGTGCTGGCATGGTTATTACTGAGTTCTTTTACGGAACCAGCCGAAGATTTGTTCTTTAAAATCAACGAATTGTTACAGGAATTTTTCTACCAGTGCTTTTGCCTGTAAAAAACGTTCACGTTCAGTCCCCCTCAAAACCCGGTAAGGGGCTTTAATTGCTTCTATTTCAAACACAAAGGAGTGGTATAAGTCTTCTCTGTCCAACGGATTGGCGCGTTGCTCATCAGCCACCCACGGAACATCGGGATAGCACAACAGATACAGGGTAGGCGGGTGGTTAAATATGTAAGATTCCAGCCAACCGGGAACATCCCATCCGTAATACTTCAACCAGATTTTGATGTTTATCAAATCATTATCGCTAAGAAACAGATGTCTGTTTTTTTGATACTCCACCTCCTCTCCTTCTATTATCTGACGGCCAATTTCCAGCACATCAAATTCGGTGTAAGGACGCTTTAACGCTGCGATGTACTCCCGCGAAACATCCGGTACTAATGGCAGGTTGAGTTGTGCACTTAGTTCTTCGGCAAGGGTAGTTTTACCGGTAGACTCGGTACCGGTAATGGCAATTCGATGAACTGGCCTATTGCTCATTTTGGATGCTTAATTGCTTCTTCCATTCATAGTAGCCGTATACCGACACTAACGTAAAGAAAATGTAAAGAGCTGCCGTAGGATAGAGTCCTTTAATACTATACATCATTGCCGCCACCACATCAATTACTATCCAATACAACCAGTTCTCCAACAGTTTGCGGGCAGTCATCCAGGTAGCTATAAAACTAAAGATGGTAACTGCCGAATCGAAATAAGAAAGCGAATTGCCGAGTTTGGAAAACCCATAACCAAACAAGGGCACCAGTAAGGCCCCTGTAACTATAAACGGTAAATTCTCTCTGATAGAATAGGAAAGTATGTTTGCTTCTGCTTTCTCCTCCTTTTGGCTCCACTTCCACCATCCGTACAAACCGGCTAATACATAATAGAACTGTAAAATGGCATCCTGAAAGAGATGGTGCGTGATGTTTATAGAAATGTAAATTGCTGAGCTTAAAATGCCGAAAATCCAACACCAGATACTGCCCTTTGATGCCAGCAGTACATACACAACCCCTAAAAAGACTGCGGTGTATTCAAGGTAAGTTTCCATCAATAAAGTTTCACGGAATTCTGTTGAACTTCCAAACGATACTTGCGCCCCATTACCAGTGCCCGGTTATCCTCCACATGCCCGGCAGGGAATCCAAAACAAACGGGGTAGTTATATTCTGCCACATGTTCCATAATAATATCGTAAGCCGTGCAGCCAAAGGGAACTTTGTTGTCTTTCATTTCGGTAAAGCCACCTACCACCAATCCTGCTAAATCCTTCAGTTTCCCCGAACGCTTTAGGTTCATCATCATACGATCAATATGGTAGAGGTATTCATCCAGGTCTTCCAGAAACAGAATCTTGTTGTATGTATTCATTCCGCTTTTGGTGCCTGTAATACTATATAGAATGGAAAGGTTCCCTCCTATCATAATTCCCTCGGTAATTCCTGTGCGGTTCAGCTCGTGTGGTGCAACTTCATACTCGTTAGGTATACCGAAAAGTTCATTACGCAATGTTTCCACCGCTTTAGAAGTAGCCTTTGGAAAGCTGAAAGGCATTAAGCCCTGTAAAGTCTGTATACCAATACTGTTGGAAATATGTACATGCAAAAAGGTAACATCGCTAAAGCCCACAACCCACTTGGGTGCTTTCATGAACTCATCGTAGTTAAGGTCGTCCATCATGCGCACGGTGCCGTACCCCCCGCGGGCACAAATAATCGCTTTTACTCTTTTGTCATCCAGCGCTGTCTGAAAATCGCGTTTGCGCTCCTCATCTGTTCCCGCAAACTGTCGCCATTCCTTACCAATGGTTTCGCCAATTATTACTTTCAATCCCCATTCTTCGAACTTTTGAATGGCGGGTTGAATTTCTTCCAAAGTAATTTTACGGGCAGAACTTAGAATGTAAACCGAATCTCCTTTTTGCAGAGCGGGCGGACGTAATAGCATGAGGCGAAAATAAAACAGTTGGTGTCTTTGATGCTTTAACCTAAAATTTCAACTTCGCCACAGATGAAAAACTGGAAAAGATATACCGTTACTGCCGCTTTACCTTATGCTAACGGTCCTAAGCACATAGGCCATTTGGCGGGGGCTTATCTGCCTGCCGATATTTATGTGCGCTACCTGCGCGCCAACCAGCGCGATGTGGTTTTTGTTTGCGGAAGCGATGAGCATGGAACCGCCATTACTTTTCAGGCATTGCAGGAGAATACCACTCCACGTGCCATTATTGACAAATACCATGTGCTGATAAAGGAGAGTTTCGACCAACTCGGAATAAACTTTGACATTTACCACCGCACCAGCGAACAACTTCATCACGAAACTTCACAGGAATTTTTTCTCGATTTCTACAACAAGGGATTGTTTAAAGAAGTAATTGCAGAGCAATACTATGATGAAGCCAAAGGCGTGTTTCTGGCTGACCGCTACATTATAGGCACCTGCCCCAACTGCGGCCACGATAAAGCTTATGGCGACCAATGTGAGAAATGCGGCAAATCACTTTCGCCCAGCGAGTTGATAAATCCCCGTTCTACGTTGAGCGGTGCAGTTCCTGTACTTCGCGAAACCAAACACTGGTATTTACCATTGAATGAGTATGAACCGTGGTTGAGAAAATGGCTGCTGCGCGACCATGCCAAAGACTGGAAAGCAAACGTGTACGGACAATGCAAAAGCTGGATTGAAGGCGGCTTACAACCCCGTGCTATGACGAGAGATGGAGAATGGGGAATTAAAGTGCCGGTAGAGGGCGCTGACGGAAAAGTGCTTTATGTGTGGTTCGATGCACCTATCGGCTACATTTCGGCCACCAAGCAATGGGCTATTGACAACAACAAACAATGGGAACTGTACTGGAAAGATTCCGATACACGACTCATTCATTTCGTGGGGAAGGACAACATTGTGTTCCACTGTATTATTTTCCCCGTAATGCTACACATGCATGGCGAGTACATTGTGCCGGACAATGTGCCCGCCAATGAGTTCTTGAACTTGGAAGGCGATAAAATGAGCACCAGCCGTAAGTGGAGCGTGGAAATGCACGAGTACTTACAGGATTTCCCAGAAAAAGCCGATGAACTGCGCTATGTGCTTTGCTCTATTGCCCCTGAAACTAAGGACAGCGAGTTTACCTGGAAAGATTACCAAACCCGTGTAAACAGCGAATTAGTAGCTATACTCGGCAACTTAGTAAACCGTGTAATGGTTCTGACTGAAAAATACTTCGATAATCAAGTGCCGCAGGCAGGCGAATGTGGCGACTTAAAGAAATTTATTACGGAGCAACGTAGTAAGGTTTCGGATGCCATTGAAAACTTCCGCTTCCGTGAAGCATTAAGCGAGGTAATGAATGTTGCCCGCCACGGTAATCAGTTGCTATCGGAAAAGGAACCCTGGAAACTGGTTAAAACTGACAAAGATGCAACTGCCTTTGTACTGTATGATTGCTTACAGATAATAGCCAACATCGGTATTCTGTGCGAACCGTTTCTGCCGTTTACCGCCAAAAAGATTTTTGCGATGCTGAACCTTGATTCATCAAACTTTAAGTGGGAAGATGCCGGAAGACAAAACCTGCTGAAACCCAGCCATGTGTTGGGCAAGGCAAGTTTGCTGTATCAGAAAATTGAAGACGAACAGGTGGAAGCACAAATAGCCAAGCTGAAGAAATCAGAAACCGGAAACCGGAAACCGGACGAGGACACAAAAGCACAAAACGCAAAAATGGAACAGCGCAAAACAGAAGAGGCCAAACCCGAAATTACCTACGATGACTTTACTAAGCTCGATCTTCGTGTTGGCACTATTCTAACTGCCGAAAAAGTGGAGAAGGCCGATAAACTTTTGAAACTTTCGGTTGACTTAGGTTTTGAAACCCGCACTATTGTTTCAGGTATTGCCGAACATTTTAAGTCCGAAGATTTAGTGGGTTTACAGGTAAGTGTGGTAGCTAATCTTGCTCCGCGAAAAATTCGTGGAATTGAATCAAAAGGCATGATTCTATTGGCTGAAAATGAGGATGGTAAGCTGTACTTCGTCAATTCGAAAGATTTAACCAAAAACGGAAGCATTATCCGTTAGAAGTTTCTACATTCGGTAACTTTTAATTAACCATAACACAAATTCATGAAAACTAAGTTCTACTTATTACTTGTTTTAGTAGCAGGCTCTGCACAGTTATTTGCTCAGTGCGGGCAACGTTATAAGGACATGATTTTCTCCAACGTTACCAAAACTTCGGACGTTACTTATTCTACTGAGAACAGTACCACCCTAAAAATGGATATTTATGAGCCAACAGGAGACACAGCATCACAGCGCCCTGTTCTTATTATGGCGCACGGTGGCAGCTTTGTTTCAGGTTCAAAAACCGATGACAATGTAGTAGTAACAATGTGTAACAATTATGCAAAGCGGGGATATGTTACAGCCGCTATCAATTACCGTTTAGCTAACTTTTGGGATATGCTTGATTCTTCCAAAGTGATTGAAACAGTATTGAAAGCTATCAGCGATGGAAAGTCAGCTATCCGTTTTTTCAGAAAAGATGCGGCAACAACTAATACCTACAAGATTAACCCGAATTGGATTTTTGCCGGAGGTAATTCAGCCGGTGCTGTGCTATTCATGCATGTAATTTATTTAGACTCGCTAGGTGAGGCACCACCTGCATTTCAAACCATCATCAATCAGAATGGAGGCTTTGATGGAAATAGTGGAAATGATGGCTATTCGTCTGAGTTGGCAGCACTTGTCAATCTTGCAGGAGGCCTTAACCGTCCAGAATTCGTTAGTCCTGGTAACAAACCTTCTTTTAATGCTCAGGGGGATGCAGACCTTACTGTACCTTACGGTTGTGCATTAGCACAAAATGGTGCTACTCCGGTGCGCTTATGCGGTTTAGGAACAATTCAACCACTTTATGACCAATACGGCATAGAAAATTCGAGTATAGTATATCCGGGTGCCGGACATTGCCCATGGCAAAACAACGCTGCCATGATGACACAAGTTGATACTACCTCAGCTAACTTCCTGTATTCGTTAATGTGCAGCACTTCCACCTCTATTAACGACATTAAGTTTAATGCCGACATTACTCTTTTCCCTAACCCGGCTAACGACCGCCTGAACATTCGCAGTAACATTAAGCCTGTTTCGGTAGTTATGTTCGATAACTTAGGCAGAGAGGTCATTAATCAACCGGTTATTGACGGATACAATATGGCCTTAAATACAAGTTCACTGGCAAAGGGTGTTTACATTGTAAAGGTTGAGTTTGCTGATAAAAACTACGCTACTTCCGTTCAACGTGTAGTAATTGAATAACTTGAGTAAAGCTGTTTTAATAAAAAAGCCCGGTTAAGCCGGGCTTTTTTATTTGAATACTGTTAGAATTAGTTGCTTGCTCTCTTAGGTTTCTTCTTTAGTGTTTCCTTACTCAGGAAAAATGTAACCCCCACATTAAATCCAAGATTATTGAATGGCCCTGTTGGCCTGAAATCATCCTTTGGTTTTGTCTTATCATAGTTCGGGTTGTAGTCGGCATTGTTTGATGACTTGTTCAGTTCATCAGTGTAAACGAACTCCGTGCGGTATTTTCCGCGTTCTTCCAGTTTACTTACGCCATCAGCATCCCACTGTGTTATCTTGGTTTCCTTTGCTCTTGTTACCAGATATTGTCCGTTTAACTCCAAAAATACATTCATGTACGGCAGTGGCTGATAAGCTACTCCAACAGCACCGTTAAACCCAATAGAAACGGTCCCCTCTGTTTCTAACTTCACTTCGGTTTTTTGCCCTAAAAAGAAAGGTTCTTTTACCAGCGTTTTAAGCAGGTTAGTATCGCTTTCCAAGCCTTCTTCCAAATCAATGTTAATGCTGTGTGTGAGTGTTCCAAACACGGGCAGCGATATGCCAAACCGTCCGTAAGGATAAACTTTCCAGCCGGGCTTAGCTCCCCTTACTACCAGCGAGGGCATTAGCGATAAGCTCTGCGCGTTGGTGCTGATGTTTACATCAAAATAATTTCCGGTATAAGCATAGAAACCACCAAAAGTATTCAGCACAATTTCGTGCCTCTCCTGCGACTTTATCTTGTCGCTCTTAAGGTAGGAAAGCCCCATATCAATGCCAATGTACGGGTTAAACATATAGCCAAATCCCAGCGCAAAGTTCATTCCCTGACCATACGAACCATACACTGTTTGGGTGGAGGAATCTTTGAAAAAGTTGCGGTTAGCCATAAATATGAGCCCGTCCTTTTCAGGGTGAAAGGCATCTATAACAGGTCCTTTAACGGTTTCATTTTTCATAAATCCGGGGCCGGCATAGCCGCCTTGTACGCGCAATGTGAAGTGCTGGGCATAAATAGCCGCCACCGAGGAAAGTGCAATGAATGTGAACAGTAGTTTTCTTTTCATAACAGGTGTTTAGTTAAGCTATATTACAAAAAGATACCCTCGTAAGGATGTAGTGCCGCCAGCTAATCAGTTTTTTTATTTTCGCACTCCCATTACAGCAAGGTCCCTTAGTTCAATGCCCGCCCGTTCCGAACGGAACGTTCGGGCGGGGATAGAACGGAAGTTTGTTTTATGTTTTACGCATACGTAATAAAAAGTGAAAAGCACGATTTCTACTATAAAGGGCATTGCGAAGACCTGGAGAAAAGATTATTACAGCATAATGCAGGAATGACTCAATCAATTAAAACATATTTGCCCTTTAGGTTGGTTTACTTTGAAACATTTACAACCCGAGAGGAGGCTGTGCAACGAGAAAAGTATTTTAAGACAGCTGCCGGAAGAAAGTATTTGAAAAGTAGATTAATGTTGTAAAAACAGGTCCCTTAGTTCAATGGATAGAACGGAAGTTTCCTAAACTTTAAATACAGGTTCGATTCCTGTAGGGACCACTAAACATCCTCCCTGTTTCTTCTAATGGGCTGCTTGATTGTGGGACGGCTATTTGTTGGTGTTTTCAGGTTTTTGGGCGGCATTCTATGTTAGCGCAGCAGTATAATTTCTTCTACCGTAACAGTCAATTCTGTTGCTGCAACTATCATTTCTGTTCCCGTAACTATTAATTATGTTACTGTATTTATCTATTCTGTTAACGTAACAGTTGATTTAGGTGACGTAACTATCTATTTCGTTACCGTAACTATTAATTCTGCTGCTGCAACTATTATTTCTGTTACCGTAACTGTCAATTCTATTGCTGTAACTATCTGTTCTGTTGATGTAACTGTCAATTTCGGTGATGTAACTGTTGGTTTTTCCTGTGAAAAAATTGATTTATGTAAGGGTTTTAGAGGTTTTTACACGGAAAGACGGAAAAAAGCTGCCCTCGTGAATATTTTCAAGACAACGACCAATAGCTCTTGTTAGTGGGTTTGGCAGTAACCTGCCCCCTTTTATGGCAATGACCGGGCATTAGGTAGTTTTCTTAGGGGTTCCCCTACGGGGTAATCTCTTCGGCTTGCTTCTTTACTTCTACCAATGTTAAACCCCTAAGGGGATTTTTTGACGTAGGACCTAAATACCGGTAGCTCAATTTCAAAAAAGGAGCATCGCCCCGTAGGGGCGAAACCTTTATATCTAATGTAGGGCTATTACCCCTTTTAGGTGAGCTTTTGAAGCCATGTGAAATTTTCAATTTCCTAATGTAGCGCCTACTACAATTTACTGTTTTGTAAAATGTGCGTTGCATTGAGGTGAGATTGGCAAAGGATATTTGTGAAACTCAATATAAAATGAGAATTGCTGCAATCCTTTTTGTTATGATAACCCTTACCTCAGCTAAACCCTTGACACTAACTTCAGGCGAGTTAAAGGAGGGAGTATATTATGAAACAGGTGCAACCCATCCGTATTCGGGTTACTGCCGGTTAAAGTTGGAAGCGGGCATGGCTGAAGGAACCATGAGCCAAGGCTTAATGCACGGAGTTTGGAACTACTTTTATTCTAACGGCAATATGAAAGCTGTAGAGCTGTATGAAAGCGGACAGAGGTTGCGAGTAATGAAAAGTTGGTATTGGGGAGGCGAGTTACAAAACCTATTTGACGAAACTGCTGAGGCAGATACCTGCTATTACCGTAGCGGAAAGGTAAAATCAGTAACGCACTATAACGGCTTTTTTAAAAATGGCGATGCCGTTGAGTGGTATGAAAACGGAGCTGTAAGGCTGGAATACGTTTACTATGACCACATGGAACACGGGGTTTGTAAGGAGTACTACGATAACGGACAACTGGCATTGCTATCTATTTACAACAGCGGAAAGAAAAGCGGTGTTTGGTTAGCTTACACTACTGACGGCCGGTTAAAGTATAAAGGCCGCTATTCCGAAGATTGTAAAGTAGGGAAGTGGTATGAAAGGACCGAAGAAGGAAAATTAGCCAGATATAACTACTAGAATGCTTCAGCAATTTGTTTACATAACTGCTGCAATAAGCACTATATGCTTTTTTCTGTTACCGGGGCTCCACTTCATTGAGCCGGATATGATGCGGTTGGGCTATCGCAAAAACTACCTTCGGCTTTTCAGAACCTTTGCGCTTTTAAGCCTGGTATCTATTGCTGCTTTAGGATGGGCGGGATTTCAGTTGCACCAACAACAAAAGTGCATGGTGGCCACCCGAGAAACTTCCAGGTAGGGTTTCCCACAATTAGATTACACACAAAAAAACAAGCCCCGTTAAGGGGCTTATTTTTTATCAGGCACCTGTATGCCAATTTACTTTGTAAGTTGAATTGACTCCCTGTATGTTTTACCTCCGGCAGTTAGTTTAACCATGTACTTTCCGGCAGGCGCTCCGCTGAGATTGATAGTTACTTTACTTGGTGAGTATTGCTCACACCCGCTCTTTACCAGCTTACCTGATAAATCGAAAACTTCCACGCAGATATCATGGCCGGTGTTATTGGCTAACCAAAAGGTAAAAATACCCTGCGAAGGGTTGGGATATACCGACAGCCTGTTTACCTCTTCTTCTTTAACGTTGCTAAAAACATTTAGCCAGCTTTTTCCATCAAAATCCCAGAAAGGATAGGTTTCGGGGTGTTCTCCGGTTTCGTAAATTAAATGGTGTAAAGCAGTAACAGCTATATCGGCCTGCACCGGTGATTGTTTCAACTTATTCTGGTCTACTCCGCTTTGGTTAAAAATTCCGGTTCCGAGTAAGTTGTATGTACCTGGATCGGGGGCCGTAATTTGCTGATGAACAACAGATGCTCCCGAAGCCACCCACCATATGTGACGTTCCTCAAAGGCGGTATTACCTTTGAGGAACGTCACA